>VFZW01000039.1 GCA_016871055.1 Acidobacteriota bacterium
GCGGGGGGAGAGGACCTATTGGGGATCGCCGCCACGTACATAACTTCATGATATCACTAGTGATCATGTATGTAAAGACACTAGATCACTATTACATGACTACATATAGTAGCAATAAATGTGAGTTAAGCGTTGTCACATCAACCACTTGACGGCGAAAGCGGTGATTCAAAGAGGGCTAAGATCCGTCCGATTTCGCGCGGCACGCGGTGCTGGGCGCTCCCGAAAAAGGCGCAAACGAAGGCGACGAGATACTGGGGCTGCGCTTGGCGTTGATCGAAGAGAAAATGGGCGAGGTCGACGCGAAGCTGTTTCAAATCGCGCGGTTGCTCGGCGATTCGAATGTTGTACCGATGACGCGGACCGCGGCGTTTCAACTCAGCTAAGCGGGTTGTAGTTTCGGTTTCGGCTCGGGCGCGGTTTCGGGAACCAGTTGCCTGGTGGGGTCGATGCGGGTGAATAGATACGCGCTGACAAGCAGCATGAGGGCGAGCGGGATCAACGGGCGGTTATAGTCGCCCATCCACGTTACCATGTAGCCGAAGAGCACGGAGCTGAGAAAACTGCCAATTTGACCGGCCATGTTCATCGAGCCCGAGACCGCGCCGGCGTACTTCTTGCCCACGTCCATGCAGACGGCCCAGGATACGGGCAGCATGCAATCCATACAGCCGTAGCCGAGCGCGAGGCAAATCACGGCGACCTCTTTGCTGCCGGTCTGCGAGGTCGCCAGCATGAACACGCCGGCCAGCGCCAAGCCGGCCGAACCGATCACGCGGCGGCCGAACTTGAGACCGTACTTCTTGCAAAGGAAGTCGCTCAGCAAGCCGCCGGTCAGGTTGCCGCACGCACCGACGATGAACGGCAACGTCGACCACAACTTCATCTCGTCTTCGCTGAAGCCGCGGCCGCGCTGCAAGTAGGTGTGAAGCCAGCTCAAGTAGAAGTACGATCCCCAGCAGTAGGTGTGGTACATCAGCAGAATCATCCAGAAATTGCTGTCGCGGAGAACGGTGCTCCACGGTAACGAATGATGCGCCGCGACGGTTTTTGGCGCACCGATGAGTTCCAGTTCTTCCTCGGAGACGCCCGCCTTGTCGCGCGGGTTGTCGTGATAGTAGAGCCACCACCAGGCGCACCAAACCACGCCAACCGCGCCGAAGATGTAGAACGTCGAACGCCATCCGAAGGCTTGTTGAATCGGCACGACCAGCAAGGGCGACAACGCTCCGCCGAGGCGGGAGGCCATCCAGGTGATGCCGACGGCGCGGGCGCGCTCACCGGCGGGGAACCAGCGCGACACGGCGGCGGAGATGTTCGGATACGCGCCGGCTTCGCCCGCACCGAAGAAAAAGCGCACGAGCAGGAGCAGCACGTAGTTCGAGACCGCGCCGGTCATCGCGGTGAAGGCGGACCACCATAAAACAATCCGAGTCAAAATGTTTCGGGGGCCATACTTGTCCCCCCACGCGCCGGCGGGGATTTCGAAAGCCGCGTAGGAGATCGTGAACGCGCCGACCACCCAGCCCCAGCCTTCGGGCGAGATCGACAGTTCGTCCTGCATCCGCTTGCCCGCGACGCTGATACAGACGCGATCGAGGTAGGTGATGATGGACAACAGGAACATGAGCGCGAGCATGCGATAGCGATAAGGCATAAGCCGCCTATTGTTTCACATCTCCGGGCTTGAGAGGATAGAGAGCATGTTTCGAAAGACGCTTTTTGCCGCCGCCGTCGCGTGCGCGGCCGATTGGCCGGCGTTTCGAGGACCGAATGGCAGCGGGCTCGCCGCCGGAAATCCGCCGGTCGAGTTCGGGCCGTCGAAGAATGTTGGGTGGAAGGTTTCGCCGCCTCAGGGCAAGTCGTCGCCGGTGATTGTGGGAGACAAGCTGTTTTTGACCGGGCACAACGGGGAGGCGCTGCTTACGGTCGCCTACGATACGGCCACGGGCAAAGAACAATGGCGGCGAGAATTGAAGCGGCGCAACACGCAGAAGCGGCATAAGCTGAACGATGCCGCGGCGCCGACGGCTGTCGCCGACGCCAAGCGCGTCGTCGTCTTTTTTTCCGAGTATGGACTCGCGGCGTACGGGCACGATGGCAAGGAGTTGTGGACGATACCGATGGATTCGTTTGCGAGCATGCAGGGCGTGTCGACGTCGCCCGTGCTGCACAACGACAGTGTCTATCTTGTGGTCGATCAAACCCGCGATTCGTTTGTGATGGCCGTGAACGCGGCCAACGGCGAGGTGCGATGGAAGAAGAAACGGCCCGACGCCAGCATGGGGGTCTACTCTTCGCCCGTAATTTTTTCGCGGGGCGTTGAACCCGTGCTCGGCGTGATCGGCGATCTGGAATTTACCGCCTACTCGCTGAAAACCGGCGAGCGCGTCTGGTGGGTGCATGGACTGCCCAATCAGGCAAAGACTTCGCCGTCGGTAAACGGAGACCGTATCATCCTCGCGGTGAATTCGGCCGCCGAGGCTTCGGCGGTACCGGCATTCGCGACGGTTCTCGAAACCGACGCCAACGGCAACAAGATGATCGAGTTCGACGAATCGAAAGGACTCGCGCGCGGCATCTTCGCGGTCATCGACCGCAACGGCGACAAGATCATCAACGAAGCCGAGTGGACCGCCTTCCGCGAAAAGGCCACCAAGCCGGCGACCACAATGTCCTTGCGCCCGCGGGGCCGGGGCAACCTCACCAACAGCGCCATCGAGTGGATGATTCAGCGCGCCGTACCGAACGTTCCCTCGCCACTTGTGGCCAGTCGTTACTCTACACCGTTCGAAACGGCGGCATCGCCGGTATCTATGACTTGGCTTCGGGCGAGGCTCGCAACCAGTTCCGTTTGCCGGATGCGCTGGGCGATTATTACGCCTCGCCGATCGCGAGCGCGAAGCACGTGTTCCTGGCTTCGATGGAAGGCAAGATCACGATATTGAAAGCGGGCCCGGACGGCGAAGTCGTCTCGCAAATTCCGCTGGAAGAAGAGATCTTCGCTACTCCGGCCATCGCCGGCGATGCGCTTTATGTGCGCACGCAGCAGTCGCTCTACTGCTTCCGCAAGACCGATTGAGCGATCGTTTGCGCGAGGCCGGCGAGGTCTTCGGGCTTCAACGCCGCGCGTTTCACCACGACCGAGATCAGCGCGTCCTTGCGGGCGACCACGAGTTGACTCAGCGACGCATTCCAGTACGCCTTCTCACCAAGCCCGCCGACCCAGGCGATCTGCTGCGGCTTGACGACGCGTTGCTCGCCGTCACGGTCGACGTTGTAACCCTTCGCCAGCTTGTCGAATCTCGATTCGATTTCGGCGAGTGGTTTGGCGAGAGGTTCGATGCGCAGGCTCACCGATTCGGTGTCCCGGGAAGGCCACTTGCGGCCGCTGCGAAGCGCCGCGCGCAGTTCGGCCGTGGAAGGCGGCAGCCCGATCCAAATGTACGTGCAACTATCGGCGCGCACTTGACGGACGGGCGTGTTGGCGGGCACTTCGAAGATCTGACGCACGTCGGTCTCGGGAAGAAGCGCGCAGGGGTCCAGGGCGAGAGCGAAAAGCAGTCCGAACATTTATGCCTTCAAATGTTTCGCAAGAAACGGCACGCCGCCACCGCCGTGGAAGAAGTGATCGCCGGTGAACACCTCGTGCTGAGCAAGCGCGCCGGCGCCGAGGGCGTCGTAAACCTTCTTCACTCGGGCGAAGGATTCGCGAGCGGCGGCGATGGGGAAGATTGGGTCCTTGTCGCCACTCTCGACATAGAGCGGACGAGGGGCGATTAAGCTGGCGACATCGTACATTTCGCACCAGTTCAAAATGCCGGGAACGTAGTTATCGACGCAGTGCGAGAGCGAAAGGATCGAGTCCTTGAACGTGTTCAGGTAGCCGCTGATCATGGCGGCCTTGATGCGCGGTTCGAGCGCCGTGGCGAAGGTCGTGATCGTGCCGCCGCCGCTGATGCCCACGAGTCCGACACGCTTGGCGTCGAGGTCCTTGCGCGTTTCGATCCAGTCGATCGTCCGCATGACGTCGTAGACGCGCCAAGCGATCATCGTGTCGCCGAGCAAAAGCGCCGCGCCGGCCGAGGGCTGGCAGGACGATGTGCCCAGCGACCGCCCGCGGGCTTTTTCATCGCGGCGGCAGCCGAAGCCGAGGGGCTCGATCGCAACTGCGGCCATGCCGCCTTCGACGACTTGAATCGCGAAGTCGTGCTGGTAGCCGTCTTTGTTGGTGCGGTCCTTGCCCTTGTCATCGACGCCGACGATGTCGTCCACGCCGCGGCCGTGGCCGGGCACGCAGATCATCGTGGCCAGAGGACCAGAGGCTTTGAGCGGCGTCAGCAGGTAGCCGAGCACCGACATTCCCTCGCGCGACTGGATCACGAATTTTTCGCGCCGGTAGTTGGCGAACTCGCGCGTTTCGAGCGTGACAGGCGCGAGCGGCGTGCGGTCCTTCGGGAACCCGCCGATGAGCTCGGTCACTTTGCCGCGCAGCTTTTTCTGCCACGCCGGCACCGCTCCACCCTTGTAGGTCATCGCCAGCGGGGCTTTGGCGTAGCGCGCCAGCGAGTAGGTCTGCGAATCGAAGCCGGGCATGGCGACCTTCGACTCGAAGCCGTCGAGCGCGCCGGTGTACTTGGACGATTCGGCGGCAGCGGCGGGAAGCGCGGCTACTCCGAGATGGAAGGCGCGGCGAGTGAATTTGCGGGGCATGGGGCTACTCCTTGTCGTCGGCGTCTTTGCCTTGCCATTTGTTGACTACCGCGGTGGGCGGGAACACCAACAACGTGATGATGATGAAGAAGATCGTGGTGACGCCCATGGCGCCGATCACGAGCCAGTCGATGGCAGGGAGAAAGACCACCCTTTTATTCTAGGTGCTGTCGCAATCGAGTGCAGGCGCAAGTATAGTGAAAACGATGCGACTGCTACTTGCGATCTTCGCCCTCTCAATCACGGCCGCCGATTGGGAGCGCGCCAAACCGGAAGACCACGGCTACTCGACGAAGCGTCTGAACGCGTTGAAGGGCTATCTCGCGACCATCGACACAACCGCGATGATGGCCGTTCACAAGGGCAAGGTCATCTTCGAATACGGCGATTTGACGAAGCAGAGTTATCTCGCATCGGTGCGCAAGAGCGTGCTGGCGATGCTCTACGGCAAGTACGTGGCCAATGGGAAGATCAATCTCGACGCGACGCTCGAAGAGCTTGGCATAGACGATGTCGGCGGCTTGGTGCCTCGTGAAAAGCAAGCCAAGGTGCGGCACCTGATCACGGCGCGATCGGGCGTCTTTCATCCGGCATCGTATCCGGGTGACGATCTGGCGCAGGCGCCGCCGCGCGGCACGCAGCAGCCGGGCGCCTATCATCTGTACAGCAATTGGGACTTCAACGCCGCGGGCTTCGTCTTCGAAAAACAGACCGGCATCGACATCTACGATGCGCTGCAGAAGGATCTGGCGGAGCCGCTTGGCATGCAGGACTTCGATCGCGCGCTGCAGAAGAAGGCCGGCAACACGGCGGTGTCGAAATACGAGGCCTATCCGATTTGGCTGACAACGCGCGATATGGCGCGCCTCGGCCAGTTGATGCTGCAAAACGGAAAGTGGGAAGGCAAGCAGGTGGTGGCGAGCGATTGGATCAAGACGATCACGACGCTGGTAACGCCGGTCGACGACATGAATCCGCCGTCGGCGCGCGGCTACGCGAACGGGACGTTGTGGGGCTACGGCTACATGTGGTGGATTTGGGACGACCACAATCGCGTGGGCCCGTTGCAGGGCGCCTATACGGGCATCGGCGCGGTGGGGCAATACATTACGGTATTGCCCGCGTTGGATTTGGTGATCGCGCACAAGACGGTCCCGGGCAGGTCGCGCGGCGTGACGGGCTCGCAGTATCACACGGCATTAATGCAGGTGATTAACGCACGCTGTGTGCGGGCGTGTCCGTAGCGTTAGATCAGCAGGTCTTTCATGATCCGGCCCTCATCGGTCGGTCCGATCAGCCGCTGATTCAATCCGAGATACGGATAATGCAGCGTGTACGGATCGGCGCCGGCCAGATGCAGGATGGTCGACTGCAGATCGCGCGGCGTCATTTTGTCCTTGACGACGTAGTAGCCGATGTCGTCGGTCTCGCCGTAATTGAGCCCCTTCTTCACGCCCGCGCCAGCCATCCAGATCGTGAACGCGTACGGATGATGATCGCGCCCGCGGAAAGCGCCCTCGGTCCCGCCGCGGTTTTCACGCATCGGTGTTCGGCCGAATTCCCCGCCCCAAACAACCAGCGTCTGATCGAGCAGACCGCGCTGTTTGAGGTCCGTCAATAGCGCCGCGATCGCCTGATCGCACTCGGCGATATGCGGCTTCAGCGCGAACTCGATATCGTCGCGCTTGCTGGTGCCGTGATGATCCCAGCCCCAGTCGTAGAGTTGCACGAACCGCACGCCGTTCTCGACCAAGCGGCGCGCTAACAAACAATTGTTGGCGAAACTGGTTTTTCCCGGCTGCGTGCCGTAGAGTGTGTGCGTCTCCGACGACTCCTTGCTGATGTCCATCACCTTCGGCACCGAGATCTGCATTTTGTAGGCGAGTTCGTATTGGCTCATGCGCGCGTCGGTTTCGGGATCGCCCGACCGTTCGCGCTCCATCGCATTCAAGTCCTTCATAGCGTCGAGCGTCTTGCGCCGCATCGATCGCGTAACGCCCTCCGGGTCGGAGAGAAACAACACCGGCTCGCCGTGCGAGCGGCAGTGCACGCCTTGATACACGCTGGGCAGAAACGCGCTGCCCCACAGACTCTTGCCGCCATCGGGATTGTTGCCGCCGCTGGTGAGCACAACAAAGCCGGGCAGGTCCTGGTTCTCCGTGCCAAGGCCGTAGGTCACCCAGGCGCCCATCGACGCGAAGCCAAACCGCGAATTGCCGGTGTGCATGAACAACTGCGCCGGCGCGTGATTGAACTGATCGGTGGACATCGAGCGCACGATCGTCACTTCGTCGGCGAGCTTAGAGAAGCGCGGCAACAGTTCGCTCATCATCGCGCCGGATTGCCCCTGCCGCGCGAACTTGTATGGCGTACCGAGCATGTTCGGAACACCTTTGATGAACGCGAATCGCTTGCCCTTTAACAGTTCATCGGGGCATGGCTTGCCGTTGTACTTAACCAGTTCCGGCTTATAGTCGAACAGTTCAAGCTGGCTTGGCGCGCCGGCCATGTGCAGGTAGATGATCGATTTCGCTTTGCCCGCGCGCGCGGGCTTCTGCTGCGCCTCGGCCAGGAACAGATTCGCGAGCCCGAGGCTGCCGCCTTGCAGGAAATGGCGGCGCGTATTGGCGAGTACTTGTTTCATCGGCGTGTCAACGTTTCATCCAGATTCAAGATTGTGTTGGCGACCACAACCCAGGCGGCGCGCGAGAATTCATCGCGACTGGGCTTGTTCAGCTTCACCGGCAGCGATGCCACCAGACCCGGATCGAAGACCTGGCCGCTGCCGCGCGCGCCGTGGCGCGTCACCCGGATCGCGACGACATTCCGGCCGGGCTTGAACGCACGCTGGCCATCGTCGTTCAACAGATAGTCGAAGTGCCCGCCGCGCTCGAAGATATTATTCAGCGCGTGCACGCCGTTCACCCACACGTCGAACTGCGAGTTCGTGCGGATCGGCATTTTGAACTTCGACGGCAGCGGCGCTTCGAGATCGATCGCGATGCGCAGCCACAACTGATCGGTATCCCAGGCCGACTTAATTGGCGTCGATTCGTTCGGCTTGTTGAAGTGGCCGAAGTAGCCAGGCCCAGCGGACCAGTTGGAATCGTTGAACTCGGCCGTGTTCCAACCAGCGCCGGGATCGGAAATCTTGAAGCGCCACTCGCGCGGCTTGGTGCGCACGTCGGGAATCAGCGTCGATTCGCGGTCCTCGGCGTAGAGCACCTCGCTGTACTTCACCAGCTTCGCCGCGTTCCAGGGACTCGCCTTCAACTCGGCGACCGTCGCGGCGTGGAGTTGCTGCACGCGCTGCAGTTCCGCCTTCGACGGCTGGCGTAGCAACACCGACTCAAACAATTTCACGGCCGGATTGGCGTCCTTCGCCGCGCGCTCGGCCAATCGCTGCGCGGCTTCCATGAACGCCGGATCGTTCATCGACGTCAACGCTTGCAGCGGCGTATTGGTGCGGATGCGGCGGATGGTGCAGGTCTCGCCATTCGGCGCGTCGAAGTTCATCATCGATGGATACGCGCTCGACCGCCGCATGAAAGTGTAGAGAGCGCGCCGATAGCGGTCCTCGCCCTGCGATGTCACCCAGCGATCGCTGTTGTAGGTGACAAGCCAGACGCCATCGGGTTGCCAGGGCATCACCGGCGGGCCGTACATTTTCCCGCTGAGCAAACCCGCCGCTGCAAGCGCCTGATCGCGAACCGCTTCAGCGTCGAGGCGGAATCGCGCACCGCGAGCGTACAGCTTATTGAGTGGGTCTTTCTCCAGCAACGCCGGCGTGACCGCGGAGTCCTGACGGTACGCCGCGCTCATGACGATCAACTTCAGCAACCGCTTCACGTCCCAGTCTTTTTGAAACCCGGCTGCGAGCCAGTCGAGCAACTCCGGATGCGTGGGGGCTGTTCCTTGTGTGCCGAAGTCTTCCTCGCTCTCGACGATTCCACGGCCCATTAAGCGGCTCCAGAATCGATTCACCGTTACTCGCGCCGTCAGCGGGTTGTCCTTGCTCACCAGCCATTGCGCAAAGCCCAGCCGGTTGTTCTGTGCGTTAGCCGGCATTGCCGGAAAGGCCGCGGGCGTCGCGGCGCTGACCGCTTCGCCGGGCGTCAGAAAGTTGCCGCGTTCGTAAATGCGCGTGGTGCGGCGCTTGTAGGCGTCGAGTTCTTTTAACACCAGCGTCGAGACGTCTTTCGAAAGCTTCAGCACCGGGCGATCGGAGGGATGATCGTCATCGGCGGTCTGATTGAAGTAGGCGTAGAGTTGATAAAACTCTTTGTGCGTCAGCGGATCGTACTTGTGCGTGTGGCATTGCGCACAGCCCCAGGTCTGCCCCATCCATACCTGGCCCGTGGTGGCGATGCGATCGCGAATCGCCAGGTCGCGGAACTCTTCGTCGTCGGTGCCGCCTTCGGTGTTGGTCATTGTGTTGCGATGGAAACCGGTCGCAATCAGATCGTCCACCGAGGGATCTTCGGTGAGGTCGGCGGCGAGTTGGAGGATCGTGAATTTGTCGAACGGAAGATTATCGTTGTAGGCGCGAATCACCCAATCGCGATACGGCCAGATCGTCCGTTTGTTGTCCTTCTCGTAGCCTTGCGTATCGGCGTATCGGGCGAGATCGAGCCAGACCTTGGCCCAGCGTTCACCGAAGCGCGGACTGGCAAGCAGCGCGTCGACATAGGCTTCATAGTTGTCGATCTTCGCCATCGCCGCCGCGTCCGGCGGCAGTCCGGTGAGATCGAGCGCAACGCGGCGCGCGAGCGTGTTGCGCGGCGCTTCTTTCGAAGGACGCAACGACTGCCCTTCAAGCGTTTTCAAAACGAAATCATCGATCGGGTTACGCGGCCATTCGGCTTGTTTGACCTCGGGCACGCCGGGCAGCTTGATCTTTTCATAGGCCCAGTGATTGGCCGACGCCGCACCCGCGTCGATCCAATTCTTGAGCATCGCGATTTCGTTCGCCGTCAACCGCGGACCGGTTGGGGGCATCGGCAACTTTTCATTGGTGACGCGCGCAACGAGCCTTGACTTCGCCGACTGGCCCGGAACAATAACACCCGTCTTTGTCGCACCGTCGAAACGATCGAGCCGCAGTCCCGCCTGGCGGGAATGTTCGTCGGGGCCGTGACAGGCCAGGCAACGCTTGGCTAGGAGCGGTCGAATGTCTCGTTGAAAGTCAGGCGGTTGCGCCATCGCCGTGGCGGCGAGCGCGAGCCAAAATGTCCGCATGCCTCAATTGTGCCGCAGTTTCGCCGGCCTCGCGAGCGAGCTTATGCGCGGACCAAGGGGCGCATCGAACCGGCCATCTCTTCCATCACGTTCATCGCCAGCGTCATCCCCTCGGGCGGCGCCGTAACGCAGATCTCGGTCACCGTGTCCGCGCATGCCGGATCGGCCTTGAACAGGAACGCCATCATCACCGGTTGTCCGCCGCGTTCGATGTCGCGCAGCGCCAGGCATTCCAAGTCCGCCAGGCGCATCCGCATCGTTTCGACCGACGGTTCGTGCGTTTGATATCGCTGGCGCCGGGCGTCGGCGATCTCAACGATGCCGAGGCCCTCGCTCGCGCGCTTGTGCATCTCAATCGTCATGCCGCGCGCCTCGTCGGCCGCGGTTAAGAACTGGCCCTCTTCGGACAACATCCAACCCGCCGGCGTCTTCATCTCCACTCCCAGGGCGTCGACCTCAAGCGGCAGGAACAACTCCGTCATCGGCTGCTCCACGTTCGGCAGCGAGAACGACGCGAACATCCCATCCAGCAGCGGCGCGAAGTGAGACGCCAGTTCATCGGGCATCGTGCCGACGTTGACGAAGTAACAGCCATTCGCCCAGACAAATTGAAACCGGGTGATCAGCGTCGCGTCTTCAAATTCCTGACGGCCCTCCGCGCGCAATGCGCGGTGGCCCTCGACGTCGTGATCGAAAAGCGGGCCCATTTGCAGGCCAGAACTGCCGATCAGCCGCTCGGCGAAGTCGAACATCGATCCCTCGGTCCACTCCGGCCGTGCTCCGATGACAAACGCGCCGTAACCGTAGTCGCTCTGGCAGCCGCCGAGCGTTTGGAAGGCCTGCGGGTCGGAGAAGTCGGTCGCCTGGGGCGGATTGTCGCCATCGGCCCAATCGGCGGGTTTGGAATAGATGCACGTGAACGACGGGTTACCGCTCGGCGCGATCAGGATCGGAGTGAATTCTGGGGTGGTCATACTCACCCTTGCGCGAACGCCGCCGAAAAATCGTCAAAAAAGTTCCGCGCGCAACTCCGCCAGGTCCAATCGCCCCGTGTAAATCGCCATACCGAGCGCCGCGTGAATGCCGATCGCCCGCAGCGCGCGCACATCGTCCATCGTCGTTACGCCGCCCGCCGCCGTCAGCTCATGTGTCGCCGCGAGCGCCGCGCGCAGCCGCCGGAACCAATCGAGATCGGTCCCCTGCATCATCCCTTCTTTGTCGACGTAGGTGCAGAGAAACCCGCGGCAGTAGGGCTCCAGCGAACCGATAATCTCTTCGGCCGTGAACGCCGTCGCCTCGCGCCAGCCTTTGATCACAATGCGGCCGTCCTTGGAATCGAGCGCGAGCAGAATCTTCTCCGGTCCGATCGCGGCGGCCAACTCTTCCAGCAACGGTTTGTTAGGCCCCTCGGCGGTAAACGCGCTCGTGCCGACGATGACCTTGTACGCACCCTGCTTGAGTAGCGTCTTCGCGCGATCGACCGTCCGCACACCGCCGCCCACACGGCAACGCGCGTGCGCGCACAGCGTCTCGACGATCCCATCGTTGGCGCCACGCCCGATCGCCGCGTCGAGATCGATGACCTGAATCTCCGGGAAGCCCGCGAAGTGTTCGAGCATCTTGAGTGGCGCGTCGCCCTCCAGCGCCTTCTCGCGCCCCTGCACGAGCTGCACGACTTTGCCGTCCATCAAATCAATACAAGGAAGAATCAGACTCAATGCCGCCTCCGAACCACAATGCCTTGCTTGTCCAAATACTCTTTCAGATCGTCGACGGTGTAAGTGCCGAAGTGAAAAATAGAAGCCGCCAGTGCCGCATCGGCCTCTCCCTCGGTCAGAACTTTCAAGAAGTCCTCGGGCTTCCCCGCCCCGCCCGACGCGATCACCGGGATCAACGTCGCGCGCGAAACGGCCGCGGTCAACTCGCAATCGAAGCCGGTCTTCACGCCATCGGCATCCATCGACGTCAACAGAATTTCGCCCGCGCCAAGCCGCATGCCGCGCGCGGCCCATTCGACGGCGTCGATGCCTTCGTCAACGCGGCCGCCCTTGGTGTACACGTTCCAACCGCCGCCCGGCCTGCGCCCCGCATCGATCGCCAGCACCACGGCCTGCGCGCCGAACTCGTTGCTCAACTCGGTAATCAACTCCGGCCGCCGCACCGCTGCCGTGTTGACGCTGACCTTATCCGCGCCGGCCATCAATATCTTCCGCGCGTCGACAATGCTGCGAATACCGCCGCCAACCGTCAACGGAATAAACACCTGCCGCGCGGTGCGCGCCACGACGTCGACCATCGTGTTGCGCTCATCGCTGGACGCCGTGATGTCGAGGAACACAAGCTCATCGGCGCCCTGCTCGTTATAGCGTTCGGCCAACTCGACCGGATCGCCCGCGTCGCGCAGGTTGACGAAATTGACGCCCTTCACCACGCGGCCCGCGGTGACGTCGAGACAGGGGATGATGCGTTTAGCGAGCATCGAGTCGAAAGTCCATGATTTAGAGCTCTGCGAAGTTTTTGACAATTTGCAATCCCAACGGCCCCGATTTCTCGGGATGAAACTGAACGCCGAAAACGTTCTCGTGTTCGAGCACGGCGGTGAACGGTTCGACATACTGGCACGTCGCCGCGGCGTACTGGCACACGGGCACGTAATAGCTGTGCGCGAAATAAACGTATGGCCGATCTCCGAGACCGCGCAGCAGCCGCGATCCGGCCTTCACTTCCAACTCGTTCCAACCCATGTGCGGCACACGCGCGTCTTCGGGAAAGCGCACAACCTTGCCCGGAAACACACCGAGGCCCCTCACATCCGGCGCCTCTTCGCCCTCTTCAAACAGCGCCTGCAAGCCCAGACAGATGCCGAGAAACGGCACGCCCGAAAGCACGCGGTTCAGCAACGCGCCGCGCACGCGCATCGCATCCAGCGAACGCAGCAACTGCCCGTAGTGCCCCACGCCCGGCAGAATTATTTTGTCCGCCGCTTCGAGACCCGCCGCGTCGTCGACCAGCGTGAACTTCGCGCCCACGGCCTCCAGCGTATTCAGCACCGATCGCAAGTTCCCGGCGCCGTAATCGAACACCGCGATGCCGCTCATTTCTTCGCGCCCTCCAGCAATCCCTTGGTCGAGGGAAGTTGATCTTTCAACCGCGCATCGGTCGAGCACGCGAACTTCATCGCACGCGCGAAGCCTTTGAAGATGCTTTCGAGTTTGTGATGATTCGATCGTCCATACATCGTCAACACATGCACATTCGCGCCCGCGTGCACCGCGAAGCCGTCGAAGAAATCGTGCACCAATTCGGACTGCAAGTCGCCGACAAGACGCGTCTTCACCTTGTCGTTGTAGACCAGCGCCGGGCGGCCGCCCAGATCGATCGCCGTCACCGAGAGCGTTTCGTCCATCGGCATCACGAAGTAGCCCGCGCGATTGATGCCCTTGCGATCGCCCAGCGCCTTCGCGAACAACTGCCCGAGCACGATGCCGACGTCTTCCACCGTATGATGTTGATCGACGTCGAGATCGCCCGTCGCCTGCAATTCCAGATCGAAACCGCCGTGTTTAGTGAAGAGCTCCAGCATGTGGTCCAGAAAGCGAATGCCTGTCGAGATCGTGTACTTGCCCTTGCCCTCGATCTTCAGCTTGCCGCGAATTTGCGTCTCACGCGTGATCCGCTCGACCGACGATGTCCTCATAACTTGAGCGCCTCCTCCAGTTCGTTGATACTCTCGATAATCGCGATCGCGCCTTCGCGCTCCATCAGCGTCACCGTGTTCGCATGCCCTTCGTCGCGGCGATGGCCCACGCCGATATACGGCACTCCGGCGGCTTTCGAAGCGCGCGCATCGTCCACCGTGTCGCCGATATAGACAGCACGCGCGCCCGGATACGCCGCGACGATTTGCAGCAGCCCTTCCGGGTCCGGCTTGCCCTTTATCACATCGTCATCCCCGACCACGCGATCGAATTTCAGATGCCCCGCGAAGCGATCGAGCGTCATTTGCGCCTCGGCCCGTTCGCGCCCCGTGAACACAGCAAACGCCGCGCGCGCGTTCAGCCGCTGCAGCGTGCCCGTTGCATCCAGCCACACCTCGCGCTGCATCAATCCATCGTTGCCGTTGGGCCCGAAGAATATTTTCTGAAACGCCTCGACGACAACCGGGTACTCCACGGCCATTCCAAAGTCGGCGAGAATCTTCTGCGAAAGCGCCCAGTCGTTATTCCAGCCGCCCTGATTCTTGTACTCCTGAATCAACGCGCGTTCAATCAGGCGCCCCGAAAAATGCCGCACCGTCTGCACGATCGTCTCGCGATACGACTCGGTCACATCGACGAGCACGCCGTCCATATCGAACACGACGACTAGGCTTTGCGTTTCCAAACGCCCTCCAACTCAGTCAGGAATTTGCGCATCTGTTCGCGCGTGCCGATCGTGACCCGCACGGCGCCAGGAATTTCGTAAGAACGATCTCGCACCAAAATGTTTTTTGCCTTCAACGCATCGCGCACTTCGATCGAGCGCTCGCCGCAATCGAACAGGACAAAATTCCCCTGGCTCTTGATGTAGTTAATGCCCAGTTTCTCAAGCCCGACATAAACCAGTTCGCGCGCCGCCAACACCTCGCCGACGTACTCGGAAATGTAGGCCGTATCGCGAATCGCCGCGCGCGCGGCCAACACCGCCAGCGTGTTCACGCTGTATGGCGACTGCGCTTTTTTCAACCACGCCACGTTCTCGGCCTTGCTGAACAGGCAGCCCACACGCATCGCCGCCATACCATAGACCTTTGAAAACGTGCGGCTCACGAACAGATTGGGATACTCACGAATCAGGCCCAGCGCGGTCACGCCGCTGAACTCGTAGTAGGCTTCGTCGATCAATACAGCCGCGTGCAGCGCCTTCTTCAAAATTCGAATGATGCCGTCGAGATCGATCCCGCTGCCAGTCGGGTTGTTCGGATTTGATATCAATATTAGCCGCGTCGACGGCCGGATCGCGCCCAGCAACTCTTGCAGAGGAAACTGCAACGTACCCGCGCGGTAAGGGATCTCGCGAATCTGCGCGCCGGCCACCTCGCAGTAGAAGCGGTACATCGCGTACGACGGCTGCAGGATGATCACGTCGTCATCGTCGTCGACGTAGGTGTTCACCAGCACCTGAATCGCTTCATCGGTGCCATTGGTCAGCGTGAACTCGCTCTGATCGACCTTGAAAAACTGCGCGAGTTCTTCAACCGCGGTACCGTACTCCGGATACACCGCCAGCTGATTTTCGATCAGGTGTTCGGCGATAAACTGCGTCACGGTCTCGCTGCAACCGAGCGTGTTTTCGTTGAAGTCCAAACGCAGACGGTCCATGCGTCCGCCGGTCGGCGGGTGATACGGCGCCATGCGTTCCACAGCGGGCCGCGGCCGCAGTGCGTTCGACGACTTATTTGCCACGCCGCACCTCAACCGATCTAGCGTGCGCTTCAAGCCCTTCGGCGCGAGCCAACGTCGTGATCGCGGGCACCAACTTGCGCAACGCCGCCGCCGTCAGCTGCTGCGTCGAAATAATCTTCACGTAGTCCATCGCCGAGAGGCCGCCGCGCACCCGAGCGGCGCCGCTGGTTGGCAGCACGTGATTGGGCCCCGATGCATAGTCGCCCGCAGCTTCCGGACTGTACGGCCCAATAAACACCGATCCCGCGTGACGAATCCCCGGCAACAGCGACGCATCGGGAATCGACAGATGCTCCGGCGCGAAGCGATTTGAAACTTCCACCGCTTCCTCCAAAGACCGCATCAGAATAATCGCCGAGTTCTTGTCGATCGCCTTCCGCGCCGTCTTCGCCGTCGGCAGCGTCGCGAGTTGTTTCTCAATCTCGGTCTGCACCGCTAGCGAGAGTTTCTTCGAGGTAGTCAGAAGCACCGCCGACGCATCGGTATCGTGCTCCGCTTGCGCCAGCATGTCGGCGGCGATCCACTTCGCGTTGCCTTCGGCCGCGATCATGAGGATCTCCGTCGGCCCCGCGATGAAATCGATGCCCACCTCGCCCGCCAGCAGCTTCTTCGCCGCCGCGACATAAATATTGCCCGGCCCAACGATCCGGTCCGCGCGTGGCACGGTCTCGGTGCCGTAGGCAAACGCCGCGATCGCGTGCGCGCCGCCGATCTGAAAAACCTTCGGCGTCTTCAAGAGCGCCGCCGTACCCATGATCTCCGGCACAAAACGCGGCGAGGTCACGCACACATTCGGCACGCCCGCCACCAGTGCCGGAATCACCGTCATCAACACGGTCGACGGCAATGGATATCGCCCCGCTGGAATGTACGCCGCGACCGTGTCGAGCGGCCGTACGATCTGGCCGACCTTCAACCCCGGCGCAATCGTCTTCGCCTTCGCCGACGGCATCTGCAACTTCGCATACGCCCGTATGTTCGCCGACGCCGCCTTCACCGCCGCGCGAAACTCCGGCGTCAACCGCCGCGCCGCACCATCAAGCTCTTCCCGCAACAACTGCAAACTCGTACGCTCTGAACCATCGAACTTGCGCGCGTAGTGCAGCACGGATTTGTCGCCGTCTTTGCGCACCGCTTCGAGAATCGGCCGCACGGTCTGCTCGGCTTCAGTGAAGCGCGCCGCTTTGCGCGCCAGTATGCGCCCGATCTGTGTGTGATCAACGATACGAATCATGCGGGGCTACTCAATGATTTTGTTCAGCGGATACTCGACGATGCCGCTCGCGCCCGCCTGTTTCAATCGCGGAATAATCGACCGCACCGTCGATTCATCGAGGATCGTGTTCACCGCTACCCAGTTGTCGCGCGCCAGCGGCGAAACCGTCGGATTCTTCAGCGCCGGCAAGATGCCGAGCACATCGTCAAGATGCTCACGCTCCACGTTCAGCATCAGCCCGACCTTGCCCAACGCCGCGATCGCGCCTTCCAGCAACATCTTCATGTCCGCCAGTTTGCGCGCCTTCCACTCGTCGTCGGCGGCGTTTTTATTGGCGATCAACTGCGTATTCGAACTGAACAGCTCCTCGACAATCCGCAGCTTGTTCGCGCGCAGCGACGACCCAGTCTCGGTCACCTCAACGATCGCATCGGCCAAATGCGGCGGCTTCACTTCCGTCGCGCCCCACGAAAATTCGACCTTCGCGGTCACGCCATTCGCGGCCAGATACTTGCGCGTCGCCTCGACCAACTCCGTTGCGATGATCTTGCCTTCCAGGTCTTTTACCGTCTGCACCGGCGACCCCTCCGGCACCGCCAGCACCCAGCGCACCTTGCCAAAGCTCGCCTTCGAATAGACCAGATCGGCGATCTTTACGACATCGGCGCCCGACTCCTGGATCCAGTCAAAGCCGGTCAATCCCGCGTCGAGAACACCGTCGTCGACGTAGCGCGCCATCTCCTGCGCGCGGATCAGCATGCACTCCAGCTCGGGGTCGTCGCATGAGGGGAAGTACGAGCGGCTCGATGCGTTGATGTTGAATCCGGCCTTCTTAAAAAGGTCGATGGTGGCGTTCTCCAAGCTGCCCTTGGGAATGCCGAGTTTCAATTTTCGTGTAGTGGACATTAGTGACTGTAGACCTTCGACGGATCGTAAGTTTGCGCTTCGGTGACCTGCCACTCCCAGCCATTGAGCGTGCGGAAAAAGCAGCTTTCATAACCCTCGTGACACACGCCCGGGCCGACAGCCTCGACCTGAATCAGCACGGCGTCCTTGTCGCAATCGGTTTGAATGGATTTGACCAGCAGCTTGTGGCCGCTCGATTCTCCCTTCAGCCATAGCTTCTGCCGCGAGCGACTCCAGAAGATCGCGTAGCCGCGTTCAACCGTAAGGTGGAACGATTCTTCGTTCATGTAGCCGACCATCAGCACCCGGCCGGATGTGTGGTCCTGAATGACGGCGGTAATCAGGCCGTCGCTTTTCTTGAAATCGAGATCCATTGTTGTGTGAAGTAGAGGGGTGAAAACGAAAAGCCCGCTGTGGTGTCGGCGGGCCGGGGTAAGGTCAAATGCACTCGAGCTCAGCGAGCAGTTCTAACCGATGGCCCAGCCATTCGCCGCGTGGCGATGGGTATGGTGGAGCCGGGAGTGGCGCGCGAGTTGCATTAACTTATCAGTATAACACGTTGACACATCGATCCATACGCCGATAGACTCAAATCTCACGATGCTTCTGCAAAAAGAGGTGGTCGCTCACCTAGCCAAAAAACTTGCCGCCGGCTTGACGCCGGCATTCGTTGAAATTTCCAACCTCGCCTCGGCCGCCGAGACGCTCAATCAAGTCGTCATCGACGAGCTTTCCGTCGAAGACGATCTTAACGACGAAGTGCGCGAAATCCTCTCGCAATACAGCGATTACATGCGCCGCGAACAGGTCAGCTTCGCCGACATGTTCCGCAAGGTGAAAAACCAGTTGATCGCCGAACGCAAGATCGTCCGCGCGTCCGGCCGCGACTCCGGCGACGGCATGAAGCTCTCGCGGGACAAGATTACCGACATCTCGCACAAGCTGCTCACGGCCATGCGCAAGGGCCGCGACTTTCGGCTGAAGCGTCCGGACAACGACATTCGTCTCGCCATCGTCAAGACGATCACCGAGTTCCTGCTCGCCGAGGACAAGATCGATAAAGCCGCGCGCGCCAAGATCAGTTCGCAGAAGCGCGAGATCCTCGAAGGCAGCGAAGAGCACGACTTACTCGTCCGCCGCTACTACGCCGAAGAGATGAAAAGACTCGGCGTCGACCTGCCTCGCCCCTAACGCATCCACGAGTAGATCGCCACGCCAAAGCCGATCAGGATCACAATCGCACGGATTGCGATCGGCTTGAATTTCCGCGCCACACGCGCGCCCACATAGCCCCCCACGCTGCCCGTCACCGCCATCGCGATCGCATACTTCCACACGATCGCCCCGGACAGCAGAAAAATCACCAGCGACGTCCCATTCATCGCCGCGGCTAAGATCGACTTCACCGCGTTCATCTGGTGAATATCCGGAATGCCGACAAACGCGAGCGAACTCAGCATCAGGATGCCGATCCCCGCGCCGAAGTAGCCGCCGTATACGCCCACCAGAAATTGAAAGCAGACAATGGCAATCAGCGTTTTCCGCGACGGCTCGTCATGGGGATGCGCGCCGATCCAACGCGACAACGGCTGCTGTACCGCCATTAACGTCGACGCCGTGATCAGCAACCACGGAATCGCACTCGCGAAGACTTTCTCCGGCAAGCGGGTCACCAGCAGCGCGCCCAACAACCCGCCGGCCAAACTCGGCGGCAGCAATCGAATCAGATGCTTGCGGCACAGCGCCAACTCTTGCCGGTATCCCAGCCCGGATGCCAGCGAACCGGGAAACAGAGAGAAGGTGCTCGTCGCGTTCGCCGCCACCGGAGAGACCACGGCCAGCAAACTCGGAAACGTCAACAGCGTTCCACCGCCCGCGACTGCATTCACCGCACCGGCAAGAAACGCCGCGCTGCACAACGCCAGCCACGTGAGTATTGAGGTTTCTGCCATCGAATCTGTCAGAGTATCAGAAAGATTAAAGGCCGCTTCGTTGGAGCCGATAAATGCAGTAGGCACCTATGCTCAATCCAGCTTCCTTGATCGCTCGGCTGGGCGATCCACGTGAATACCCCCTCGAAGAAGCGGAGCTACACGTCCGCTCGCTGATGGCGGAAGGCCGCCGCGTTCCCGAACGCTTTGCCTTGGCCCTTCAAGCCGAACCGCCCCCGCCGCCGGCCTCGGCCGATCGCATGCTCGAACTCATGCGCCGGGTGACGCCGCTGGATCGCCTCGTGCAACTCCTCGACAAAGTAATCCCGTCGTCAAACGCGGACATTCGCACCAAGACGCGCAAACTCTACGAAGCGATAACCGCCGATCTCTCTTGGGCCGAGCCTTTTATTCACGGGAACTCCGGACGCGACGCCGCCGATCTTGTCGAGGCGCTCTGGCGCGTCGTGCCGTCCGATTCTCTCCGCGCCATCTTCATCACCGCCGCCGCCGAACCGCACAATCGACTCGCCGGCAACGCCCTGGTCGGCCTATTCCGGCTCGGCGATCAAGAGGCCCGCGACGCCGTCCTGTCGATGACTCGCCACGAAGACGAGCCCTTTCGCGCCACCGCCGCCTGGGTCATCGGCCGCATAAGCTGGCACGGCGGCGCAACCCGCCTGCAGGAAATGACCTCCGACCCATCCGAAAAAGTCCGCCGCAACGCCCGCCGCGCCCTTGGACGCTTAAACCGCTTCGTCCGGGAAGCGGCCTGAGTTACTTCAGCATCTTCGTTGTCCACGCGATATCGCTTCATCATGTTCTGATGATCCTGCCCGGTGGCTCAGTCCTTTCCGACTTTCATGAACATGATCATGTGCCTACGGCCAGCGCAGCCATCGATGAAGAAACGAAAACGCGCCGTTTCCCCATATCTGATGGACGCCGTTGAAGTACTCGATCTCCGCCGCTTCGGCGCGCCCCATCTTGGCGTACATTCGCCGCACTTTGGCGAATTCGTAGGAGACCCACTCGTCGATGCCGACGCCGTCGTCGTGCCCTCGCTCGACAAAAAACGGCCGCGGTGCGATTAATGCCGCCATCTCCGCATGGCCGAAAGTATTGGTCTGATTAAATTCGCCGATCTCATACTCCCGAGTAAATTGATACGAGTAAGTGGCTTCGTCGGAAGTTACCTTCCATGACCACTCATTGAAATTCCCTGAGCAAATAACGGCCTTGATCCGCGGCTCCATCGGCGGAATCCGCATCGCGGTATATCCGCCATACGACAATCCGTAAAATCCGATCCGGTCTTTGTCCACAAACGCCAGCGCCTCCAGCCAATCGAGCGATCGCGCATACTGCGCCCGCACAAACGCGAACAGATTCAAACCCAGCGGATCGCCCTTGCGCGACAACTCCCGAAACAGTCCGCCATGAATATAAGGATTCTGGGGCGCATAGACGATGAACCCACGCTCGGCCAACCGCGCCGCGAAACGCTGATAGGTCAACATCTGGCCTGGCTGCGTCGGCGCGACGATCTCCTGCGGCCGCCCTTCCAGTCCGTGCTGCGCGATCACCAGCGGCCGCCGCTCGCCCGCCTTTAATCCGCGTGGGACGAGTAACACACCATACGAGAACACTTCATCGAGTACAGGTTGATAGACCTCCCAGCCCTCGAACAACTGGGTGTCGTAGATCTTCCGCGTCTCCACACGCAGCGGCCCCGCCGCAACCGGCAACTTACCCAGCAGCTCCGCGGAAAACTGTTCGTCATAATAGGCCCTCGTCGCCGCCCACCGCGCCTCGCTCGATAAGTCCGCGTTCGCCCAATATTTCTTCCGTTCCTTTTCGGAAGATCGCACCACCGCCTGTGTATACCGGACCAACTGCCGGAACTGCCGCTCCATCCGCTCCGGCCCGGCCGCCGGCAAAGAAGCCGCCGCCGTTATCGACGGAGGGTTCTCCACTAACACCGCGTTCACAGCACCCGCCCGCGCCAATTCCCCGCGCACCTCCTCCAACGAAGGTGTGTCGATCAACCCCGGCGCCGCGCCCGCGCGTCCACGCTGCTCGGCCGGCGGGCCTGCAACGGCCGGATGCGCCCGCGCTTCGATAATCAACTTTCGCGGATGAATCAGCCGCGCCAACTCCGCGTCGCCAAACGAAGGCAGCAGGCCCCAGACATTCCGATAAATCGGCTCCCGAAACAGACGCCGCCGATCCCGAAAATATCCGCTGACAGTTACTGTTCCGATACGTTCATCGACCACGCCGGCGTACAGTGCGATAAGTCCGCCTTCGCCGAATCCCGATACCGCCAACGGCAGCGACGTCCCAAACCAATCCACCGCCGCCAGCACTTTCTGCACTTCGTAACCAATAATGTGCCGCCCCGCCTGAAACGCCATCCGGTAGATATATTCGCGATGCGGCTGATTTGTTATCCGTCCAATTTCCGGATTACCGGACCACGTATCTTTCCGGTCGATCAACACCGGAATCAACACCCGCACCCCATCGCGAGCAAAAGCCTCCGCCACCTGCTCCGGCGTCTGATCCGCGTCCGGCAACACGACCATGTTCGACACAACTTTTGATGACGGCTCAATAAGCAAGCCCTCACCATCGACGCCCTCAAACACCGGCCATCGCACCTCGTAAATGGAATGCGCCGCCGTCGACGCCAACAGCCCGCGCCTCTCCAATGCAACCGGCGAAACCCGCCGGTCACGCAGACCAATAATATGCCGGAATCGCTCCCGAGTCCCGACGGGCCCTCGCGCCGCCGCTAACTGCCGCGCCAAGTACGAATCAATCCCGTGCACCATCTGCAAGGAAAGATCGCCGGACCGCGTAAGTTCCGCCGTACCTGGCAACGCCGCCGCAAGTAATAACGAGATAATCATGCCACGCGCATGGCCACCATAAGACCAAGCCCCCAAAGTAGTGTCACCGCAATCAACACGCTCCCAAACAAGCGCTCGTTTTTCATCCGGAACCAAAGAAGAATTCCCGTAACGCCCATCACGACCAGCGCCAGAGATACAAGCCCCGCCAACAAACCCATCCAGTTAATCTCGCGCGTCTCGTGCCACATACCCGAAATGAAATGCATACGATTGATCATCTGCGACGTGCTCATCAAGTTGGTCTTGAGCGTCGTCTTCCCATCGGCGGCTTCGTAGCGCACATCGGTGATCCGCCCCACGCTGGCAAGCCGAAATTGAATCACGCCCGATGCTTCGCGTAGTTGATTCAAATCGCCCAGCGTCTTGCGTTCCGAGCGCAAGTGATCGGCAACCTGTCGCGCCGACAGCCCCGCCGGCAACAACGTCACGGAATCGGTCGACGACGGCTGCGGGTGGAACCATCGCGGCTGGGCGATCTGCACGCCCGACCAAAGATGCAAGTCTCGAATGAGTTTCCACATAATCTCAGTACCTCAGCGCAACCCACAGCCAAACTGTCGCGCCGCCGCCAATCAACAGCGCCGCAAACGCGCCCTTGTCCTTCCACCGCCCGTAAAGCCATAGCCACAGCGATGTGAGGATCATCAGCACAAACGCCCAAATCGAAAACTCGATGTAGGCGCCGAACGCCTTCACCCGCCAATCGTCCATGCGCACCCGCGACGTGTACTCATGGATGCGCGTCAGAAACGCCGCCATCGATGTTCGCTGCTGGTCGATCTCCAACAGACCTGAGGCATCGTCGTAGGTCACACGATGTAACCCATTCGGCCCGTTGAAATCGTACTGCGGCCGTCCGGTGGCGTCCTTGCGAATCCACGCCTTGATCAGCGGATGTTTCATCTCTAACCGCAGATGCTCGCGAATCGCCGCGCCCAGCGCCGCGTCGTCCAATCCCGCCGGCGCTTTAAACGCAGACGTGGAACGAGCAATCGCCGGCCGCTCCCGCTCCACCGGCTTCGGCTCCAACGTCGCGATCACGCCGACAACGCCAAACAGCATCATCGCCGAAAACGTCAGCAAGCTCGCATAGATGTGCAGCTTCCGCGCCCACTTATCGGCAAACGCCACCAACTTTCTCATTGGGATAGTATATGGAGTTTCATGCTCTCTCGCCGCAGCTTCCTCTCCACCGCCCTCGCCGCAGGCCAACCCGCGCGCAAAAAGCCCAACTTCCTCATCGTCCTCGCCGACGACATGGGCTTCTCCGACGCCGGCTGCTACGGCGGCGACATCGCCACGCCAACTCTCGACGGCCTCGCCGCCAACGGCCTCCGCTTCAGCCAGTTCTATTCGACAGCCCGCTGCGGCCCGTCGCGCAACTGCATCACCACCGGCTACTACGCTCAGCAAAACTGCGCCGACGTGATGACGCACGGCCGCATCCCGTCCTACACCAAATTCGCGCCCGAACATTTGAAGCCGCTCGGCTACAAGTCCTATCACTCCGGCAAGTGGCACATCAAATTCAAGCCCGTCGCCAGCGCCGGTTTCGATCGTTCCTATGCCCTGCTCGATCAAGATCGCTTCTTCTGGCCGCGCCGCCATCTCCTCGACGACGTTGCCCTGCCGCAACCCAAGCCCGCGGACGGCTTCTACGGCACCATCGCCATCGCCGACCACGCCGTCAAGTTCCTCGACGGCCATGATAAGCGCGACCCCTTCTACATGTACCTCGCCTTCACCGCGCCGCACTTCCCGCTGCACGCGCTGCAGGCCGACATCGACATGTACAAGGACAAGTTCGCCGACGGCTGGGACGCCGCCCGCGAGCGCCGCTTCTCGCGCATGAAAAAGGCCGGCCTGGTCAACTGCACCATGGCGCCGCTCGAATCCGAAATGCGCCCGGCTTGGAACACCGACTACAAACTACAAGCCGAAAAGTTCGGCCCCGGCGAAGTGTATAACGCCGTGCCGTGGTCGTCGCTCACCGGCGAGCAGAAGAAGTTCCAGCGCATGAAGATGGCCATCCACGCCGCCATGATCACGCGCATGGACACCGAACTCGCGCGCGTCGTCAACAAGCTCAAACAGATGGACGCCTACCGCGACACCGTCATCATTTTCGTCAGCGATAACGGCGCCAGTTCCGAACAACTCATTCGCAACGACGGCCACGACCCCGCCGCCGCGCCCGGCTCCGGCTACTCGCATCTCTGCCTCGGCCCCGGCTGGGCCAGTTCATCGAACGGCCCCTTCCGTCTGCACAAGAGCTGGGTGCACGAAGGCGGCATCTCGTCGCCCTGTATTGTGCATTGGCCCAACGGTATCAAGGACGCAGGCAAGATTCGCCACACGCCCGGCCACTTGATCGACATCGTGCCGACGATGATCGACCTAGCCGGCGGCAAACCCGCCATCGAAGGCGCGCCGCCCATGCCCGGCCGTTCCATCGCTCCCGCCTTCGCCAAGGATCAACCCATCGGCCACGACTTCCTCTACTTCAACCACTCCAACAACCGCGCGCTCCGCCAAGGCGATTACAAAATTGTCGCCGCCAGCAAGGACGGCCCCTGGGAGATGTACGACATGCGCCGCGATCGCTCCGAACAGCACAACATCATCAAGGACCAACCCGCGCGCGCCGCCAAGATGGCCGCGCAGTGGCAGGCCTTCGACACCGAAATCGTTAAGGTGCGCGAGTCCTCGCCCGCCGTCAGCACCAAGCCGCTGGTCTAATGCAGCCCGCCCGCCGAGCCATTCTCGCCGCCCTCGCCGCGCACGCGCGGCCCGGCCCGATCCAACTCGGCGTATGCGAACCCACCGCCAGTTTCCCAACCGCGGTCAAGTTCGGCTTCGACTACTTCGAACCCGAAGCCGTCGAAGTCGCCGCGATGCCGCCCGAACGCTTCGAGGCCTTTAAGGCCCAAGTCGAAGCCTCGCCCATCCGCTGTCACGCCTTCCGCAGCTTTATCCGCCGAGGCGTGCTCGTCGGCCCCAACCCGAGCCCCGACCTCGATCAATACCTCGTCACCACCACCGCGCGCTGCGCCGCGCTCGGCGCCAAGGTCATCGTATTCGGCAGCGGCGGCGCGCGCAACATCCCCGAGGGCTTCCCGCGTGCCAAGGCCTGGGATCAGCTCTGCGCGTTCCTCCGCAAAGCCGGCGACATCGCCAAACCGCACAACATCACCATCGCAATCGAACACCTCCGCCGCGCCGAAACCAACGTCGTCAACAAAGTCGCCGAAGCCGCGCAACTCGCCGACGACACCGCACATCCCAACGTCCGCATCGTCGTCGATTACTTCCATCTACGCCACGAAAACGACACCCCCGACGTGCTCTACAAAGCGCAGAAGCACATCGTGCATCTCCATATGGCCAACCCCGCCGGCCGCGTCTGGCCCACGCGCACCGACAGCGATCCCTATTACAAACGCTTCTTCGAAGTCGTGCGAGAGATCGGCTACCGCGGCGGCATCTCCATCGAAGCCCCCAACGGCAAGATGGTGAACGACGCCCCCGAATCCCTTCGCTTCTTCGGCGAAATGCTCGGATAGCAGCGTCAGTAACCGTCAGTAACCACGATTTAAGGCTGATTTTCGTGCGTATTCCCGCATCATGACGTGACCGGCCCCGTTCCGGAACTCTTGGAGGAAACGTGAAAATCATATTCATTGCTGTATTGCTCGCGGGCGTCACCATTACCTGGGCTCAAACATTTTCATCCCCCGTGCGCGACGTCGAGAATCCCGACCGCGCCCTGGTAACCGCCACCTGCACCGTCGACTTCGGAACGAACTCCGGCCAGGAAGTGGCCGGCACGTGCAACGCACAATTTGCCGGGCTCAAGCCCATCGTCGTAACCAGCCTCGAAACCATCTGCCGATCCAACAGTTCGACCGATCGCTTCCGCGCCAACGGCAACTCGCTCTGGTGGGCCTCAAACAACGTCGGCCTTTCCGATCCCATTGGCGGCATGCTCGGTGTCGCGATCGTGACCGATATCGTCTTTCAGGGTGCGTCGCGAGAGCCCTTGCGCCTGATCGCCAGACCGTCGGGCGCTGGCGCCTCTCCCTTCGTCTCAATGAATCCCCGCATTATCCGCCAGCAGGCCGGCTTCACAGCTTCCAGTTGCGTACTCTACGCCTTCGGCTACGTCGCCCCGTAGTAGGAATCACGACCATGAAACTACTTCTGTTCGCCGCGACAGCCGCCATCGGCTGCGCCGGCCCGATTCTCTACACCATCGGCGCCGATCCTTCCGGCGTTCCCAATCAACTCGTGCGCATCGATACCAACACCGCTTCGGTTGTTACGGTCACGACAATCGGAGACGGCGCGACCAGTTTTGCCGGTGGAATACAAGCATTCACTGCTACCGGTTTTGGCGGCTTCGCGACCGACTCCAATGGCCTGACCGGAATCGCCCAATACGATACTTCTGGGATCGTTTCCTTTGGCCTGGCGCTCGGAACGTTCCAACCCGGCGGCATTTTCATCGACTTCGCTAACATCCTCGGATATTGGGTTGAGAACTATTCAAACGGCAATTGGAAAATCGTCACCCCCAGCACTTTGGCCTCGGGCGGCGGAGAACTCGCCTCGGGACTCGCTGTTGATACCGCCTCCTCCACGCTCTATCTCGTTCTCAACGATTCGGAAG
>VFZW01000040.1 GCA_016871055.1 Acidobacteriota bacterium
GTACCCAACGTGGGTAATACACCCTTGCCGCTCTAACCCTCGGAAAATCTTTGGCTTAGAGGTCTGCTTGGCCGCTTCGCAGTAAACTCCCGCTAGCGGTTGAATGGCGGTGGCGAGGGCAACATTATCGAAGGTCAGACCACGAGAAAAGACGTCGTTCGGTATGACGGTAGATTCCATTCGGATCGAAGTGATCAACACATCGGAAAGTAAACCGGTGTAGCCTGGCTGCGCTGTCCCATTCAGAACCGCGGTCGTCTGGCCGGCTGAGTTGGCGAAGAAACGAAAGTTCGAGCCATCGGAGAACGTCAAGTCGAATCGAACCGTATTACCGCGCCAAGTCGTGTGGTTGAATGCGATGGCGCTGGTTGGAAAAGCGGGTGTAAAGACGACATTGGTTAGTTGCCCATTCAGTGTGCCATATACCGCCATTACGCCGGTTGGTTGATAAGCGCCGGCGCCCCAGGATGAAATGAAGGAATTGGAATCGGTGGTGCGGTCCACCGAGTAGGTGACGTTGTTGCGTGTGGCCCACGGTGAAGCGGATCCGGAGCCGGTGAATCCAGTGGTGTTGAAGTCGTCGGTCACCGCGCCGGTGACCTGAGAGTTCAAATAGACGAAGTTGTTCGTAACATTTAGCGTAGCGGCCGGAAGAGCCGCCGAGACCAAGATAGACAGGACAGAAAGGTGGATCTGCATGACTGGTATCGCGCATCCCGTGAAAAACCGGTGGCGAGCCGTCATATCCTGAATAGTGATGAAAAAGCCTGTCGTTCCTTCGAATGGCCCCAAGCCTGTCGGCCCCTACACTCCCGGTATCATGGCCGGCGATTTTCTCTACGTCAGCGGCCAAGGCGCGCGCGTGCCGAACGGCGACATCCCACCGGACTTCGACACGCAGGTCCGCAACACCATCACGAACGTCCGGTCGATCGTCGAGGCCGGCGGCCTGTCGATGGCTGACATCCTTTACGGCCAGTTCTACCTCGCCGACATGAAGAACTATCCGCAGTTGGCGCGGCTTTGGAAAGAGGCGTTCCCTGGCGGCGGGTCGGCGTACGCGGTGCTTGGCGTGGCGCGCATGCCAACCGAGACGCCGACCGAATTCAACGCCGTGGTCGCGAAGGGCGCGAAATCGCCGCAGGCCGATGTGCGGGAAGCGGGCGGGCGATTGTACTTCGGCGCTATCAGCGGTGCGACGCCCGCGATTGCGATGGAGAATCTCGCCAAACGCGCGAAAGCCGTGGGCATCGACCCTGGCCACTTCGCCTTCCTAAACGCCTATTGCTCCAACGGCACGACACTCGCACAATTGAACGAAGTCTACGCGCCGTACTTCGACGCCGGCAACGCGCCGGCTCGCGCGTCGATGCTGGTCGATTCCCTGCCCCCGGGCGTCAATGTCACACTCACTGGAGTCGCCGTGCGGGATCTGGCGAACCGGCGTGTGGTACGGCCGCGCAACATGGCGCCGAGCCGAACCGCAAGCCCGGGCGTGTGGGCGGGCGACACGTTTTACCTATCTGCCAAGTCAGGCTTCATTCCAGGACCGCACGCGGGGATCTACGCAACATCGGTCGAGCATCAGGTCCGGCAGACGATGCGGAATTTGCTTGACGGGCTAGAGGAGACGGGCATCGATTTTTCGCACTGCGTCGCGGCCAACGTATACGTCGACGACCTCACCGAGTTCTCGAAGATGAACGGCGTCTACGGCAGCTACTTCGGCGCGATGCCGCCCACGCGCACGACGGTGCAGCCGATGAAGCCCGTCGAGCGCAAGGCCACTGCCGATGGCAAGTTTCCTATGCTTGAGCAGGTGTCGTTGGTGGCGTGGAAGGGCTAGCGCGCCGAGGCTCCGATGCCGCCGCGCAGGTTGTTCAGCATGGTGAGCATCGCGGGCACAAGCGTGATGATGAACACGACGGGCAGAATGAACACAACCGTCGCGAGCACCATCTTGATGCCGGCTTCGCCGACCGCTTTTTCGCCGCGTAGCTTGCGGCGCATGCGCAACGCATCGGCGTACACCTTGAGTGCTTGCGAGAGGCTTGTTCCGAACCGCTCGGACTGAATGATCATCGCGGCCAGCGACTTGATGTCTTCAATACCCGTGCGGCGCACAAGTTGCTGAAACGCCTTGCTGCGGTCCTGCCCGGCTTTAACCTGCATGACGACCGTGAAGAATTCGCCGGACAGTTCCGGGTAGATGAACTGCATCTCCTCGCACACGCGGGTAAGCGCTTGATCGAGCGCCAGGCCGGTTCCTAGGACGATGCCGAGCAGGTCGACCGTATCCGGCAACGCCTCTTGCAGCTTGGCGCGGTATCGCTTCATCAAGCGATACAGCACCTGCTTCGGGAGCAGCCAGCCGAGCAGAAACGCGGGCGCCAATCCAAGAGCCTTCGAGAACAGCGGCTTCCCTTCCTCCTGAACGATCCACGAACCGACAAGCAGAAACAGCAAGAACGCCAAGTTGAACATTGCGAACAGCGCCAACGCCTCGCGCTTACGGAAACCGGCTTGGCGCAACAACTGCTCGCTCTCTTCGAGAACGCTATCGACGCCGGGGATCAGCGCCACGAAGTACAAGAACGAATTCAGGAACCCGCCGCCGAGCTTGCGTTTGGCCTCGCGAGAACCCCCCTGTTTTCGATTGGCCATCAACTCGTCGAGGCGATCGTCGAGCGGATTCTCTTGTGGCTGCAAGAGTTGAAAGGCGCTCCAACCCATCGCGGCGAGCGCAGCAAACATGAGGATGAAGAAGAGGATCGCCATGGTTTAGATCTTCGGATTGGAGAGCTTACGGATGACGAGAATGCCGAGGCATTCCGAGCAGACGGCGTAGATGAAGAACATGCTGCCGACTTCGTCGTTGACGAGAATATCGATGTACTCGGGCTTCATGAACCAGAGTACGAGACCGAACATGATCGGCATGCCGCACAACAAGGCCGCCGACCAGCGTTGCTGCGCGGTTCCGGCTTTTAGCTTCTCGTGAAGGGCGAGGCGCTCGCGCACCAGCAGCGCGAGGTTCTCGAGAACGGCCACCATGTTCGCGCCGGTTTGGCGCTGTAGGATTAGACCGGTGATGAAAAACTTCAGATCGATAAGCGGAATGCGCTGGCCGAGATTGTGAAGCGCGGCGTCGAGCGTGGAGCCGAGCGCCATCTCTTCCATCAACTTCTTGAACTCCTGGCGGACGGGGTCGGGCGACTCGGTGCCGATCGTTTCAAGACCCGACTGAATATTGTGGCCTGCTTTCATCGACCGGTTGAACAGATCGATGGCATCGGGCAATTGCGTCTCGAACTTCGACAGGCGCGCGGCACGCTTGCGCATGATCAGCCCGAGTGGGATCGCGGCGACCAGTGCGGCGAACAACACGCGAATCGCGAGCAGCGGAATGAACAGCGAGAACACCAGGAACATGCCGATGAAGAGCAGAGCGGTGATGCCGAGCACATCGGCGGCGCGATAACGCAGGTCGGCTTGATTGATGTAGGGCTGCAACCGGCCGAGCGTTCCGCCCCAGGTGAGTAACTCGCCGAGCCACGCGAAGGTGCCGCGTTCTTCGCGGCGAAGAAGGTCGGCGCGCTCGCGGCGGCGCTCGCCGCTGGCGCGCGAGCGAAGTTCCCGCAAACGCTGTTGCAACGTTCCGGCCGAGGCTTGTTCGGGCACGGAGAAGACATAGTAGCCGGCGGCGAAGAAGGCCGCACCGAAGATCGCGAAGGCAACGAAGAAGAAGCCGAGCACTAGTCAGCCACCTCCTGCACTTCGCTGTAGATCGCGTCGTCGAGATGGACGCCGTAGGCGCGGATGCGGTCGGCGCAGATCGGCTTGTACCCGGTGGCACGGAACTTGCCAAGGGCGCGGCCGCCCGCGCTGATGCCTTCGCGTTCGAATTGGAAGATGTCTTCGATGGCCATCATGTCGCCGTCGACGCCGGTGACTTCGCTGATGCTGACAACCTTGCGGGTGCCATCGGTCAGGCGCGCGCAGTGGACCACGAGATTCACGGCGCTGGCGAGCATCTGGCGGATGACGCGGTCGGGGATCGAAGAACTCGCCATCATGACCATGGTCTCAAGACGCGAGAAGGCGTCGCGGCCTGTGTTGGCGTGCGTTGTTGTCATCGATCCGTCGTGGCCGGTGTTCATGGCCTGCATCATGTCCATGGCTTCGGCGCCCCGGCACTCGCCAATGATAATGCGGTCGGGGCGCATGCGGAGGGCATTGATGACGAGATCGCGCTGAGAGATGGCGCCGGCGCCTTCAATGTTCATCGGGCGCGTTTCCAGGCGCACGACGTGATCCTGCTGCATTTGCAACTCGGCGGTGTCTTCGATGGTGACGACGCGCTCTTCGTCACGAATGAACCGCGAGAGTGTGTTCAGCATGGTCGTCTTGCCCGAGCCCGAACCGCCCGAGACGACAATATTCAGACGAGCCTTGACGGCGCCGGCGAGAAATTCAATCATGCCGGGCGTAAAGGTCTCCAGCCGCAACAGATCGTCAACGGTCAGCAGCTTCTTGCCGAACCGGCGGATTGACATCACGGGCCCGGTCAACGAAAGCGGCGGAATGACCGCGCAAACACGGCTGCCGTCGCCGAGGCGGGCGTCGACGATGGGCGAGGAGTCGTCGATCCGGCGGCCAATGTTTGAAACAATTCGATCGATGATTGTTCGAACGTGGGCAGTATCCTTGAAGCGCACGCTGGTTTCGACGACCTTGCCGTTGCGTTCGACGTAGACCGAATCGGGCCCATTGACCAAGATGTCGCTTATGGTCAAGTCCTTCATCAGAGCTTCGAGCGGTCCAAGGCCGTAAACTTCGTCGAGGACTTCTTCGATCAGACGGTCGCGCTCGCCGGCGTTGAGCGGGATACCTTCGTCGCGGACGATGCGCTCAATGTTGACGCCGAGGGTCTCGCGCACGCCGTCCTTGTTAAGGCCACGCAACTGCTCCGGGGTAAGCGTCGTTAGCAGTTTGGCGTGGATCCGCGTCTTGATGCCGAACCATCGGTCGGCGCCAGCGGCGGGGCGTGGAGTCGCGCGGGTGGACATGAACGATTACGCGGTCTGCGCCAACTCCTTCTTCACGCCGGTGGCTTTGTCGGCGAAAGCGCGGAGAACGCGATCCATGTCGGGGAAGGCCTGACGGTCGGTGACAAGCGGACGCGCTCGGTTGATGCTGGCCAGCATCGCCGCCGAATCGGGGATGCCGTAAAACACGGGCTGGTTTAGCGTTTGCTGTACCTGTTCGAGCGACGCAACCTGCGAGCCCGGCTTCTTCTGATAGCGATTGATGACGATTTTGATTTGATCGGCGGTGAAGCCGAGGCGCATCAGATAGCTCAGGTATCGCTGGGTGTTTCGGATCGCGGGGAATTCCTGCGTCGTGACGAGGAAGATCGCCGAGGACACTTGCAGCGCCGCGAGTGTGAGTTCGTTCGACAAGTCGCAGCTGGCGTCGAGGACGATTGACTCGTATTTTTCTACTAGGAACGTCGTGAACTCGCGCAGCATCGAATCGCTGAAGGCGGTGCGCGGCTGTTCGAGCGAGTCGGGTGGTCCGACGAGCAGGAAGCCGGTAGCGTCGCGGGTGACGAAACCTTCGAACAGCGACTGGTCGAGGCGATCGAGATTTTCTCCAACCTCGACGAGCGTGTATTGCGGCGCGGCGCCAACTTGCATCGCCACATCGTTCGATGTCCAATTCAGGTCGAGCAGCACGGTTTGCTTCTTGCGCTGCGCCTGAATGGTCGCGAAGTTGACGGCAAGCGCCGTAGTGCCGACGCCGCCTTTGGCGCCTAGGAAAGTGTATACACGGCCTAACTGGCTGCCGCCGGTGATAGCGCGGCGGGGCGTGCGTTCGAGCCGCGTCAGGGCGTCGCGGAGATCGCTGCGCTTGAGCGGCATCGTGAGGTAGTCGTTCGCGCCGCTGCGGATTGTGAGCAGGATGCTTTCGCCGTCTTCGGAGTAGTCGCAGACGATGACGTAGAGATCGGGCACGGCCTGCTTTAGTTTTTCGAGCGCCTTGATGCCATTAACCGGATCGGCGGAAATGTCGAGAAACAGCGCTGCGTCCGGGTGCCGGTCGACGTCTTGCAGGACGCGGATGTAGAGGTTCGCGGAGACTTCCGGATACTCGCCGACGATGCGCGCGTTGGGCGTGTTGGCGGTGGTATCGCGGACGAGGTCGCGGACCTGGTCGTCGGCGGAAGCGATTAATAACGTAAAGGACATTCGCTGGTTCTCTTTTCGGTTAGGGCAGACACTCCCCGGCGTCCGGGTCGCAGCCCGCGCTTTCGATCGGCATGGACGTCAGAAACTCGGGCATCTGGACGGGCGGCAGGCCGAGGTAACTCATAAAGTGGCGGAACTGGTAACCGGTGATGCGGATACTGAGGGCGTCGGGAATACAATCCGTGCTGCACTGGCTGCCGTCGCATTGGAAATCTTCAAGAGCGCCCGACTCTACGTTTCGCGTGTAGTAGTTGATGGTGATGTCGGCGGTGCCGCCGGCGAACTCCTGTTGATCCATGTGCACGGGAACATGCGTGCGCATCCAGTTGCGGACATTTTCGCCGCCCTGATAACAGTGGGTGGCGGCGTAGCGCGCGCCTTCGCGCGTCCACTCCACCGCGGAGTGCCAGGTCCAAAGCAGTTGTGCCGTGAAGATGATCATGAAAGTCAGCGGGAAGACCACGCCGGCCGAGGTCAGGACGAACTCGACCGAAGCCTGTCCTCGTTGATTAGAGCGAGCCATAGGGCACCCTCACCACCGGCCGCAGAAGGAACGTTTCATTGGGGAAAAACGGAATATTGGTGCGAACCGAATAACCGTCGGGAATTGTGACGACAACAAAATCGGGTCCGCGGCCGCCTTGGCCGATATCGCAACCGGTCGAGGAGCAATCGCATTCGCCGAGTTGGGGGTTGTCGGTGGCGATGCGTTCGAGGCGCACGGTGATGAGGTCCGGCGTGAGATTGGCGAGAATCAGATCGCCCGCCGTATCGCCAACCCCGCGTGTCGCGAGATTCTTTGCATCGGCGACGATGGGGTCGCCTTCGTCGCAAAAATTTACGCCGGTTTGCGAAGAGGCGTAGCGAGCCGTGGTGTAGAGAATTTTCTGGAGCGTGTAGTAGGTCCAGGTAATGCGCGCGAACTCGATCGTGCCCCACAAGAGCATGGCCATGATGGGGATGAAGAGAACAGCTTCAAACAGCGAGGCTCCGGACTGGCGCGCGCGTCTCATTTATGCAGCACCACCTTTCCGGGGCCTGTCGCCAGCGTGCAGCCGTCGATGCGGCCGGCGCGCAATGGCATGACGGAACCGAGATACAGCGCTTGAAAGCGACCGTTGGTGTCGTTGGAATTCAGCGTGACGTCACCGACGGCGGGTTCGAGCAGGAACTGGCGGTAGCCGAGGATCGGCATCGGAGCCGACGAAGCAGTCTCGACGATGGCGACGGTGATAATGCGACGATTGTTGCCGGTGTAGGCGGCGTAGTCGTCAAGTTCGGCGACATCGGTATCCTGCGGCGCGGCGCCGAGAACTGTATCGGTCTCGGCGACGGCGCTGCAGGCGGCAGGCACGGTCGACGAATCGAACCGCGCGGCGAGTCCACACAGGAACGAACGAACGGGAGTGGACACCTGATTCTGATTGCAGTTGTTTGGCGTGGCGTTCGTCCAGATAGTCTCTTCGGCATTCACGCGCGTGCAGGCGTAGGTAGGATCCGTACCCGGCGACATGCCGAGAGACCCTTGTCGAAAGGCCTGCGTCTGCTCATCGGCGAGGATGGTGGCCGACTCGTTGTATTTGTTCAGCAGCACGTAGGGCACGCGCTGCGTTCCGGCCAATCCAGCCGGCGTTGGTCCGCCGTTGCAGAGATATCCCATCGTGTAACGGGTGCCGGCGACAAAGCCAAAATTAACTGTATCGTCGATCGATATAGCTTGCAGAGCGATCGGTTCGATGCCGCATGCCTGACAAACGGGCGCGCTGACGCCGGCGACGGCTTCGGCGACGAGGTTCAACCGGCCTTCCTGCGCGAGGGAGAGAAACCGCCAAAACACGAGAGGCGCCTCGCCGCGAACGGTGACCTTCACGTGGCGCGCGGCGGACGAACCCGCTTCACCGCCGGTCGCGCCTTCTGCGCCGGTGGCGGCCGAGGCGGTGTCGTAATAAGTGAACTGTGGCGCTTCGCTGTTCAAGTTGCCGTTCGATTCGCCGATCGTACCGCCGCCGAAATCGTACATGTTGCCGCGGCCGTTGGCGGTGGTGATGGCGTAGTTGGCCGCTGTTGTGGCGCTTTCGATTGCGGCGTCGGTCATCGTCAACCGCAGGGCCGCGGCCTGCGCCATCGAATTGGCGGCGAGCTTAAGATCGTGCCGCGCGCTGTACATGCGACCGAGGTCAACGGCGAATCCGATGAGGCCGAAGAAGACGGGCACAAGCAGCACGATCAACTGAAAAGACACACTTCCACGCACTTGGCGCCGATGGCGTCCGACAGGCATCGCGTTACTTGGGTTCCTGGTGTCCACGCGGTCCAAGGAATTCCGGCTTCGCCGCGTCCTTTCCGGCGGGCTTGCGCTTTTTCGCACCGGCGCCCTTGTCGTCAGGCGCGGCGGGCAAGAAGTCCGACACCCAATCTGGCAGCTTCGGCTTCTGATCCACCGGCGAGGGCTTTACAAATCGCGGGGTGATCACAACGAGTAGTTCTTCGGCGGTTTTCTTGGTCGAGCGGCTGCGGAACAATTGGCCAACGATCGGCACATCGCCCAGCCACTTTACTCGCGACATGGTTTCGACAACGCGGTTGTCGATCAACCCAGCGACCGCGAAACTTTCGCCGTCGTTCAGTATCGCTTCCGTCTCGGCGTAACGATTGGCGACCGCCGGAATCAAGAAACCTTGCAGCGTAACGGCGTTGGCGTAGTCGAGCGAACTAACCGAGGGGCGCAGCTTCAAATGAATTTTGCCATCGCCGGTGACTTCCGGTTTGAAGTCGAGTTGGACGCCGAACTTTTTGAACTGTACGGTAACGACGGGCGCGGTGGCGCCACCGGTGGAAGTGGCCGTTAAGGTCGGGAACGGGAATTCGCCGCCAGCGAGAAAGCTGGCTTCCCTGCCTTCGAGCGCGATCAAGTTCGGTTCGGCGAGAATCTGCAGGAGGTTGCGGGCCTGCAGCGCACGGATGGTGGCGCCGATGTTGAGATCGGGCCGGAAGACGAACATGTTCAGCAGGTCGGCGAAGTTCAGGGTGGAGTTGGTGAATTCCTGATTTTGGAACTGCAACTGGCTAAAGCGCGGCGTGGCGAACTGTTGGGTGGACAACTGACCGAGCATGCGGTCGTTTCTACTGAAGTAGTTAAAACCGACTTCCTGCATGGCGATACGGTCGATGGCGGCGAACTTTACCTCGAGCATGACCTGGCGGAGTTCGGCGGGCCGCGGGGTCTGGATCATGTTGACGACGCGCTTTGCGTATGTGGAAGCAAGCGCTTCGGCCTTCTTCGAGGCGGCAACGGAGTCGGCCGAACCAGTCAGAACGATGGTCTCGGTGTTACCGGTCACAACAACAGATCCGCCGGTGATGGCGGACGAGACGGCCTTCCTGACCGAATCGAATTCGGTCATGTCGGCGTTCACCGTAACGTTGAACCGGCGGGGCGTTCCACCTGTCTCCCAGATCACGACAGTAGCCTTCCCTAACCCCTTGGCGTTGATCATGACTTCACGCGGCGAGACGACGGCGACGTCGGCGACTTTCGGTTCGGAGGCGGCAACGGTGCGGACGTCGTTGTCGAACTGGAAAAGTTCGCCACGGCCCAGGACCAGAGTGATCTCGCGCGGCGGTGCGGTTTGCGAAAAAGACACAACGGCCGACGTCGCCGCGAGCAGCGTAGCCGGCCAAAACGAAAGTCGAGAATTTTTCATGGGGAAGATCGGACTCTATTCCTGGAAGGTTTCTTGTACGTGGCGATCGCCGCGGAACACGTCGATAATGGCGCGCGGCTTGGGGGGCTCTTTTTTCTCAACCGGCTTGGGGGGCGCCGGTGGTTTTTGCGCTGGATCCTCCGCGATGAGCGCGGCCCACGCTTTGTCGTCTTTCAAATTCGGCATGTTCAGCAGGGCGCGCGACGGCATGCGGCCGCCCGACATCGCCCGTGCTTTCGCGGTGCGGACGAACAAACCCGGGTCGATCGTTTCCGAAGTGACCGATAACACCTCTTCGGATTTCGACTGATCTTTCGGGTTGCGGAGCGCCAAACTGATTTTGCCTTGATTCTTTGCGAGTTCCACCACACGCGCCTGCTCCGGCGTGACGAGCAGCGTGACGGAACGATTGCCGGTGGAGGGCGTGGCTGTGGGCGCCGCGGCGGCGCCCGTTGTGGGAGCGGCGGTTTGGGCTTCAACGGTTCGGCCGATCGACAAAACCGTGACGTCTTCGAGAACCGTTGTCGTCACGGCCTCGGCCATCGAACCGGTCTTCGTGAAGAGAACATCGACATGCGAGCGGGGCTGGATCAAGCCACCCGCGCTGGCGGAATCGGCGACTGAGACGGACACGGCGCGTTTGCCGGGCTCGATGAGAGAGGCGACGCCGTCGGCACCGGTGACGCTGGAAACGCGGTTGCTCAGGATCGGTTCGTTCTGTGTGACGGGAAACAGCAGAGAGCGGTCGAGCGCCATCGCTTCGTCGGCAAGAGCGTCTTTGGGGCGAATGTTCTCGATGACCGAAATCTTTTTGAGGTGTACTTTTTGGAGGCGCGTGCCGGCGGGAAGATCGGCCGCGGCGGCGACGACGGTGACCATCTTGTCCTTTTTCGGGGCGACCGTCTGCGCGTATAGGAACCATGTCAGCAGCGCGGCGGCGGCGAACGCGCCGCCGAAGATCATGAGTAGCTTCTGGCGATCCATCACGATTCCTTACCTTCGAGAAGACACAAGTCGAGCGGGAGCGTGGACACGGAGGACATTCTGATATGGTAGCAACACAGCATACCCCTAAAAGTTCCGTTGCAAAAGTACCGAACTTTCATCCGCATACAAGCGGGTCCAACCCGATTTTTCCAGTGCGGGAATGAGGGAATAGCGGGGGGGAAGAAGTGCATGCGTGAAGCCGTATTTCGTTACGATGTCTTCATAACCGGCGCGGACTTCGACGAGATCGACGAACTCCTTCATGAACGCTGCGCCGTAGTAGTCGCTGCGGCCGTCGAAGTAGACTTGGCGCACCCCCTTGAAGCGGTAGATGAGGTACCCGCCGTACTTGTCAGGGGCCAATAGCCGCGCTCCTTCGGGGAGATGTTCGACGGCGGCGACGGGGAACTCCTTCGCTGGAAAGCCGGCGCGAGAACCGAGAGCGGCAAGGGCGAGGAGCGCGAAGCACACGGCGCCGGAGACTGTGCCTTTTAGCGGTGCTTGTAGAGCGCCCAGGCGATCGCCGTATTCGAGCGCGCGGCGGACGACGTGGGGCAACAAACGCCATGCGCTCAGCCCGGCCGAGATTGCACCGGCGGCTAGAGGGAGTCCGGCCATTGCGAGAACGGGAAGGCCCCGGGCGGTGCGAAGGGCCATCGCCGAGAGCAAGAGCAGCGTAAGCGCACGCGACCACTGACCGGCGGCGAGGGCGCAGACAAAACCGACCACGCCAAGGAGCAAAACAACTCCGACCTGCCAGGCACCTTCGCTATGGAAGTTGAAGCTCTGAAACTCAGCGACGCGGCTAAGGAGTTCGGTGTTGCGAAGGTAATCGAGGAGATGGCGGTGGAGTTCCCATCCGTAAGGATTGATGAAACTCGCAACAACGGCGACAAGCGCGGCGGCGCGCGCGCCGTAGAAAATGCAGAAAACGGGGAGTAGAAAGAAAGACCCGTGAACATTGGCCCAGAGCATCCCGATTATGAAGGCCCAAGGCATTTTCATTCGCGCGCGTTCGAGCAGCGTGAGCGCGGCTAGGAGCAGCACCCAGCCGAAAACGTGCGGGCGCGCGAGCCAGTGCAACTGCGCTGTCGTGAGCATAGGCGAAGCGAGCAGGCAGATGGCGAAAAAGTTGGCTCCGCAAACGAACGAAAGGCGCACCCAGAGCCACGCCGAGAAGGCGATCGCGGCGATGTAGAGGAGCGCGACGCCGCGCAGTCCGGCTTGTTTGTGTACGAGGCCCATCGCGACATCGGCCGCCCACTCCCAGGCGAACCACGCGCCGCCGGGTTTTGAGAACGAGTATTCGTCGACACGCGGCACGGCGCCGCGATCCGCGATTCGCTCGCCGGTTAGGATGTGCCAGCCCGAGTCGGAGTCGCGATACAGTTGCTCCGGCGCGTTGTAAAACACCAAGGCATACAGGGCCGCGAACAGACTCAGCGCCAAGGCGAAGTCCGGCAGAAAAAGGCGGACGCTGCTCGACGCCGAGCGCGGCTCCATCGAGATTCTCTTACGGCTACTGGCCGGTGGCGCCGATCGAGGTCAGGCCCTGCGTGATGCTCGAATAGAGCGATACGACGGCGGTGGAAAGCTGATTGACGGTGGTTATGAGCGCGAGACCGACGGCGGCGACGATCAACGCGTATTCAACGAGATCCTGGCCTCGCTCATCGCGCCACAGCCGATTGACGATTGATTGCAACATGCGAACTCCTTGCTTGTGTTAGCGGGCGGCCTCGGCCAGCCCGGTTGATTTCTTAGCGTCTTCCGGGACAAAGAATAGCTTAACGCCCCGGCCGACCGATTTCCAAAACGAGTGATGTTCCTTACGCGAGATCGTGACGGGCTTGCCATCGGCCGATGCGACTTTGCGCAGGTTGTCCAAAATTTGCGGCATGTCCTTGCGATACTCGAGCGCCAGTTCGAGTTCCTTGCGGGCGCCTCCGAGATCGCCTTTGTCATAGAGGTACGCTGCGAGATTGTTGTGAGCGACCCCCAAGTCCGACGAGGCTTGGCGGAATTGCGCGAGGGCTTCCTCGGGATGATCGGCAACGGCGATACCGAGATTATTGCGAGCGGTCTCGGAAGCGGCGTTGAGCGAGATGGCCTTGCGGAAGGACTCGGCGGCTTCCTGTTTGCGGCCTTGCATGAGCAGGTTGTAGCCGAGGTTATTGTGGAGTTCATCGCGCCAACCGGCGCGTTCGACGGCGCGGCGGTGCATCTTCTCGCCTTCGGTCCAACGGAATTGTTGATCGAGCGCAACGCCGGCCCAGGAGAGCACGGCGGCCGAGACCTTTTCATGGGCGGAGATAAAGGCGGTCAAGCGGCGGGCGGCTTCGGCGGCGCGATCGGCGCGGACCAAAGCGCGGGCGGCGTAACGGACTGCGACCTCGGAATCGGGGAAGCGCTCGGCGGCGAGGCGGAGGTGCTCCAATTCGAGTTCGGGGTAGCCGATGCGGCCATATTCGGTGGCGAGATCGACGCGGGCGCGGACATTGTTGGGTTTGGCGGCGACGGCATCGCGGAGTTCGCGAACGCGGGGATTTCCCTCGCCAGCGTCGACGGCGTTGAGCACCTGCTTGTGCATCATCGGCGGCAGCCCCGTCGATGGAATCGTGGCGCGCGCCTGCTTTGGCGAACGGGTGCACGCACTGATCGCGAGGAGGGCCAACAGTAGGTTTAAGTTCTTCATCAGGAGTTTTCTACCTGTTTGATGAATTCTAGCTGATCTCCGACTTGCGTGCTCGTTTGGGCCGCGTAGCCGGCCGGGAGTTCCAGAACCGAATGGGCGCGCAGGCAGATCGACATGCGAGACCGTTTCATGTTGTCCCGAATCTTCAACACCTTCTTTTGTTTGCTCAAGTAAAGCACATCGATGGGGAACTTCATGCCGAAGGTATGTACGGCTTCGCAGGGCACGATCCAGAGGCCCTGGCCGGGTTCGAGGCTTTGGTGTTTGAGCAATCCAGTTCGTCGTTTCTGACTTGTGTCGGCGATGTCGGCGGCGGCGGCCAGTTCGGACTGGCGGTCCGTGTTCCGGATCAACAGCTTAGTCGGCACTCTGGTCGGATACTCCTGTTTAACACTTAGTCGCCGGAATTGTTGCGGGGTGTGAGAACTTTCCGGACGCGTAAGGGTTAGACTAACGGATTGGCCATGTTCCTGCAATCGAAACTTCTCCGGATCGCCTTCGTGGCACTGCTCGCGCCGTCCGCATTTTCCCAGACAACGACGGGCGCGGCCACGTTTGGCGAAGTCATCAACCTGGGCGGGACGCCCGCCGATATTGTCGTGGACGAGGTGCGCGGCCGGATTTATTCGGTCAATTCGGCGGCGAACCGAGTGGATGTGATCAGCCTCGCCGAGCACAAAGTGCTGAGCCGCGTTACCGTTGGAAATTTTCCGATCGCGGCGGCGCTGTCGCCCGACAAGGCGTTTCTGTACGTGACCAATACGCAGAGCGCGAGTCTTTCGGTGATCGACGCGGGCACGATGAATGTGACGAATACCATTAGTCTGCCGGCGAAACCCGAAGGTGTCGCGGTAGGCAACGACGGCCGGGTGCTGATTACGACACAAGGCGCCGGACCGGGAAATCAGTTGAACACGTTGTTGCTGTTCGACCGAATGCAGACGACGGGACAGCAGGTGTTCGCAGCGCCGTCACCGCCGCCGATCAATACGCCGAATCCGCTTCCGGCGGTCTTCGCGGGCCGGCCGGCGACGGCGTTTCCGGGCCGTCTGCTCACTACGCCGGATGGCAACTTTATTATCGGGATGGTGGCGATCAACCAGAACGCCAATACCGCGCAGACGACGTTATTCGTCTACGAAGTTGCGTCGGGGACGGTCATCCGTAACCGTACTGTCACCGGGCAATCGACGATCCTGAGCATGGCGCCGGATGGCAGCCAGTTCATGGCGGGATCGACGCTGTACGATACGGCGTCTTTGGCGGCGGTTGCGCAGATGTCAACCGCGAGCCTGCCGTTTTTCATTACGCAGTTTGGCAATCCGGGATTTAACATTCAGCGCAACCTCGGCGGCACGGCGTATTCGCCGGACGGAACAACTCTGTACGCAGCCTTCAATACGGCCGCGACCACGGCGCGGCCGGTGTCGAACGTTCTCTACGTCGCGACCCCTGGAAACCTGGGGGTGCGATTGGGCCTGCGATTGAGGGAGTCGATTCTTGGCACGTTGGCGATTACGCAGGACGGCAACGACGTATTCGCGATTTCCGAATCCGGGTTGCTTTACATGCCGATTGGCAAACTTTACGATTTCCCCCTGCTGCAACCGGAGACCACACAGGTGTTTCTTGCGCTGGACGAATGCAACAAGGGAATCGCGCGCACTTCGATTCGGATCGCCAACCTAGGTAAGGGGCGGCTGACCTATTCGATTCCGAACACGACGACGGCGCTGGTGATGCAACAATCGAGCGGCTTGGCGCCGTCGTCGATCCAATTTACGATGGAACCGGGCCGCAGTGGCGTTGTCCGCCAACCCGGAACGAATTTGTTTGCGAACGCGGGGGGCGGCGGCGGCACGGCGATCAATATTACGCTGCAATCGCTGGACGCGATCAACTTCCCGAATGTCATTCGCGTGTACATGAACTTCAGGCAGCGCGACCAGCGCGGCGTGATCTACCCGACGCCGGTGACGCTGAACAATCAGGAAGGGCTGTGGGACATGGTGCTCGACGAGCCCCGCAAGCGGCTGTATATTTCCAACTCTGGCTTTAATCGAATCGAGGTATTCGACACGGCGCGGCGGCGGTTCCTGGACCCGATCAACGTAGGCCAGTTTCCACGTTCCCTGTCGATGACACCCGATGGGCAGACGCTTTATGTTGGCAACAGCGGCGGGGAATCGATATCGGTGGTCGATCTAGAGTCGCAGCGCGTGACAGGCAGCGTCGACTTCCCGCCGATTCCACGCATCGGTCAACAGGCGCCGGTGAGGCCGCTGGCGATGGCGTACGGGCTTTCGGGTTTGCAGTTCATGATGTCGAACGGGAGTTTCTGGCGGCTGATCGGCAATACGGCGACGGTGCGTGCGGCCAATCCGGTCACACCGGTGACGATTGGCGGACCGATTTCAATGGTGACTTCGCCGGGCGGTGAGTTCGTATTGACGATGGCCGGCAACTCCAACGCGTATCTCTACGATGCGCTGGCCGATACCTACACAGCGGCGAGGCAGTTGTACGACCAGGCGCCGGTTTCTTACTTTGGCCCGCTCGCGGCCGGCAAAGAAGGCACCTATTTTCTGGCGAACGGACTGATTCTCAGCCCGAGTCTCGCCGTGATTGGCGGCACGGAACGGCCGGGCGTGACGCAGTTCGGTCCGCCGGCAGCGCCGGGCCAGCCGCCGACGCAGACGATCGTTTCGAACGGCCAACGCAACGTCGCGAGCGTTACGGCGCTGAATGAGAACATCTTCTTGCGCATGACGACGCCGGTGCGGCAAAACCTCAACGCCGCGACGCGCGACGACGCGCGGGCGACGCTGGAACTGGTCAACATTCAGACCGGCGCGGAAACGGTTGTCGCGGTAGCGCCCGAGAATCCGCAGTTCAGCGTCTTTGGCGCGGCCCGGGTTAACGTGCCGCCACGCCAAATCGTGGTGGACTCGAACAACACTGCGTATTCGATTGGCGTAAGCGGTTTGAGTGTCATTCCGATCTACTCGAACGGGACCGCACCGCGGCCGGAAATAACGGCCGGCAATCGCGGCATCGTCAACAGCGCCGACGGAACACAAAACCTGCGCCCAGGGTCGTTTATCACGGTCAGCGGCGCGCGGCTTGCGGATCCAGCGACGGCCGATACGATACCGGCACCGACTGTGCTGGGCGGCTCATGCGTCGTGATGAACGAGTTGCCGCTGCCGCTGATTCAGACCTCCGATGGGCAAATCTCGGCCCAGATTCCAGAGAATGTGCTGCCCGGCCCGGCGGTCATTCAGGTTCGATCATTGTCGCGCGCGGAGCAGAGCTCACCGGTTGTGGTAACGATCCGGCGTTAGAACGGCTTGGCGGCAGGAGCGCGTCAACCGAGCACGACTCGGAAGCCCACCAGATTGAGGCAGTCCCCAGCGCGGGCGTGTGCGCGCGCGGTGACCAAATGAGCCTCTCGACGCAGGTTGTGCATGGTCGATCCGCGGAGTACGAGGCGGTCGTTGTTCCACTGTGTCGAGGTCCACTCGGCGACATTGCCACAGCAGTCTTCGATTCCGTATGGACTGGCTGCGTGTGGATAAATTCCGATGGGACAGGGCGTCGATGGATACCGCGGATGTGGCGCAATTGCACTGTGAAGCATGACGGGATCGAATTCGTTGCCCCATGGGAAGAATCGGGCATCGATACCACGCGCCGCCTTTTCCCACTGTTGTTCGGAGGGAACGGCGCCGCCGGCCCAGGAGGCGTAAGCCGCGCAGTCGGCGACATAAGTCACAGGGTGACGATCGGTCCACTTCTGGGGCCATTCGTAAACGTGCGCTGGGGAGTCCGGCATGAAGCGGCCTGTCGCTTTGCAGAACGCCCGATATTGTGCGAAGGTGACGGGATGTTTGTAAATCCAAAAGGCTGGAAGCATCAAGGGGTGCTCTGGGCGCATCACATCTAACTAGCCCGCGGCGGCGCCCGAAGACCGTTCTTTGATTTCGGCGACCTGGGTATCGGTCAGCCCAAACTGAAACTCGCCGGCGGGAACGAATACGATCTCCGCACCGTCTTTTGGATTAATAGCGGCGTCTGGCATCCTATTAGTACATCGAACATGAAAACGAAAAATCCACCCGCGGGCGCGATCATTTCGCCGGACACGTTGCGAGAGAACCGGATTCCGCCGGGACAATCGCTAACGGTGAAGTGGCCGGTCCTCGACGCGTTCGGACCGCCGCGGGTGACAACTGCCGATTGGCGCTTGTCAATCTTGGGACTGGTCAACAACCCCGTCGATTTCGATTGGGAGCAGTTCAACACGTTGCCGCGCGTGCAGGTGTTTTCGGACTTTCATTGCGTCACGCGGTGGTCGAAACTCGATAATTTGTGGGAAGGGGTGTCGACGCGGCGCTTGATGGAGTTGGTTGGTGGCATGAAGCCGGATGCGAAGTTCGTCCTTGCATACGGCTACGACGGCGGATGGACGACAAATTTGCCGCTCGACGAGTTCCTGGCCGAAGACGCGCTGGTTTGCACGCATCACAACGGTGAGCCGCTGTCGATCGAACACGGCGGACCGGTGCGATTAGTGATACCGCGGCTGTATGCGTGGAAGTCGGCGAAGTGGCTAGCGGGCATCGAGTTGATGGCCGACGATAAAGCGGGTTTCTGGGAACGCAACGGGTATCACATGAACGGTGACCCGTGGACAGAGGAGCGGTTCGGCAGTGGCTGGTAAGTGGACTCGGCGGGCGTTTGCAGTGGGCGCAGTAGCGGCGGGCGCGGCTGTCGTCGCGGGTTCGCGACTGATTCCGATGGGATTCGTCAAGCAATGGTGGGCCGAGCGCGGGCGGCCGGTGGCGATGCCGCCGAAGCAAGTTGATGTTTCGAACTGGCCGGATCGCGGTGTGCACGCGGCGTGGCTCGGACATTCGACGGTGTTGCTGAAAATCGACGGCGTGACGGTGTTGACCGATCCCGTTTTCAGCGAGTATGCGGGGCTTGGAATCGGGCCGATTACCGTGGGAGTGAAGAGGCTGGTCAACACGCCGATGGTATTGACGTCGCTGCCCAAGATCGATCTGATTGTGCTTTCGCATGCGCACATGGATCACATGGATGTGCCGACGCTGCGAGCGTTGGAGAGTAAAGGCACCCACGTCGTGATGGCGTCGTCGACGGCGGATCTGATTCGCGGAGAGCGCTATGGAAGCGTGACCGAGTTGGGGTGGGGGAGGCACACGCAGGCCGGCAGGGCGGAGGTGACGGCGTTCGAGGTAAGCCACTGGGGCGCGCGGATGCGGACCGATACCTACCGCGGCTACAACGGCTACGTGATCAAAGTGAACAACCGCCAAGTGCTGTTCGCGGGCGATACGGCGCTTACCGATTCGTTCCGCAAGCTACCGAACAATGCAAAGCCGGAGCTGGCGATTTTTCCGATCGGTGCGTACAACCCGTGGATTCGGGTGCATTGCAATCCGGAGCAGGCGTGGCAAATGGGGAACGATGCGCGCGCGGAGATGGTGCTGCCGGTGCATCATAAGACGTTTCGCTTGAGTAACGAACCGCTGCATGAGCCGTTGGAACGACTGCATGCGGCAGCGGGTAGCGCAGTGAGGCGGATCGGTTGGACGGAGATCGGGGATACGTTCCGGTGGAGCTGAACGTGAAGGTGATTCCGCGCAGCGCGCGCGCCGAGATGGCTGGTGAGATGGCGGACGGCACGCTGAAGATTCTCTTGAAGTCAGCGCCGGAGGGAGGGCGCGCCAACTACGAGTTGTGTGGCTTTTTGGCCGGGGCACTTCGGCGTTGCGCGGCAGGAAGTGAAGATCGTGACGGGCGCTACGGCACAGCGGAAGCGGGTGCGGATTTTGACGCAGTTGTCTTGCGAGCGCGGGTGAAATCGTCGGCCAGTTGACGCGTGATCTTGGCGGCGACATCGGCGCTGGCGCCTCGGAATTTAGCGCCTTGCGACTCCTGGGTCGTGGACCAGATCACGTCGCCGTCCTTGTTCACAAGGCGTACCGACGCGGCGGCTTCGTGTTTGCGCTCGGCGATACGGGTCGACTCCTGCTCGCCGACGCTGAGACCGGACGCGCCGCGGATTGTGCCGGTCGATCGCGAGCCACCGATTTGTGTGCGCGCGTGCAGGCCTTCGCTGGATGAGAAAGTTTCCGTGTAGACGAGGTCTTCGGATGCGCCCTTTAGTGTTGTGTCGGCGCGTTCGGCGTTCTCGGTGATGACGAAGAGTCTCGAGGCTTGTGGCGAACTGATCAGCATTTCGCGAAAGTGCTGCGCGGTATCGCCGCCGTGCAGACGTTCGACGAAGACACGCCTGACCTTGAGCAGTTGCGCGTCGTCTTGCGCGAAGGCCGCGAGCGAAATCGTAAGCCACAATACAACTCTCATCCTTTACCTGCCTTTCGCGCTTCCTGATCCTGATAGGTCACCTTGCGGCCGGTACGTGCTTCGAGGCTCGCGAGAACGGCGCGCACGTCCGATTTGTCGACCTGGAAAATGAGAGCCTGCTCGCGGTCGCCGGAGTCGTTGTAGCCGAGGGTGAGAAAGTGCTTGCGCGATTTGGCGAGCAGGAACAAGGGCGAAACGAGCACGGCGCTGACGTAGCGGCGGTCGACCTTCTGACCGTATTCGAGCGTGTGGATGCGGTCGTAGGCGATGGCGACGGATTTGCCCTTTGCGACGAACTGAAGCGTCTCGACACCGGTGGTCACGAGGCGTCCGGAGACGCGGCGGTCGAAGTCGGCCGAGGTGCCGCCAATGTAGTCGGCGCGGCCGCCGACACTCGCGGCGCTGGCGGCCAGAACCAGGGCCGCGATACATACAAACTGGCGCATGTATATAGATAGTGGCCGGTGCGGGGAATTATTCTCACGCAGTCTGCGATAATACTTGCGGCATGCTGCGAAAAATCCTGGAGTCGGCGAACATGGACACGCGCCGGCCGGAGATCGGCGCGCATTTCGAGTCGAGCGTTCCGGGCGTGCATGTCGTCGGCGATTTGGCCGGCGCGCCGGTGGTGAAACTTGCGATGGAGCAAGGGCATCGACTCGCCGGGCATTTGGCCGGATTGGAGCGGCGCGGCGATGTGGAATTCGATGTCGCGATAGTGGGATCGGGCGCGGCGGGGTTGAACTGCGCGCTGAGCTTGCTGGCGCGCGGGTTGCGGGTTGCGGTGTTTGAGAAGTCGTCGTTGGCCAATACGATCGAAGAGTTTCCGCTTGGGAAGGTCGTCTACGACGAGCCGGTGTCGCGGCCCGTTGAGGGTCTGCTGTGGCTGCAAGAGGCGACGCGCGAGGAGTTGTTGGCGAAGTGGGGCGAGGCGGCGAGCAATCTGGACGTGCGGCTCGGCGAAGAGGTATTGGGGCTCGTGCGCGATGGCGGCATTCTGCGCGTGACGACTTCGAAGGGGCAGTATACGACGGCGCGCGTTGTGATCGCGACGGGGCAACGCGGGAGCATGCGGAAGCTCGGCGTACCGGGTGAAAACCGCGCGAACGTACATCATCGTTTGTACAATCCGTCGCATTTTCACGGGGAGAATATTCTGGTCGTTGGCGGCGGCAACAGCGCCATTGAAGCGGCGGCGGCGCTGGCGGAGAGCGGCAACGAGGTGACGCTTGTGCACAGGGGCCGCGAGTTCCACCGGTTGTTCGCGGCAAATCGGACGAAGCTTTCGAAGTTTCGCGTGTTGCGCGAGTCGAAGGTCACGGCGTTTGAAGAGGCGAGCGCGATCGTGAACGGCGGACATGTGCCGTACAACCGCGCGTTTGTGCTCATCGGGGCCGACCCGCCCGCGGCGTTCTTAAAACAAATCGGCGTGCGTTTGGAGAACGAATGGACTTGGCGGCGTTGGGCGTTTTTGGCGCTTTCGCTGGCGGTGAGTTACTTCATCTACGGTGTCAAGGGCGGCGACAACAACGAGTTTTGGCCGTTTACCGGCTGGGGACACAAGCTGGTGAGCTTCGGCGGGCGCGGGTGGTCCTTCTGGTATACCGTGCTGTACACAACGCTGATGACCGTGTTCGGCATTCAGGCGATGAAGCGCTGGGGAATCGACCGGCGCGACAAGTTTCAAATCTGGCGGTATGTGTCGCTGATCGGTTTTCAGTGGCTGTTCTTTTTCTTGATTCCGGAGTTTCTGTTCCGAATTGCGGTGGAGAATCAGTGGTTAGGCGAGACGCTGGCGCGAGATCCGAACTTTACGAACAACCTGTGGCGATCGTACGGGCTGATCTATGCGTGGCCGTTGTTCTTTTACACGTTTATCGGCAATCCACATCAGGTGTGGATCTATTGGGGACTGCTGTTGAGCTTCGGGATTATTCCAGTATTTGTGCTGCTGTACGGTAAGCGGTATTGTTCGTGGATCTGCGGCTGCGGCGGGTTGGCGGAAACGTTTGGCGACCGCTGGCGGCATCTTGCACCGAAGGGCGCGGCAGCGATCCGATTAGAGAGGATGAACGTGGCCGTGCTGGGAGCGGCGATTGTCGTAACGCTGCTGCTGGTGGCAAGTGACGTTTACAAGGTCCTTGCGAAACCCGCGCAAACGGGGCTGGAATACTATCACCTGTTCGCCGATGTGTGGCTGGTGGGCATCTTGCCGGTGGGACTGTATCCGTTTCTGGGCGGCAAGGTTTGGTGCCGGTATTGGTGTCCGCTAGCGAAGATGATGGAGCTTTTCTCGGCGTGGTTTACGCGTAAAGGTTGGAGCCGGTTTGCGATCACCGCCAATGAAAGGTGCATCGCATGTGGCGAGTGCACGCGGAACTGCCAGGTCGGAATCGATGTGATGCGATTTGCCATGCTGCAACAAGAATTGAACAATGCAAACAGTTCGTGCATCGGTTGTGGGATCTGCGTCACGGTGTGTCCGATGGGTGTATTGCAGTTTGGTAAAAATCAAGGGAAACAAATCGCAAGTCCGCTCGTCCAAATAGATGTATGAAGGCAAGCATGAGAAACGGATTGGCTGGCATCGTGGCCGGCCTCGTGCTGCTCGGTGGAACTGTATCGCGGTGCCCGGCGGCGTGCGCGATCGAGACGACAGCGGAGCGGATCGGCGGGTTTGAGACGCGCTCGACGGCGGTGGAGCAAGCGGTGCCGATGATAAAGCGTGGCGAGTACGGTCTGGCCTTGTTGCGCTTAAACACGGAGGCGCCGGAGTCTTCGGTGCCGCAACAGGCGCGGATCATCGGAGCGTATGCGTTGCTGGTGGCCGGCGAAAAACTTGGCGCGTTTTAGTAGTCGCGTTAAGATGGGCCTTGCTTCGCGTCAATACAGAACTGCGTTCGAGTCCATTACACGGCCTTGGTTGTTTCGCTGTGCGCGCGATCGCGCGCGGCGAGGTAGTTTGGCGGTTTGACGAAGGCCTCGACGTTGTCGTTGAGGCATCCGCATTGGACTCGCTGCCGAACACAACGCGCGAGTTTTTGAAGGTGTATGGATACGCGCTCGAAGGCGCGATGGTGCTTTGCGGCGATCACGCGCAGCACATGAATCACTCCGCCGATCCAAACGTGATCGAGATCGGCGACGGCTCCAACGTCGCGGCGCGCGATATCGCGGCGGGCGAGGAACTGACCTGCAACTACTTCGAGTTCGATGCGTTGGCGGGCGCGAAGCTCGGTGATTGACGCGCAGATGAAGATCGCCGTTTTGACATCGTCCTTCGAAGGATCCGATGTTCCATTCAAGGATCTCGATCCGCGTCCGGATCCCGCGCGCTATTTGCCTTCGTACGAGTGGATGCACTTCGAAATTAGGAAAGCGACGGCCGTGCGGCAGGTGGCCGAGATCGCGCGCCAGGGCTTCGGCACCGTCGTCAATCTCTGCGACGGTGCGTGGGACGAAGATCGCGCGGGCATTGAAGTGGTGCAGGTGCTGGAACGGTTGAACATTCCGTTCACGGGCGCGGGCTCGGCGTTCTACGATCCATCGCGCGAGGCGATGAAGATGGCGTGCCGCGCGGCGGGAGTGTTGTTTCCGAACTACGCGATCAACGATGTCGAGAGCGCGCTGGCCGAACTGCATTTTCCGATGATTGTGAAACATCCGCATGGATATTCGAGCGTCGGCATTAGGCGTGAGTCACGTGTCACGGATGTGCGGCAATTACGGAACGAGTGCGCGCGGGTGACCCAGGAGTTTGGCGGTGCGTTGATCGAGGAGTTTATCGAAGGGCGCGAGTTCACCGTGCTGGTTGCGGAGGCGCGGACGCCCGCCGAGCTTGCGTGGGCGCTGACGCCGGTGGAGTTTCGCTTTCCGGAAGGCGAGTCGTTCAAACATTTCGATCTGAAGTGGAGAGAGTTCCAGCAAATGGAAATAGCGCCGGTTGAGGATGCCGCGCTGACAGACGCCGCCGCGCGGGTGTTCGCGGCATTGGGGGGAACGGGCTACGGCCGGTGCGATTTGCGGATGAACGCCGCCGGCGAGATCTATCTTCTCGAGATCAATCCGAACTGTTCGATCTTCTATCCGGAGGGCTTATTCGGCAGCGCCGATTTTATTCTCGCCAACGACCCCGCAGGGCATCGCGGATTTCTCGAGCACCTGCTGCGATGCGCGGCGCGGCGATGTTCGAAGGTCGAGTTGCGGCAGGACCGATCGAACGGCTTCCGGCTGTTCGCGGCGCGCGACATTCACGCGGGAGACGTTGTCGAGACGCATGAAACGCAGGCGCGGATGCGGCCGCCGAACAGCGATAAGGAATGGCGGCCGATCGACCATAGCTGCGAGCCAAACCTGATTCCTCGCGGGCGCGATCTGATCGCGAAAATTTTCATCGCCAAAGGCACACAACTGACGGTAGACTATCAGGGACTCTCAAGCATCTACCGGGAGCCGTTCGTTTGCCGGTGCGGCGCACCAGCGTGCCGCAAGTTTATTCCGTAAATGAAAATCGCGATCCTTCATCCACACTACGCCGACTCGACTCTGCCGTTCGTTCCCTACGATTCGCAGTGCGATGTAGCGCCCTATCTGGGTGGGCACGAGTTCGAAAATTTTCGGATCGAGAAGACGACGGCGGTGCGGCAAGTGGCGGGAATCGTTCGGCGCGGATTCGATGTCATCATCAACATGTGCGACGGTTCGTGGGAGGACGACGCTCCGGGGATCGAGGTAGTGCAGGCGCTGGAACGTATGAACGCGGCATTCACGGGAGCGGGTTCCGCGTTTTACGATCCGACGCGCGAGGCGATGAAGATGGCGTGTCATTCGGTCGGCGTGCGGTTTCCGGCCTACGTGATGGCGCGAGAGATAGCCGATGCCGAGCGAGCGCTGCGCGACCTGCGTTTTCCGATGCTGGTGAAACACCCAAACGGGCATTCAAGTCTCGGCATTACGCCCAATTCGCGAGTGACCACGGCGGTGATGCTGCTCGCCGAAGTTGCCCGGACAATCGATGAGTTTGGCGCGGCGCTGATTGAAGAGTTTATTGAAGGCGCGGAGTATTCGGTGCTGGTCACCGAGTCGCGCGATGTAAACGAAGAGGCGTGGGCGCTGCCGCCGGTCGAGTTTCTATTTCCAGACGGCGAGACATTCAAGCATTTCGATTTGAAGTGGAAGGCGAAGATCGGCATGCGGATGGTTGCCGATGGGGAGTTGGCGGAGCGTTTGCGGGAGGCGTCGGCGCTGACGTTCGCGGCGCTTGGAGGGACTGGCTACGGACGGTGCGATTTGCGCGTCGACGCGGCGGGCGAGATCTACCTGTTGGAGATGAGCCCCAACTGTGCCGTGTTCTATCCGGAGGCCGACTTTGATGGCGCAGACTTCAGTCTGGCGAACGATCCGGCAGGCCATCGCGGATTTGTCGAACACCTGCTGCGATGCGCGTTGCGGCGGCGCAATTGGGCTATCCGGCCGTGGGAGATACGCCACCGGCGCGACCACGGATTCGGAATGTTCGCGAGGCACACGATAGCCGAAGGTGAGGTCGCGGTGCGGTATGAAGAGGAGTCGCACGTGCTGGCTTCGCGGCATCAGGTGGAGCGGAATTGGCGCGGCATGAAACGGCGGTGGTTTGAACAGTACGCCTGGCCGCTGACCAGCGAACTGCATGTTTTGTGGAGCGACAAGCCCGAGGACTGGCGACCATTGAATCATTCGTGCAATCCGAACACGTGGCTTGAAGGGCTGGATCTCGTCGCACGGCGTGTGATTCGTCCGGACGAGGAGTTGTCGGCCGATTACGCGACTTTTTGCGGCCCGGCGATGGCGTCCTTCGAATGCCGCTGCGGCGCGCCCGAGTGCCGGCGCGTGATCACCGGCAGCGATCATCTGCTTCCTGAAATTCGCGAGCGGTATGGCGAGCACGTTTCGGAGTTTGTGCGGTTGGCGTGGAACAATACCGCGCCGGGTTGGCGTCCCCCATGGGAGATTGTGCAGAACACGTTCGGTCTGGGATTGGTAGCGCGGCACGCTTGGAAGGCAGGCGATGCGGTGAGTCCGCTGACATGGGCGGAGCGGACTTCGAGCCCGAGCAAATGGACGGTGCAGTGCGGCGCCGAGGAACATGCGGAGCCACAACCGTTCGAGCTTCGTTACGTCAATCACTCCTGCAAACCGAACGTTTCGTTTGAAGTGGACGCGGGCGAGTTACGGGCGCTGCGCGATATCGAACCGGGCAACGAGTTGCGGTTCTTCTATCCGGCGACCGAGTGGGAGATGGCGGATGTGTTTCATTGCCAGTGCGGTGAGGTCGGTTGCCTTGGCAGTATTTCGGGGGCCTCGGCGATGCCGGAGGAGGTGCTCGCGCGATACACGGTTTCGTCGGTGATCCGCGAGAAGTTGGCGGCGCGGGTGTTGGCGTAGGGCATGAAACAAACCGACGAGTTTTCTTTTCGGCTCGGAGTTTCGGCAATTCACGGTATCGGCGTGTTTGCGAATCACGACATCGACGTGGGCGCGCGGCTGGTGTTGTTTGAGGGCGAGACGCGGTTTCTGGCAGAGGCGCCGTCGGAAGCCGCTCGACGATTGTTGGAGGTTCATGGCGTCGAGGGTGAAAAGGGCAAAGGCTACTACTGCCCGCGGAGCTTTACTTGCGTCGATGTGGGATGGTTCTTGAATCATTCCGACAGGCCGAACGCGGGACACACCGATTGGGAGTACTACGCGCTCGCTCCGATTCGAGAGGGCGAAGAAGTGACGATCGACTACCGGACCCTGGGGGAATCGAAGACGCCGGCGTACTGCGTTTAGGGGCTCTGGTGCAAACCTGCCGAGATGAGAGAGAATGACGCAATGCCCTCCTTCGTTCCGGTTGAAGAGCTGTTCGCGCGCCGCCACTTCGATGGCGAGATCGTGGTGTTGTGCGTGCGGTGGTA
>VFZW01000041.1 GCA_016871055.1 Acidobacteriota bacterium
AATCAGTGATGAACGGTTGATACGCCGAAGGTCTGCGCCGTGTCCACGATTTTGGCGCCTCTTGCTTGATCCGCGGAGTTTCCGGAGCATTCGCCGGCTCAAGTTCCGAAGTTTCGCACAGACCTGCATCCACTGGGTGGCCTTGGGGTGCGGCTGATCGAGTTTTCGGACCATACGCCGCCGCCGGTTGCGTGCTTCGGCCATCGGACACGGCGGAATCCGCCGCGATTGAAACGGCGGAGATCGAGCGGCTCGAAGCCGCCGTCGCCGGTTCGTGGCTTTCCATCGTGGTCAAACTTGCCGCCGATACTGGCCTTCGGCGCGGAGAACTGTGCGGCTTGAAATGGTCCGATCTCAATTTCGAAACGGGCAAGTTACGAGTGCAGCGCGCGGTATTCCAGCGCGACGATGGAAGCGTAGACGAGAAGCCGACGAAGACGCGCCAAGTCCGCAATATCGTGCTGTCGGCGAACACCCTCGGCTATCTAGAAATGCACCGCGCCGAGCAAGAGCAGGTCGCCGCAATGATCGGCGCGGACTACCGCCGCGATCTCGATTTGATTCTCGCCCGCGTTGACGGCGAGCACATTCGGCCTCAGGCGATCAGCATGGGATTACGCCGGATCGCGAAGACGCTCGGCATGAAGCGGGTCAACGTCCATACGCTCAGGCATTCGCACGGTTCGATCTTGTTGAGCAAGGGCGCGCCGCTTGCCGTTGTGAGTAAGCGCCTCGGCCATTCCAGCCCGCATACGACGGCGAAAATTTATGCTCACGCGCTGCCGAGCGACGAACAGGCGACGGCGGAATTGTGGGATTCGATCCGGTCGGGCGATGGCACCGCAAAAACCCAGGTCGGCGCGGTGGCACCAATTGGCACCGCAAAGGCGAAACGGCAAAGGGTCCAGTAACACGTAAACCGATCATTACAAGCGGCTTATCGAATTATGTTGCTGGCGGAGAGAGAGGGATTCGAACCCTCGTTAGAGTTTCCCCTAAACACGCTTTCCAAGCGTGCGCCTTCAACCACTCGGCCATCTCTCCGGCTCTACGCCGCGCGGCGTTGATCCAATCGCGCGCGACTTTTTCTATCTTACCACGTGGTGTCGTATGATCAGTGGATTCCGATTCCTGAGCGCCAATTCGCCCTGATGTTAACGTTCCTCACGATCGCGTTGCGGGCGTACTATACCGCCACACTTTATCTCAATCCGGATGAGGCGATGCATTCATCAGCCGCCATCTCCGGAGACTTTTCCGCATACCATCACCCGCCGCTCAGCTTCTGGCTCGTCTGGCTAAGTGCGTTTGTCAGCGAGCAGCTTTGGTGGTTGCGTCTACCATCAGTCGTCGCTGGCGGCGTCCTTCCCGCGCTGATTGCCGTATGGCTGCGCCGCCATGTTCACGCGGTTACTGCGTGGGGGCTCGCGGCGTTGATCGCCGCGCTTCCAAATTTTGTCTTGCTTACGATACAGATTCGTGGCTACGCCATCGCGCTAGCCGCGATCGTGGCGGCGATGATCGCGCTCGACAAGGCTTTCGATACGCTCTCCCGTCGATGGCTTGTCTTGCACTTCGGCTACTTGTACATAGCGATTCTTTCCGAATTCATGATCGTCTGGGCGGCGATCGGATTGGGCTGTTACGCTCTGATGCATTCCTCGATCCGTTCGCTTTTCCGCGTCTGGGCCGTTGGGCAGGCGCTTGCCCTAAGTCTCTACGCCGCGCTTTACGTCACCGTCGTCGCTCCCATCGCCCAGTCGTCTATCACTGAGTCGTTGATCAAGACCTATCTCTTCGGCGCGTTCCCGGTTCGAGGGCAGAGCATTGCCATATTTGCGGCCACCGGAGTGTTCAAGCAACTCGTGTATCTCGCCGGCGGAATTCCCGCGGGAACGATCGCTTTCGCGTTCGCCGCTATTGGTATCGGACTCTGGCTGTTGCGGCGCGACCCGCTGGCTTGCCTGTGTGTCATGCCATTTGCCGCGGTTGCCGGCGCAATTCTAAGAGTCTATCCATTCGGCCGATCGCGGCACACCGTTGTTATCGGCGTGATCTGCCTACTCGCGATTGGTGTCTCGATCGACTGGCTGGCTCGCCGTTTCCCGTTCGCCCGATGGGGCGTGCCGCTCACGCTAGCGTTCCCAATGGCCGATGTTCACAATATCCCTACCGAAGCGTGGAAGGCGGCGCGCCTCACCCGACTTGAACACGTGCTCCGAGAAACGATCCCAGCCGGGGCGACGGTGGTTGTCGATAGTGAGACCTTCCGCCTGCTGCAATTTCACTTTGTTCCGAGGAGTCAGCGCAGCTATCGGCGCCGCGAAAGCGGACCGCTTTCGGTGCGGCAATTCTCGATGCGGTCTGTTGCGCGGGGTCAGGTTCTGGAAGGCGGAGGTTATTGGTTGTTGGACGCGGGATTTTCACTCAAGGACGTTCATCCTCCGCCTGGGTCCGAGCTCGCCTATCATGATCCCGGTGTCGCGATGCTGTACCGCATCCCGTAACCGTATATCGTAGAGAACATACCAATGCGACGCCGAGACATCTTTCCACTGATCGCCGCGCCCGCGCTGGCGCAACCGCGCCGCCCGCGCGTAGCCGCGATCGTCACCACCTACTACTTCTGGTCGCACGCCGATGTGATTCTCGGCCGCCTAATGGCCGGTTGTTCTCCGCATGGCAAGTGGCACGCCAATCGCTGCGACGTCGTCACGCTCTACATGCATCAGGTGCATGAGAAAGACATGGGCGGCGATCTCGCCGCGCGGCATGGGTTCCGCATCGTCGATTCGATCGAGGCCGCAATCACACCCGACATCGATGCGGTCTGTTTCGTCGGTGAGCACGGCAACTATCCCAACAACGACGTTGGCCAGAAGATGTATCCGCGCTTCGAGTTGTTCTCGCAGATTCTGGATGTCTACGAAAAGCGCGGCCGCGCCCTGCCGACGTTTTTCGACAAGCACCTGTCGTATTCCTGGGACAAAGCCAAGTCCTTGTACGACCGCGCCGCGAAGCTGAAGACGCCGTGGATGGCTGGATCGTCGATTCCGCTTTCGGTCCGTTCGCCGCACTGGATTCCAGCGCTTGGTGAGAAGATGACGGGCGCGGTTGCGATCGGGTACGGAGATAACGACGCGTACGGCTTTCACACGCTGGAAGCGTTGCAATCGATCGTCGAGCGCCGCGCGGGCGGCGAAACCGGCATCGCGCGCGTCGAGATGATCGAAGGCCAACGGGCGCTCGATCAGATACACGGCGTCGAACCGCTTGTCGAAGCCGCGATCAAAACCATGCCAGATGCCAAGAAGGGCCATTTCGAAGAACTGGTCAAGAAGCCCGTGTGTTTCGTTGTCCGATACCGCGACGGTCTCGAGACAAAGTGTTTCCTACTGAACGGCGTCGCGCAGCACTGGGCTGTTGCCGCGCAGGCAAACGGTAAAATCAACGCCTGCATGTTCGGCCCCTCGGTGCGGTCGCGCCCGCTGCCGCACTTTGACGGCCTGGTACATAACATCGAAGAAATGTTCTTGACCGGCAAGCCGCAGTATCCGGTCGAACGCACGCTGCTTACGACGGGTGCGTTGGCCCATCTCTTTGAATCCAAGCGCTCGGGCCGCGCCGTCGATACTCCGGGGCTCGCCATTCGCTATGACGCGCCGCGTAATCCATTCGTCCAAACCGCATGAAATACCTACTTCTGCTCAGCGCCGCCGCCTTCGCGCAACTTCACGAAAAGGCCCTGATCTTTGACGGCCACGTCCACATGATCAACCGCCAGTTTTACAAGGGCGGATCGATCGCCGATCGCTTCAATGACGGTCAGGTCGATCTGCCGCGCGCCAAGGAAGGCGGTATCGACGCGATGTTCTTCAGCATTTTCGTCGAAGAACAGTACTACCCCGCGCGGCATGAAACGCGGCACACGCTGCGGTTGCTGGATCTCGCCAAGACACAGATTGCCGCCAATCCGAAACTGATCGAGATCGCCTACAACGGTGGGGATGTCCGGCGCATCGCGGGGACGGGAAAGATCGCGGCGGTGCTCGATTTGGAAGGTGGTTTTGATCTCGATGGAGACCTCGGCGTGCTGCGCGAACTCCATCGCGGCGGTCTCCGTGTGATGCAACTTCCGGCGCACAATTGGGCGAACAACTTCGCCGAGTCCTGCTGTGCGAAAGGCCCGTTTGGCGGGCTGAACGAGCACGGCAAGAAGGTTGTCGCCGAGATGAACAGGCTGGGCATTCTGATCAATATTTCGCACGCGAGCGAGCGGACGATTCGCGACGTGCTTGCGGTTTCGACAAGGCCGGTCGTTGCGACGCATCATGGACTCAAACGCTTTAACGACATCCCGCGCACCATGTCCGACGATCTACTCAAAGAGCTTGCGGCCAAGGGCGGCGTGATCGGTTTCCACTCGGGTTGCGAGTTTCACTACCGTCCGATGTTCGACTTCCGCACCAAGCAAGCCGGCCGCGTGTTTTGGGACACGACGGCGGTGGCGAAGCAGCCGAAGGACATGTCGATACTCGAGGTGGATGCGTTGGTGAAGGATCATCATCCGATGATGGGCGTGGCCAACGCACCGGATTCGGCGCGTTGCACCATCGACCAGTGGCTGGAGCCGGTGGAAGCCGCCATCGCGATCGCCGGCGAGGATCACGTGGCGCTTGGATCGGATCTCGACGGGGGACCGACGTTCCCGATCGGCATCCGTGATGCCCGCGATTTTCCGAAGCTCACCGCAACTATGCAGAAGCGCGGTTGGAGCGAGACGCGCATCCGCAAGTTTCTGGGCGAAAATCTTCTGCGCACGTTTACGGCCGCAACCCGAACAAATCCTTAGGCACGAGCTTGAATGTGAAGTGTGCGGGGTTCACGGCGGTGGCGCCGGGTGAGTCGACGAGCACAATTTCGGCCGACACCGGTTCGTAGGCCGCACGCGGCGCGATCGTGCCCTTGGCTACGAGGATTTTCTGCCGTTCGGGGTAGATACCCAGATGCACGATCTGGTGAATGGAGTTCGGCGAAGAGCGCTCTTTCGTCAAGACGAGGTAATTCTTGAGAAGCGGCGTCGACCCTTCGGCTTCGATCACCGCCGTAAGGCCCATGCGATAGAACGTGCTGCCGCCGTGACGTACGGCGGGTTCTATATAGTTGCCGTCATCGAACGAACGCACGCGGCCGCGCACGCGTACAGGCGTGCCGTGCTGTTTGTCGGATTTGCCGCCGACGGCCATGTCAAAGTTGCCACCGATGCCTGCTTTCAACGCCGCATCGACTGCGGCAGGATCGAACATCGTGACCACCCATCCCTCGGCTTTCTGCTTCAACAATTCGGCGATGATAAACGTCGAGTCGCCGGCCGAACCGCCGCCGATATTGTCGCCGGTGTCCATCAGCGCGACGGGAAACTTCGATGCTTTCATGGCGTTGGCGACCGCCGTCGCTGGGTTCGGCGCGTTCATCTTCAACTCATCGCGCACGGCCCACAGGCGGTCTGAAAGCCGTTTGGCTTCGCGCTCAGCGAGGTCGCGGTCGTTGTCGGTGACGACGATGACCGATGGCCCCATGAACGGCACATCGGCGTACTGATATCCCGCGAGCACCGAGGCCGAAAGGATCTTCGGATTATTGCGCTCGATCGCCATCGAATCTTGGGTGATGGGGTGGAGCACGCCGGAGTAGGTGTTGTGATAGAGGATGTTGAAGACCATCGGCGGCTTCACGATCGACTGCACCGGTTTGATTTCCCTGCTCAGCGTTCGCAACAGAATGCGTGCCGCGCGCTGGCCGCGTTCGCGGGTGTCGAGATGCGGCGTTTGTTGATAGACGATCAGCGCCGTACAGTAGCTCAACGACCGCGGCGAGATATTGGCGTGAAAGTCGTGCGTGATCACAATTGGGATGTTCGGGAACGCCTCGCGTACACGGCGCATCGTCTCGTCGTCGGCTTGCGGAAAGTGCTCGGCGACCATGGCGCCGTGCAGCGCGAGAAAAATGCCGTCGAGCTTTGGTCCGGCCTTCAGCGACGCGATCAGTTCACTGACCAGCGACTCGTAGACAGCCTTTGCCAGTGGCCCTTTCGGCGTGGCCGAGCCGTAAAGTCCTTCGGTGATCCGCACCTTCGAGTCGGCCCCGAAGACGTCGAGCGCGCCGGTGACTTCGTTCTTCTGGGCGGCGAAAAACGCCCGCCAATTGGGCGCTCCGCCCTTGGTTACGGTGAAGTCGGCGCGTTGAGTGAGAGAGCCGTTAAACGAGTTGGACTCGTGCATCAACATGGCGATGCCGATGTTCTGGCCGTAGCAGCAGGCGAGTGTGAAAACGATGAAACGCATTGCTGCGTTTTATCACACTCCGCGCACCGCTGCCGCGACCGGTTTCGATCCGACCGGGATCATCGTGAACAACGGCGCCGATTTCCCGCGATTGCGCACGACCGATTTCACGCGGATCACTCCCATGTCGCCGGAGGCTTGATTCAGCACCAGCGCGTACTGACCGTCGGGCGTCATCGTGACGAATGCCGGCTCCTTGCCAACGGGCACGGCGCCGACCATCTTGTGTGTCGTGATGTCGAGCACGGTGACATTGCCCGATTGCGGGTTGGCCACGAACAGATACGCAAGCTCGGGGATCGACACGGCAGCCATGGCCGACGGTCCTTTACCCGCCAATACGGTCTCGCCGACTTCGGCCATGTAGGGGTAGAGAACGACGACGGCGTCGAGGCCGTCGCCGGTGAGGTACATCTCGCCGCCATCGGGTTTCGTCGCGACTGTCCGCGGGTTGATCGCAAGCGGCAGGTGCGCCACGGTTCGGCCTTCGGGAATCGTGACGAACGAGGCCTGTTTCGCGGCGTGACCCGCGAGCATTAACTGTTTGCCGTCGGACCGGAAGGCGGCGAGCGTCGCCAAGTAGGGAAGCACCAAGGCCGAGGGTTTCGCCGCTTCGCGTGTGTTGAAGATAACGGGCGGAGCGTCCTTCAACACAACCGCCGCCCATGGCGCGCGGGGGCTCAGCGCCATCGACAGGGGCTCGCCCGGCAGTTCGATCGATCCCGCAACGGTCAACGTTTCGGCGCTCAACCGCACAGCGCGCTTCTGTTCCGGAAGAAGCGCCCACAGATCGGCGCCGTCCTCCGATAACAGCAGGTCTGACGCCGTGCCGGGCAGTGCGATTTTGCGGCGAAAAGCCAATTGCGACGGGTCGATCTCGTGGACTGCGTTGCCTGCGAGCGCCCAGACGGCATCGCGCGTCGGACTGGGAAGGACCTTCGTCGGTTTGCCGTCGATGCGGATATGGCGTGTCACGGCGAACGCGGTGAGGTTCACGGCGGCGATGGCCGATCCCTCTTCGTTGGCGACGAAGGCATGGCCGTCGTAGCCGTTGCCCCGTTCGGGGCGGCAACCGGTCAGGGCCACAAGGCCCGTCGATACAAAAGTGCGGCGGGTGATCAACCTCCTAGTCTACCGCGACGGCCCAAATGACTGAAATAATTACACAAATCTCGTCAAAACCTGGCTCGACGTGCTAGCTTGGTAATGGACCCCGCGCGCGCCGCTTCCCAGCGGCGAGCCGTAACTGCACGCCTCAATGAATCTCCGTTCCCTCTTTAGTCTTTTTTCTTCGGACTTGGCAATCGACTTGGGCACCGCGAACACGCTGGTGTATGCCAAAGGCAAAGGTATTGTCGTAAACGAGCCATCCATCGTGGCGATCAACAAGACCAACGGCGAGGTGGAAGCCGTGGGCAAGGAAGCGAAGGAGATGCTGGGCCGGACGCCCGGCAACATCGTCGCCATCCGGCCGATGAAGGACGGCGTCATCGCCGATTTCAAAGTCACCGAGCGCATGCTGAATTACTTCATTCAGAAAGCGCACGGACGCAAGATGCTGGTCCATCCGCGCATCGTAATCGGCGTGCCGTCGGAGATTACACAGGTGGAAAAGCGCGCGGTTATCGACTCGGCCTATCGCGCGAAGGCGTCGGAAGTGCACTTAGTCGAACAAGCCATGGTGGCCGCGATTGGCGCGGGTTTGCCGATCACCGAGCCGTCGGGAAACATGGTGGTCGATATCGGCGGCGGCACCACGGACGTCGCGGTCATTTCGCTGTCGGGCATCGTCTACTCGCGCTCGGTGCGCGTGGCCGGCAACGAGATGGACGACGCCATCATGCAGTATCTGAAACGCAAGTACAACCTGCTGATTGGCGAGCGCACGGCCGAGCAGGTAAAGATGACGGTCGGTTCGGCGTTCCCGCTCGATAAGCCGATCACGATGGAGATCAAGGGCCGCAACCTGATCGAAGGCGTGCCGCGCACGATCACCATCGACGACTCGGAGATTCGCGAAGCTCTTGCCGAATGCGTTGCGACAATCATGAACGCGATCCGTGTGGCGTTGGAACGGACCCCGCCGGAGTTGTCGGCCGACATCAGCGACCGCGGTATCGTGCTGACCGGCGGCGGCGCCATGCTCAAGAACCTGGACCGGCGTATCCGTGAAGAGACGGGGCTGCCGGTTTCGATCGCCGAAGACCCGCTCGCCAGCGTTGTGCTGGGTACGGGTAAGATGTTGACAGACTTCAAGTTGTTGCGGCGCATCGCCATCGAGTAACCGGTTGGCGTCCGCGTCCATCCAAAGGAGCGTTGCTGTAGTTCGATGAACCGCTACCGGAACATGGCCGTGCTTGTGATCGTCATCGGCGCGCAGCTTGTGTTGTTGGCGTATCAGGTGCGCACCAAAGACGACGTGAGCCTGCTGCGTTCGGTCACTGTTACCGCGGTAACGCCGCTGGCGCGCGGACTGGATTCTATGCGCGGGTCGTCGCTTGGTTTTTTGAATCGCTACGTTTTGCTCTATAACGCGCAGCATGAAAACGAGCGGCTGAAGCAGGAACTCGACAAGATGAAGCTCGAGAACCAGTTCTTGCGCACCGAGTTAACAACCGCCGATCGAGTGCGCGCGCTGGCCCTGTTCCAGCAACAGACCCGTTCGCGAACGGTGGCCGCGCGGATCATCGGTACGGCGACGGGAACGAATTCGAAGGCGGTATTTGTCGACCGCGGCGCGACCGACGGCGTGCAGCGCGGGCAGGCCGTGATCACGCCCGATGGGATTCTCGGCAAAGTCACCTTCGTGTATCCGCAAGCTGCGCAAGTTTTGCTGATCACCGATCCGGCGTTTGCGGCCGGCGTCATCTCACAGAAGAACCGGGTACCGGGAACGCTCAAAGGCCTGGGGCGTTCGCAGGTGCTGGTGGACTATGTGCAGAACGAGGTGAAGGTCGAAGAAGGCGAGTGGTTTTTTACCTCGGGCGACGACCGCGTTTTCGCCAAGGGCATTCCGGCGGGGCAGGCGCGCGTAGCGAAACAGGGCACGACTTTCAAAGAGATCTTTCTCGATCCGGCGGGATTACAGCGCGGCTTGGAGGAAGTGTTGATCGTTTTGGAAGGCGTGCACCAGGCGATACCCGAAGGTTCGGCGCCAGCGAGCGGTCCGGTGGTCATTATGCCCCCGGCGTCGGAGTCGAGTGAAGCGAACACCCCGGTACAATCCGAGAGCGGGTTGCCTGCGTTGTCCACCGACGCCGACCGGCTGCGCGAAAAGTTGAAACGCGTGGGAGAACTGCAAGGCGTGAAGTACGGCACAGCCAGCGGGCGGTTGCCGAACTTCAACATGGAGCCGAATCAGGTGACGCGGCCAGTTGCGCCGCTGCTTGCTCCCGAGCCCGCCAAGCCCGAACCGGAGGCGCAGCGGAAGCAGTGACCGAACTCTCCGATCAGATACTGATGACCAGCCCGCGGACGGGTAAGATCTCCCGCTTCCGCATTGTTTGGCAGATTTTCATTCCGCTGGCGGCCATCGCGTTTCAAGTAAACGTTCCGCTGTTCTTCCGGTACTTGAGCTACTTGGAACTGCCGCTGCTCGTAACCGTGTATTTTTCGTTGATGCGGCGCAATCCGATCGGCGGGACGTTGATCGGCGCGTCGATCGGACTCTTGCAAGACGCTTTATCGCAACAGCCGCTCGGCATCTTCGGGATGGTGAAGACGCTGGTCGGCTATTTTTCGGCGTCGATGAGCATCAAGATAGACGTCGACAACTCGATGGTCCGCTGCGCGCTGGCGTTTTTCTTTTTCTTCTTCCATCAGTTTTTGACGTGGGTGCTGCAGCGCGCTTTGCTCGCGCAGCCGTATGAGTTCAAAGCCACGCAGACGCTGCTGTTCGGCCTACTGAACGCGATTGTGGCCGTGCCGTTGTTTCTTATTCTCGATAAGCTGAAGGAGAGAGGCTGACCGCATCATGCCGGCGCTCAGTACCTACAATCCGAACGATCCACTGGAGCAGGAGAAACTCGACCCCGGGGTCCTGCACGACGACACGAACTACGCGTCCGGCAAGATTGTGTTCTTTCAGTACATCGCCGTCTTCGTGTTTCTGTTCCTCATCGCCGGCTTTTGGAAGCTGCAGGTGCAGAACAACGATCTTTACTCGGAAGCCGCCGAGCGCAATCGAATTAAGTCTACGCCGCTGCTGGCGCCGCGCGGAAAAATTCTCGACCGCGACGGGCGAATCATCGTCGATAATCATTCGAGCTTCAGCGTGCTGCTTTCGCGCGAAACTCTGAAAGAAGAACATCTGCCGGCGATCGCGGCCGGACTAAATCTCGATCTCGAGGAGTTGACTGGACGCCTCCGCCGCATGCGGTCGCGGCCGAAGTATGAAGCGTTTCGACTGAAAGTCGAACTCACCCCGGCCGAGGTGGCGTTTGTCGAGTCGCACCGGGACGCCGATACATTTCCGGAGTTGGAACTGCTGCACGACCAGCATCGTCTCTATCCGCGCGACAACCTGTTGTCTCACGTAATCGGTTACGTGGGCGAAGTGACGGAGTTCGAACTCGATCTGGCCGACTTCGCCAAGTACAATCAGGGCGACATAATCGGCAAGGCGGGCATCGAGCGCCAGTATAACGACACGTTGATGGGGACCGACGGGCAGCGCCAGGTGGTCGTCGATAACAAAGGCAGTGAACGCGAGGTGATCGGCTACAAAGAAGCGGTGCCGGGAAGATCGATGCAGTTGACGATCGACCTCGATTTGCAGACCGTTGCCGAACTGGCGATGGAAGGGCGTCGCGGTTCGGTGGTGGCAATCGATCCGCGCAATGGCGAGGTGCTGGCGATGGTGTCGCGGCCCGCGTTCGATCCGAACAAGTTCGCCGGACGTATCCGGCAGAAGGACTGGGACGAGTACTACAACAACCCGGAAAAGCCGATGTTCAATCGCGCGATTCAGTCGCACTTGGCGCCGGGCTCGACGTTTAAGCCGCTTGTTGCGCTGGCGGCGCTGGAGAAGGGCGTCATCGACGAAAACACGACGTTTACCTGCCACGGAGGAATGAATTTTTATGGCCACTATCATCACTGCCACAAGCGGAGCGGCCATGGAACCGTGAACTTGCATCGCGCGCTGGCGGTGAGTTGCGACGTGTTTTTCTACAATACGGGCAAGCTGCTCGGTATCGACAATCTTGCGCAGTACGGCGAGTTGGCGGGACTGGGCAAGGAGACCGGCATCGATCTGCCGTATGAGGCGCGCGGCATTCTGCCTTCGTCGAAATGGAAGGCGCGCTCGCTGCGGCAACAGTGGATGGCGGGCGATACAATTTCAGTGGCCATCGGGCAGGGTTATCTGGCGATGACGCCGATGCAGTTGGCGGTGATGACGGGCGGCATCGCTAACGGCGGCGTGTGGCATAAACCGCATCTGGTGAAAGACCCGAATCGTGTTGAACCGCGGAAGGGAAACCTGAATCTCGACAACGTCAATCGCGTGATCTACGGCATGTACGGCGTGGTCAATCAAGGCGGGACGGGCGGCGCGGCCCGCTTGCCCGGCGTGGAGGTCTGCGGCAAGACCGGCACGGCGCAGTTGGCGTCGAACGAGTTGTTGAAGTCGTCCTCGAAGCTCGCCAAGGAGTTGATCGACAATGCGTGGTTTGTGTCGTTCGCGCCTCGTGTGAATCCGGAGATCGCCATCGCGGTGCTGTTTGAAGCGGGCGGTCACGGTGATCAGGCCGCGCCGATCGCGCGCGACGTGATGAAGGTCTACTTCGACAAGAAGAGCCGCAACGTGAATCGCACACCGACGCTCGCTCTGGCGCCTCTGGGTGCGAAGGGCTTCTAACATGGCCGCTTCGTACCGCTCGATTCGCGACTTCGATTGGGGCCTGCTGTTTCTGTCGCTGTTGCTCTGTGCGGTTGGCATCTTGCAGATCTTCTCCGCGGGGCAGGGAAACAAGTTCCGCAACATGTGGTGGAAGCAAATGATCTTTGTCGTCGCCGGCTTGGTCCTGATGTGGATCGTCTCGTCGATCGACTATCACACGCTGCTTGGGCAGGTGCCGGTATTATACGGCGTGACGATTTTTCTGTTAATCGTCACGGCGTTTTTTGGCGTGAAGGTGTTCGAGGCGAGGCGCTGGATCGAACTGCCTGGCGGGTTCCTGTTCCAGGTCTCCGAGTTCGGCAAGACGATGATTGTGTTGTTGGTCGCGCGTTTTCTAACGGAGTTGAAGACGGAATCGATTCACTGGAAGGACTTATTCAAACTGGGCGCGCTGGTCGCGTTGCCGATGTTGTTCGTGATGCGGCAACCGGATCTTGGAACGTCGCTTACCTACGTGCCGATTCTGCTGATGGGCGTCTTTCTCGCGGGCCTTCGCTGGCGGTATGCGTTGGTCCTGGGTCTGTTCGCGGTCGTGCTTTTGCCGTCGAGTTGGTTCCTGTTGAAGGACTATCAGAAGTCGCGAATCTTGACCTTTGCCGATCCCGCGCGCGATCCGAAAGGCGATGGCTATCAGGTCATTCAGTCGAAGATCGCGATCGGCAATGGCGGCATGTGGGGTCAGGGTGTGACTCGCGGCACGCAGACGCGCTATCAGTTCCTGCCGGTGCCGCATACCGACTTTGTCTTCGCCGCGTTCGCCGAAGAGCACGGATTTGTTGGTGTGGTGGTCGTGCTGGGGCTTTACTTTCTGCTGCTGATGCAAATCGTGCAGAACGCCCAGACCGCGCCCGATCGCGGAGGCATGTACATTTGCATGTGTATCGCGTCGACGCTGCTGTTTCATTTGCTCGTGAACGTCGGCATGGTGATCGGCCGCATGCCTGTCACCGGAATTCCTTTACCGCTTATGAGCAACGGCGGATCCGGCATGTTGAGCGTGTTCCTGATGCTGGGACTCGTCAACAACGTCCGTCTCCGCCGCTTTGTGAATTAACTGCTACTGCAAGCTGATCGCGTCGGTGCCCGACTCCTTGTTGGTGTCGTTCAACAGCTCAAACGCCTTCACGCGAAAGAACACCGAGTTGCCCTTGAATAGGTTATAGCGTGACGTTGCCGACGCCTGAAACCCTAACTCGAAGCCGCTGATTACGTTGCCTGTGATTAGATCCCCGCGCGGTCCTTCGCGATCGTTGTCCGCCGGGTTGTAGCAGATGCCGAGCATGCCGCCCGTGCCCGCCGTGATCGTGTTGTTGGCGATGCGATTTCCACGGCTTGCGCTGCCGCGCACAAACACTCCGAGAAAGACGTTGTAGATCAGATTGCCCGCGATCATCGCATTCTTCGATCCGACAACGACAATGCCCATTTCGTTGCCCGTGCCGCGGATGTTAAGTCCTTCGAGGCGAAGATTGTTCGAGTTCATGACGAGCACGCCCATGCCGGTCGTTGCAATGTTGCCATTCCTTACGGTCACGCCGTTTGCGCTGCGGATCTCGATAGCGGTTGCGCCCGATACGCCCTGGCCGTTGAGATCGAGCGTAACGTCGCTCGACGTGATGACGATAGCCGCGCGGCCACCGGCGGCTTGCCGGTCGCCGGTCAGCATGTAGCTGCCGGGTTGATCGATCGTGCCGTTACCGGGCACGGGCCGCGCGTCGCGTTGAGCGAGCGCCGGCAAAGCGAGACAAAGCGCGTAAGCCGCGCTGCGAAGTGCGTTCATTTTGGATCTCCTGAAGTTGGTGTGCGGAAGATCGACGGCGCCGTCTCTTTCGACTCCGTGTTGATCCATGAGGCGGCGGATCTATTCCACGCGGCGCGTAAAATTTTTCGATATCCTCTCAACATGATTCGTCGACGCGAGTTCCTCGCCGCCGTTGCGCAGACGGCCCGTCCGGGCGGGCTTCCCACACGCCGTCTCGGCAAGACATCCGAGCAGGTTTCGATCCTTGCACTCGGTGGCGCGCACCTCGGCCGCGTCGGCGGTAAGGACCAGAACACAGCGACGCGGATGGTCCGAACCGCGATCGACGCGGGACTGACGTTCATGGATAACGCGTGGGATTACTTGAACGGCGACGCAGAGAAGGTGATGGGCATCGCGCTACGCGACGGCTGGCGCGACAAGGCATTCCTGATGTCGAAGAACTGCGGGCGCGATTACAAAACGTCGATGGCGAATCTGGATGAAAGCCTGCGGCAGTTGCAGACCGACCGGCTCGATCTGTGGCAGTTTCACGAGATCAACTACGACAACGATCCCGATTGGATCGTTGAGCGCGGGCCGTTGAAGGCGGCGCTTGAAGCGCAGAAGGCGGGCAAGATTCGCCACATCGGATTCACCGGGCACAAGGATCCGTCGATTCATCTCAAGATGCTCGCGAAGAACGTGGCGTGGACGACGGCGCAGATGCCGATCAATCCGCTCGACGCGTTCTTTCGGAGCTTTCAGAAGGAAGTCGTGCCGGTGTGTGTGAAGAAGGGTGTGTCGGTAATCGGCATGAAGTGCCTCGGCGGCGGGCCGTATGTCGCGCGCATTCCGTCGCAGACGGAACTCACCGCCGAGCAGTGCGTGCGGTATTCGTTGAGCCTGCCGATTACGACGCTGTGCCGGGGGTACACGACGATGGAGCAGTTGCAGGCCGATATCAAGATCGCGACCGATTTCAAGCCGCTGTCTTCCGAAGCCCGCAAGGAGATTCTCGCGCTGGCGGCGCCGGAGGCCGGCGATGGGCGGCATGAGCTTTTCAAGTCGACGCAGTTTTTCGATGGGCCGACACATCGGCTGCAACATGGGTTCGATGCGGCGGGGTCGACGGCCTCGACGACGCGCTAGGCTTAAGCCGGAGTCGCTGATACCTACGCGGCGATAAGGGTACTGAAGAATTAGTAATCCAGTTCGAACTGGGTCTTCAGTGCTTGAAAACCGTCTACCGGATCGCGTCCAGGCTAAATATCGTAGTAAAGCGCAAACTCATACGGATGCGGCCGCTGCCTCACCGCGTCCGCCTCGTGCTTGCTCTTATACGAAACGTAAGTCTCAATCAACTCCTCGGTGAATACATCGCCCTTCAGTAAAAACGCGTGATCCTCCTCGAGGCAATACAGCGCCTCCTCCAGCGACGCCGGCATCGACGGCACGCTCTTCATCTCCTCGGGTGAGAGATCGTAGATGTCCTTATCGAGCGATTCGCCAGGATCGATCTTGTTGATCACGCCGTCGAGGCCCGCCATCAACATCGCTGAAAACGCCAGGTACGGGTTACACGACGGATCGGGCGGGCGGAACTCGACGCGCTTGGACTTCGGACTCGCCGAGTACATTGGAATACGGCAAGCGGCCGAACGGTTGCGGCGGCTGTATGCGAGGTTAACCGGCGCTTCGTAGCCCGGCACCAACCGCTTGTAAGAGTTCGTCGTCGGCGCGATGATCGCCGATAATGCGCGCGCGTGCCGGAGCAATCCGCCGATGTACCACAGCGCCAGCTGCGAAAGGCCCGCGTAGCCATCGCCGGCAAACAACGGCTTGCCGTCCTTCCACAACGATTGATGACAATGCATGCCGCTACCGTTGTCGCCGAAAACCGGCTTCGGCATGAAAGTCACAGACTTGCCGAACTGATGCGCCACATTCCGCACGATGTACTTGTAGGTCATCATGTTGTCCGCCGACTTCACCAGCGTTTCGAACTTTTGATCGATCTCGCACTGCCCGCCGGTGGCGACTTCGTGATGATGGCACTCGACGACAATCCCCGCCTTCTCCAAAACCTCCACCATCTCGCCGCGCAAGTCCTGATAATGATCGGTCGGCGGCACGGGGAAGTAACCTTCCTTGTACCGCGGACGATAGCCGTGATTGTTCTCCTTGCGGCCGGTGTTCCAGCGGCCTTCCTCAGCGTCGATCTCGTAGAACGCGGCGTTCGGCGTCGAGTCGAACGACACGTTGTCGAAGATGAAGAACTCGGCTTCGGCGCCGAAGTAGCAGGTGTCGGCGAGGCCCGTGTTCTGCAGGTGCGCTTCGGCTTTGCGGGCGATGTTGCGCGGATCGCGATCGTACTTCTGTTTCGTGATCGGGTCGAGTACGTTGCCGGTCATGACCACGGTCGGCACGCTGTAGAACGGGTCGATGATCGCTGTCGCCGGATCGGGAATCAGCAGCATGTCGCTCTCGTTGATCGCGGCCCAGCCGCGGATCGACGAGCCGTCAATGCCGAATCCGTCCTCGAAGGAGTCCTCGGTCAACTGCGAGATCGGGTATGTAATGTGATGCTGCAGGCCGGGAATATCGGTGAACCGGATGTCGACCTGCCGCGCGCCTTCCGCCTTCGCGAATGCGAGAACGTCCTTGGGGCTCATGAAACCTCTCCACGTGAAACAATATGTAGTGCCGCTTGACCAGCCTAGCTCGCAAGTGGGCGCCCGAGCAAATCAACGCATGAGGGAACCATCGGACGACATCGCCTTCGAATTGCGCGAATACACTGTCGGCGAACTGACCGAGGAGATCGGCGCGCTCCTTTCCGACGCCTACGCGAACATCTGGGTGAGCGGTGAAGTATCGGGCTTCAAGCTCGCCGCGTCGGGACACGCCTACTTCACCATCAAAGACGACAAGGCGGCGCTCAAATGCGCCTGTTGGAAAGGTGCATACCGGCTCTTGCGCTTCAAGCCGCAAGACGGCGTCGAGGTGCTGCTGCGCGGGCGCATCGAAGTCTACAACGTGCGCGGCGAGTATCAACTCATCGTCGACGCGGTGCAGCCGATCGGCGCCGGCGCACTACAAGCGGCGTTCGAAAAGCTGAAGAAAAAACTCGCGGCCGAAGGCTTGTTCGAGAGCGATCGCAAGAAACCGATTCCGAAATTTCCGCGGAACATCGGCATCGTCACCAGTCCGACGGGCGCCGTGATCCGGGACGTCCTGCATGTGATTGAACGACGTTTCCGCGGCGCGCATGTGCGTGTGTTTCCGGCATTGGTGCAAGGACAGGGCGCGGCCGAGCAGGTCGCCGATGGCGTGCGCTACTTCAGCGGGAATCCATGGGCCGACGTCGTCATCGTTGCGCGGGGCGGGGGATCGATCGAGGACCTCTGGGCGTTTAACGACGAACCGCTGGCGCGGGCGATCGCCGCTTCCAGCGTCCCCGTCATTTCCGCCGTCGGCCACGAGACTGATTTCACCATCGCCGACTTCGTGGCCGATCTTCGCGCGCCAACTCCCAGCGCCGCTGCCGAGATCGTCACCGCCTCGCGTGAAACCGTGCTCGATCAACTCCGCACCGCTGAGGCGCGAATGAAGCAAGACCTGCGGCTTCGTCTGGCCTCCGCCGCGCGGCGGTTGCAGAGTGTTTCGACGCAGCGAGCACAAACGATCGTCGAGCGGCGGCTGTTCCGCGCCGGTCAGCGCGTCGACGACGCCAGCCAGTCGGCAAAGTCCCTGATCGCCGCTCAACTGGCGAAACATCGGACCCGCTTCAATGCACTTGAACAGGGGCTCCGGCGGCTCGATCTGCGTCTCAAGCTTGCCGCCGCCAAACGGCGAAACGAGTCGCTGCGGGCACGATTGGACGCCGCCCGCGCCGCGATAACCGCCCAGCGGACTTCGCGGCTGGAGGTGCTCGCGGGCCGTCTACAATCGCTCAACCCCTTGCAAATATTGGCCCGCGGCTTCGCTGTCGTATCTCGCGAAGACGGCGCTATCGTTCGCAACCCGGCCCAAATGCCGCCGGGTACGCCGCTCAGAATCAGGCTGGCCGAGGGCGAAGGAACGGCGGTAGCAACGACCCATCAGCCCGGCCAATAGCCCCCATAAAATATTCGATTAGAAATTTTCCGCGAAAACCCGCGACCGGACGGCCTTCGGTTGTCTATAATCGAGAATCGGCGTCTCGTACGCTGATCGCAACCCCCAACGTTCGAGGAGATTGAACTACCAACATGCGCGAATTTCTAGAGCTTTCCTACGCGGAGCTGGAAGAGAAAAATCTGCAATGCAAGGAGCAGCGCAAAAACCGCGTCGCCCCCGAGCAGATTCGTGAAGAACGCTTGAAGTACTTGACCGACGAGAAACGGATCAAGGCCGTCACCGTCATGTTCAGCGACCTGGAAGGCCGCCTGCACATGCTCGACTATGACAAGAAGTTCCTGCTGGGAAGCTGGGACAACCTGACGTTCGACGGCTCCTCGATCCGCGGATTCACCGCCCAGCGCGAGAGCGACCTGCGCCTCGGCATCGACTGGTCGGCCTTCTACCACGCCCCCGCCGACATCTTCGGTGCGGGCAAGGTTCTCGCTTTCTGCGAAGTCATCGACAAGGATGGCTCGTTCTACCAGGGCGACATCCGTGGCGTCCTCAAGGGCTACGCGCAGAGCAAGTTCGCTTCCGACGGTTACACGCTCAACGCCGCCAACGAAATCGAAGGCTTCCTTTTCGCGGGTCAAGACGCCGAGCGCGACTACTACAAGACTGGCAAGTTTGAGTACGTCAACACCGGCGGCTACTATCACTCGCTGCCCGGCGACCCGCTCCGCACTTTCATCGACACCACGGCCGAAGTGCAGCGCGCTATGGGCTTCCAGAACGAAAAAGATCACCCGGAAGTGGCACCGTCGCAGTTTGAAATCAACTACGGCTACGGCGAAGTCGTCGCGGCCGCTGATCAGATCCAGCTCTACAAACTGATCTGCCGCCAGGTTGCCCGCAAGATGGGCCTCACGGCGTCGTTCCTGCCCAAGCCGGTCGTTGGCGTCAACGGCTCCGGCATGCACACCAACGTCTCGATCTCGAAGAAAGGCAAGAACCTCTTCTGGGATCCGCAGGGCCAGGAGAAGATCTCGAAGTTCGCGTGGAGTTTTGTCGACCGCATCCTCACGCACGGCAACGACATCTGCCTGATGCTCAACGCCTCGGTGAACGCCTATCGCCGGCTCGATCCGCACTTCGAAGCGCCGAACCAGATCATCGCCTCGGCGGTCGATCGCGGTTCAATGGTCCGCATTCCGATCGGCAACGAGCGCTCGGCGCGCGTCGAAGTCCGCTCGGTTGGTCCGGACGCCAACCCGTACATGGTTATGCTTTCGGTCTTCAAGACCGGTTTGGAAGGCAGCATCTCCAAGGAGAAGAACCTCCGTCAGGCGAAGCGATACCTGCCCGACAACATCTACGACGCGATGGACAACTTCAACAACGCCGAGTGGACCGGCACGTTGCTCGGCAACGATGTCAAGGGCCGTTACGCGGAACTCAAGAAGGCCTCGGCCGATCGTTGCGCCCGCCTTCTCGGAACAGTTGTTAAGGTATCCGAAGTGCAGTTCCACCATGAGGTGTACAATCAATACCTCTGGAATCAGTTCTAAGACCGATCCCAGATTCAAGCAAACACGAACGCCCCGGCCCGCACCGGGGCGTTCGTGTTTTTACCCGTCGAATCGGTATCCCACGCCCCGAACCGTGACGAAATGTGCGGGCGAGGCCGGATCGTTTTCGAGCTTCTGCCGCAGCCACGTCATATGCACATCAACAGTCCGCGTATTGGGCGTTGCGTTGTAGCCCCACACTTCGCGTAACAGCGTTTCGCGGTTGACGACCTCGCCCGGCCGCTCGACGAGGTATCGCATCAACTGATACTCCTTCGCCGATAGCGTGACCTCCGCGCCGCTGCGCCGCACCAGCGCCGCTTTCGCATCGATCTCGATCGCGCCGAAGCGCACGTTTTGCGCGAGCGCCTCTTTCTTCGTGCGCCGCAAAACCGCCTCCATGCGCAGCAGGAGCTCTTGCATGTGAAACGGCTTGGGTAGATAGTCGTCGGCGCCGGACTTCAGTCCGGTTATCCGATCGCCGACGTTGCCTCGCGCGGTCAGCATGATGATCGGCGTGTCGACGTCCTCTTCACGCAGAGTCTGGCAGACGCGAAAGCCATCCATGCCCGGCAGCATCACGTCGAGCAGGATCAAATCGTATCCATGCGCGCGGGCGGCGTCGAGACCGGCGATGCCGTCGTCGCGCGTCTCGACAACGTAGCCCTCGGCCTTTAACCGGTCGGTGAGCGTGAGCCGCAGCCCCGGTTCGTCCTCGACGATGAGTATCAGCGCCATCGGTCTAAGTATTGTAAGCCGGGAGCGTAATCACGAATCGCGCGCCGCCTTCGTGCCGGTTCTCCGCGCGTACCGCCCCGCCGTGCGCGCGCACGATCCGCTCGACCAGCGCAAGGCCAAGCCCCGAACCGCGGCGCTGGCTGCGCCTGCTGTCGGCGCCGCGATAAAAAGGTTCGAACAGCCTCGGCAAGTCTTCGGCCGGAATTCCTGGGCCGCGATCCTCGACAACAATGTCGACGGTCTTTTCGGAAGGCTGCACCGAGAAGCGCAGCCACTTGCCCGCCGCCGCATGCTTCAGCGCGTTTTCCGCCAGGTTGCGCAGTGCAACGTGAATCGCATTGCCATCGGCGCGAACTGCGGCGTCGGCGCCCTCGATCTTCCACGTGAAGCCCGCGCGCGATGCCGCGTCGCGCAACTCCAACTCCACCGCCGCCAGCATGCCGCGCGCGCTCATGGCATCGAGTTCCAGCGGCAGCCGGCCGCTCTCGATCGCGGAGAACCGAAGCACCTGCTCCACCATCGTGTTCAGCCGTGTTGCTTCGTCGCGCACGATCGCGCCGTACTCGCGCACACGTTCGGCTTCGGCGACGATGCCGCTGGCCAGATTATCGCCCGCCGAGGCGAGAACCGCGATCGGCGAACGCAGCTCATGCGACACACCCGCGGTGAACTCCATCTGCAGTTGAGCCAACTCGCGGGAGCGCCGTGCGGCGTTGGCCAGGGCGAGAAACGCGCCCGCAAGAATCACGAGCGTAATTCCGCTAACAAGCAGATTCCGATTCCGCGTGGCAGCCGCGACGGCTTCGAGCGATCCCGAAACGTGCGCGGCCTGCAGCCGCCAAAGCCCCGCGGCGTTGAGCCGTGCGCGCGGCCGTCCGCCCGGCGGAGGCGGCAGCGAATCCTCGCGCATGATGCCGCGCAACAGCGGAGCTTCCGCGTCGGGAGTTGCCCACGCGGTCTCGCCCATTGCGAAGACCGTTTCATTCGGCTTGGCAACCGCCACGATCCGAACGGCGAATTCACGCAGCCGCTCCGCGCCGAAATGACGTGAGATCAGCCGCGGCAGATATTCGTTTCGGAACTTCGCTTCGTCGAACTCGACGATGATCCACGGCTCCGCCGCCCCGGCATTCTCAGCCCTCGAAAGGAAGGGAAGCGGCCCGCCAGGCGGGGGACCGTCAATGAACGGAGGCAGCCGGCGCGGTCGCCCGCGCACTGGCCCGACAACGGCGAGCGGCGCCGGCTGAATCGGTCCCGTCCGCCGGTCGCGGTTGATCCACCACTCCGGCGCATTAGCGGGCGCGAAGGCTTGTCGCTCCGCGTCCCATATTTCGGCCGTCCAAGGCTCGTCGTCGATCACCTTCAAAATGCGCGCCACCGATAGCGACTCCGCAGGTTCGGGCAAACGGGCGAGTTGTTCCAGGAACGAATCCACCGGCGGGCCGGAGATCAGCGCCACATGCACCCGGGTGAGGTCGCGGTCTAACTCGCTCGCAATTCGGTCGACTGCCGCTTTCACGTCCGCGCGTGTGCGGGCGTGCCCCGCGGCGGCCACTTCGTCGATCCAACGGTACTGCAACCACGCCAGCGGAACAAGCATAAGTAGCCCAGCCCCGGTTAGGATTTGCAAGCCACGGCCATCGAGTCTCATCGTTGCATCCATTGTCCTCTGTAAATCGCCGGACGCAAGCGGAAAGACGCCGGATTTAGCGCGGACTTAACCAACTTGGCATAAGCGGGCCGCGTTTCACGCTATGAGCGCGAACGCGCGACACGGAAACCGAAAGGAACAACTCATGTTGAAACAGACTTTACTCTCATTGACCCTGATGGCCGCGGCGGTTGCACAACCCCCCGTCGGACCCCGCGCGGCTGGGCCGGACTTCACCGAAATCAAGACCCACCTGGGCCTATCCGACGCGCAGTTGGCGTCGATCCGTCAGGCCGGCGACACCGCCCGCGCCGCCAATCGAACCGTGCGGCAGCAAATCGCCGAAAAGCAAACCGCGCTGAACGGAGTGATCGCCAACGGCTCGACCGACGCCGCCGCCATCGGCCGTGCGATGCTCGAAATCGCCGCGCTGCGCAAGACGATGGACGCCAACACGGCCAAGGCGCGCGAGCAGGCCATGAGCTTCCTGAGCGCCGACCAAAAGGCAAAATTGAAGACGCTCGAAGACGCCGAAAAGCTGCGCGAAGAGATCGGCCAAGCGCACGCGTTGCAACTGCTCGCGGCGCCTGCCGGAGTTGGTCCGAGAAATTTCGGTGAGAACAATGGAGGCCCGCGGCCACTATTTAGATAAGGGCCGGTATTAGCGCTGGTTCCTCTCTCCGAGTACCAATTCCAAATTCACTGGATGGCCCGACGCCGCCCCCGGTGCCGGGCCGTCGTTTTCCTAGCGCGGAAACAACGCGGAATACGCTTCCAAATACTTCAGTCCCGATCCGGTGTTGTAGATCACGATCCGCTCATTCGCTTTCAAAAAGCCGCTTCCCACAAGTTTTTCGAGCGCCGCCATGCATGCCGCGCCCTCCGGAGCAATGAACATGCCCTCTTCGGTCGCCAGCCGAACTCCCGCGCGCATCATGTCGTCGTCCGATACCGCGATCGCCGTGCCGCCAGATTGCCGGACAGCTTGCAAGATCAGAAAATCACCAAGCGGCTTCGGTACGCGCAAGCCCGCGGCCACCGTCGCTGCGTTCTCAAAAAACTGGCTGCGCTCGGCGCCCTCATTGTAGGCCCGCACCACCGGCTGGCAACCTTCCACCTGGACGGCTATCATCCTCGGGCGTTCCGGCCCGATCCAGCCGAGTTGCTCCATCTCGTCGAACGCCTTCCACATGCCGATAATGCCCACTCCGCCGCCGGTCGGATAGAAGATCGCATCGGGCAGCTTCCACATCATCTGCTCGGCGAGTTCGTAACCCATCGTCTTCTTGCCTTCGATGCGGTAGGGCTCTTTCAAGGTCGATACGTCAAACCAGCCCTCGGCCTCCTTGCGGTCGCCGACGATCTTGGCGCAGTCCGAGATCAGCCCATCGATCAGCGTGACCCGCGCGCCAAACGCCTTGCATTCGATGTAGTTCGATTGCGGCACGTCTTTCGGCATGAAGATGTGCGCTTCGATTCCCGCGGCCGCGGCATATGCCGCCATTGCGCTCGCCGCATTGCCCGCGCTCGGGATCGCGACTTTGGTGATGCCAAGCTCCACACACATCGACACCGCGCAAGAAAGCCCGCGAGCCTTGAACGATCCGGTTGGATTTAGGCCTTCGTCCTTCAACCAAACGTTGCTGCAGCCGAGTTCGGCGCCGTAGCGCTTCAGCTTCATCAGCGGCGTCCAGCCCTCGCCGAGAGACACGATCGACGTTGGCTTGGCTACCGGCATCACCGGCGCGTATCGCCACATCGAGCGCGGCCCATTGGCGAGCCACTCCCGATTCCAGTTGTCGCGCGCGGTCTTCAAATCGTAACGAACCAGCAGCGGCATGCCGGTCTTCGATAGGTTTTGGACTTTGCCGGCTTCGTAGCGTTCGCCGGTCACGGAGCATTCGAGGTGGGCAACGGTGGTCATCGAAAAGATCATGATAACGCCTTGCACGTTTCCGGGGATGCATTCGTCATAGTTAGTAAGGACACCTCCGCGCGCGTGAATCCGTCGTCGAACAGTTTCATATTCTTCATTCCGGCAGGGATTCTGACGTTCACCGCGGCCTACTTCTTTTTCAGCCGGCTCACCCTCGGCGGCTGCATCATCCTCGCATTCGCGGGTGTTTTCTTCGCGCTCGGGATGGCCATCCGGCGCAAGGAGCGCGTCACCAAATGAGACCATTGCTGCTGGCATTCGCCGCTTGCGCCTTCGCCGCCGAAGAAATCGTTCTGCACAACGGATTCCGCCTACAAGCCGTCCGCGTCGAAACCTTCGGCGAAAAGCTCTTGTTGCACACCGCCACGGGCACCGTTGAAATCAACCGCGCCGACGTTGCTGAAATCGAAGCGTTGCCCGAGGAGCCGAAACCCGTAGTCGTCGAAACACCGCCACCGCCACCACCACCAGCCCCTGCGGCGCCGGAAAAGCCAAAGACGCCGAAGGATCTTCTTCGCGACGCCGCCGACCAAACCGGCCTGCCGCCCGAGTTCCTGCTGAGCATCGCCAAAGTTGAATCGGCCTTTCAGCCCAGCGCGATTTCTCCCAAAGGCGCGATCGGCGTCATGCAACTGATGCCTGCGACCGCGAAAGCGCTGAACGCCAACCCCTACGACACCCGCGAAAATATCGAGGCCGGCGCGCGGCTCATGCGAGATCTGCTCGTGAAGTACGAGGCGTACCCGGACCAAGTCTACCGCGCCCTGTCGGCGTATAACGCGGGCCCCGGCGCGGTGCAAAAATATAACGGCGTCCCTCCCAATCAAGAGACGCGCCAATACGTCGAAAAGGTATTGAACGAATACCACCGTCTGAAGGTTGCGGCATCGAAGACAGAAAACCGCTAACGACTAACAGCCGGGCGGCGTCGAACGATTTGGATATACTTGAATCTGGAGGAGGATACTCGCGCGATGAACCGAAAGCTACAGTTTTTCGTCACCGTCGTTTCCCTGATGCTCGTCGGCGTTCTGCTGCTCGGCGCGGCCAACAAGGGAACCTCGTCGCCCGAGGAAACCTACCGCCATATCGGCGTGTTCGCCGAAGTGCTCTCGAAGATCAAGAGCGACTACGTCGAAGAGCCCGACTTGAAGAATGTCTCGCTCGGCGCCATGAATGGGCTTCTGGAATCGCTCGATCCCTACGCCAGCTATCTCTCCGCCGACCAGTACAAGCAGTATCAGAAGACTAAGAGTGAAGCCAAGGGCTGGACCGGCCTGCTGCTCGCGAAGCGTTTCGGCTACATCGCGATCATCGATTCGGTCCCCGGTTCTCCCGCCAATAAAGCCGGCCTGTCGACCGGCGACATGCTCGAAACGATTCAGGGTGTTAACACGCGCGACATGCCGCTGGCCTACGCCGAAATGATGCTGCTCGGCGATATCGGCACGACTGTCGATCTCGGCGTGCTGCGCTTCCGCAACCCCGAGCCCACAAGAATGGCGATTGTGCGCGGCCCGATTCAGTGGCCCGCGATCTCGAGCAAGATGATGTCCGACGGCATCGGGTACGTGCAGGTGCCGACGCTCGAAGGCAAGCGGGTGAGCGAAGTCGCCGCGGCTGTCCAGGCGATCGAAAAACAGGGCGCGAAGAAGATCGTGCTCGACCTCCGCAACTGCGCCTCCGGCGCGCCCGAAAACGGCATCGCTCTTGCTAATCTGTTTGTCGACAAAGGCCGTCTCGGTTATTCGAGCGGCCAGAAATCGCCCCGGCAGGAGTACACCGCCGAACCCGCCAAGGCCGTCACGAAGCTTCCGCTCACGATCATGACCAATCGCGGCACCGCCGGTGCGGCCGAAATTGCCGCCGGCGCGTTCTACGATCTCAAGCGCGGCGAAATCGTCGGCGAGCGGACCTATGCCGATGCAGGCATTCGCAAGCCAATTGTTCTCGACGACGGTTCGGCCGTCATTCTCTCGGTCGCCAAGTTCTACAACGCCGAAGATAAAGCGCTGCAGGAAGTGGCCGTCCAGCCGTCGGTCCCGGTCGTCGATAACGACCCCGCTGACACTGGTGAAGAAGGCGCCGAGGACGCGCCGAAGAAAGAAGAAAAGCCGCAGTCGACCGAAGACGCAATCCTGAAAAAGGCGCTTGAAGTGGCAGTAAAAGGTCTGACGCCCGAAGAAGCGAAGAACGCCGAAACGATCCGCGCGCTCGGGAAAAAGAAGGCCGAAGACGGAACCGGCCTCGGCCCGCTCAATATTCCCACACGCAAATAACCATGCCCTTGTACGAGTACCGTTGCGAGCACTGCAACGAAACGTTTGAAGTCCGGCAAAAGTTCGCGGACGAACCCCTAACTTCTCATGCCAAGTGCGGCGGCAAAGCCACCCGGTTGCTGTCGGCTCCGGGCCTGCATTTCAAAGGCTCGGGATTTTATATCACCGACTATGCCAAGCCGGGATCTTCGCCCGCGAAGTCCGGCGGTGAATCGAAAGGTGCGGAGTCCAAATCCTCCGAGACAAAGACCGAGTCGAAACCGGCGGCGACGACCACAAAGACAAAGACCGACTAGCGCAACACCTGCACCCGCATCTTCCGAAACCACGCGTCCCCTCCGTGGTGCGTCAGCACAATCGGATACTGTCGTTCTCGGAAACACAATCTTGAGGTGTGATGGGGCGGGATCCAGGGCCGTTGGCGTGTTTTGAGAGAGCGATTTCGGACTTTACTCTCCCGGCGTCAGCGGCGGACAACGCCTCTTGCGTCGCTTCACGAACGCGGACCAGGTGGCCGTTCATAGGAGCCGCACAGGAGTACAGAGCCGTGCGGACGGAATCGCGCCGAAGATGCCTTTACGCGGCGCGGCGCTCGTAACGATGATGGAGTCCGCCGACTTCAGGGATCGCAACCACGCGCCCCGTGTCCGCCGATT
>VFZW01000042.1 GCA_016871055.1 Acidobacteriota bacterium
CTTCGCGACGGCTCCAGGAAGAATTTCCTGAACTGCGAAAAAAGTATTGGGGCCAGCACCTGTGGGCGCGAGGGTACTTCTGCGCGACAGTCGGCGCCGTGAATGAGGAAACAATTCGGCAATGACTTTCATAACGATGTCCAGCCGCAGACGGTCTTCCACGCGCAACGGCACGCCGCGCTGCACCAGTTTTTGAAATCCGGTTTTCTCGGCCTCCACGTCGTACTGTCCCGGGCGCAATTCGCCCGCGAAATAGCGGCCGCTGTCGTTGGATTCGATCGTCACCGCGACACCGGTGTTCACGTTGCGGACTGTAACGCGCGTATTCGGCAACACCGCACCGCTCTCGTCGGCGACACTTCCCTGGATGGATCCGAAGATTGCCTGGCCGTTCGCGGTCATGGCCGCTACCAGTAGCCCTACGATTAGTCGCATCGTGACACTCCTTTTCTATTTGCCAAGGCAAGTCGATTGGCGGCCCACCAACTGCCAGCGGCCATCACTCTTTCGCCAAACGTGCAGCACATTCATCTGAATGCCAGCGGGTTGGTTGGCGTTCTTTACGGTTACATCGCAGCGAACCAGGGCCACATCGCCATAGATTTCCGTCTTGACGTTTGAAAAGGCGAACTCGGTGCGTTTGCCTTTGGAGGCCGCCGCGACCGCCTCTGTCTTGTTTTCGACGCGTCCGTCGGAGTGGCTGTACATCAGGCGCTCGCCGTAGAGACGTTCGAGTGCGGCGCCATCGGATCGGAGCATCGCTTGGCGAAGCGCCTGCATGGCCGAGTCTACTTCGTCGCCGCTGGCCGCGGAAAGGGAGATCGCGATGAGGAAGGGGAGAGTGAGTTTGCTCATGTTCGTTTAGCGGTGTTGACGGAATAACCAGGCGGGCAGCGCGGGTTCTGTCGCGGCCCACTGGCTAACATTGTGGCCGACGCCGCGATACTCGCTATACAGAGGTTTCCCGCCCGCCTTGCGGCGCGCGGCGATGCGGTCGCGGGAGATCCGGACGTTGACTGTTTCGTCCGCGTCGCCGTGAAAGTTCCACACCGGAATCCGAGGATTCTCCGCGCCGGACTCTGGCGAGGCGCCTCCGCAGAAAGGTACGGCCGCGGCGAATCGTTCGCCGTGATGAGCGAGCAGATGCCAACAGCCTCCGCCGCCCATCGAATTTCCGCAGAGATAAATCCGGCGATCGTCCAACGAGAGTTCTGCGGTGAGCGTCTTCACCAGATCGACAACCGCCGCCGCGCCGGGGCCGAGTCCGGGTACTTTGTCAGGCATCTGAGTCCGTTTCGTGGCGAGTGTACGCGGCGTGGCGTAGCGAATCCAACCGCGGTCCGTTTGCGGTGCGGCCACGTAACAACGCTGAAGCTCCTGCACCTCGGGAAGCGTCCATAACAGCGCACCGAATCGATTTCCGCCGGTGAGTTGCTTCTGATTGTCGACGCCCGTGCCGCCAGAGCCATGCAGATACAACACGAGCGGCAGTTTGCCGTTGGAATTGGTGGGCCGGAAGAGCCGGTACGGCATGCTCCATCCGTCCACCGGACGATGGGTTCGCGCTTCGAAACGCGCGGCGAGGTCTTTGATCTTGCCTTCGAAGGTCTCGATGAGTGCCAGCCGTTCCGGCGAGTTCGGATCACCGGGTGCGAGCTTCTGCGCGGCTGCCGGGCTTATAGCGGCGCCCGCCAAAAAGAGCCGTCGTGAAAGGGTCATCTTAGAATCCAATCCGAATTCCAAGGCGGAACAGCCGTTGGTCATTGCCTTCGCGTCCGGTGTTTTGTACTGTACCGATCAAGCCGAAGTTGCTCGACGAGATGTCGGCATTGGGATCGCCGAAGTGCGGTGTGTTGGACACATTAAACGCTTCTCCGCGCAATTGAACGTTGATGCGTTCATTGATTTGGAAACGGCGGAAGACGCCCATGTCGACGTTGATCAATCCCGGGCCGCGCAGCGTGCCCGTGCCGCACGTGCCGAAGCGAGGCGTATTGGGCGAAACCGTGTTGGGATCGGCGAGATTCGTCCGGTCCCACCAGCGCGTCCGCTCTCCAATTTTCGCCACCGGCCCCAGGCAATCGGCGAACTGCCCGCTGCCCGGCGCGTTGAGTACCGTGCCCGGCGCCGTCGGCGTAATCGGCGTTCCGGTATTCAGACGCGCGAGCGCGTTGATTTGCCAGCCGCCGAGCAGGATGTCGGCCGCGCGGCCGGAAGCCCAACGCTTGCCTTTGCCGAACGGCAGTTCGACGACGCTTGAGACCGTCGCGTTGTGCCGGATGTCCTGCGGCAGCGAGCCGTAGTTCAACCGCCAGTAGGTCGGATGGGAGACGCGTGGAGAAGCCGTGGAGTTCTCGCCGGTGTAGCCGAGCGCATGCGACCAAGTGTAGGAAAGCTGCATCTGGTAGCCGTTGCGCATGCGCCTCTGGATCCGTACCTGAAGCGAATCATAGAGCGAAGCCGGCATGTGCCCGACGAAATTTGTGTTCGCATTGCGCCGGAAACGCTGCACCAATTGTTGTCCGGCGTTGCCGGCGCCGAGGTCGGCCCAATTGGCGTTCAGGTAGCTTGTCTTGCGCACGGATCGTGTGGCCACATAACCCGCCGAAGCCAGCCAATCGCCGGCCTGCTTTTCGATGGTGAGGTTCCACGACTGTATGTAGCCCCGTTTGAAATTCTGATCGACGGTCAGGAACGACGCGGTCAGGGGCAACGGCACGCGTTCGCGCTCCGGCACGGTCGCGATTGGTGGCAGACCCCGGTCGAGTGTCGTGGAAAACGACCGCGCGGTGTCAAAGGCCAGGTTCTGTGCGAACTGCACCGGATAGTTCGCGCGCATGTCCCGGCCCAACGAGAAGGGATCGAATGAGATGCCGTAGCCGGAGCGGACCACCAGACTGCCACCGAGCCGCCAGGCCAAACCGACGCGCGGAGCGAACTGGCGTTTGCTCTCGCTCACGCCGCAGTTTCGCGGCTCGGAGCCGAGCCCGCACAGAACGGCCTCGTTCGTGTTGAAATCGTAGCGCTCCAAGCCGCGGTCGGGCCGTCCGGGGTAGGGGAAATACTCCCAACGCGTGCCGTAGGTGACGGTCAGATTACGTGTCGCCTGCCAGCGATCGCGAATGTAGAAGCTCGAGAACGCGGCGCGCACCTGATACTCGGGTTTGGAAAGCGTGTTGCGTCCGGCTTCGCGCGCCAGGCCGAGCAGGAAAGAGCCGAAGGCATGGAAGTCGTTGCCAGCCGCCCCGCCGTTCAACGTTGTGGTGGCGTTGCGGAAGTTGAAGCTGCCGGCCGGTCCGCCGACGGCGCCGATCGCATTGGCGACGCCGTGGTTCAACTGGGTTTGATAGAGATCCACGCCGAAGCGGATATCGTGTGTGCCTTTGATCCAATTGCCGTTGCCGACATACTGATACGTGTAGTCGTTCCCGAGGAAGGGTGAAGCCTCGTTGTTGCCCAGGAGCGAGAAGCCGTCGATGCGCAGCGCTCCGAGTCCGCCCGCGATGAAGGCGTCGCCATTGGTGCCGGGAATGCCGAGCACGTCGCGGCCGACCTTCTTGTCGAGGTTCGGGAACAGCGCATTTGTGTTCAGCAACTGGGCGCCGAAATAGCCGTCGAAGATCAACGAGGGGCGCACGACATATGTCGACGAGATTGTTCCGGAGTAGGTCTTTCCGTAGCCGTTTCCGACGCGGAAGTCAGTCGGGTGGACGGCGGGTCCTACCAGCTGGCCGAATGGCGGCGGATTATCCGTGCCGTAGTTCAGATAGCTGAGCCGGGCGAAGGCCGTCCACCGCTGGTTGATGTTGAAGTTCGTCTTTGCATCGATCTGGTTGCGCCCGTACGCATAATTGCTACTGGCCAGGTAGTTCAGGTTGATGTTCTGGGCGCCTTGGCCGGGGACGTTGGGTAACGGCCAATCCGGCAAACTGAGCATCCTGCGCGTCGGGCCAGAGAATCGGGAGGCGGGAATGCGATTGCCAGGAAAGGCCGTACGGTCCCGGGCGAAGGCGTTCGCGTTGGCCGGATTGTAGGCGGCGCCGGTCAATGGATCGAAGACTGGCACGGGCGAAAGCGAAAGATCGCCCGCGCGCATTTCGGGCGTGGGCACGTCGAGAAACGCCTGCGCGTTCTGCCGTTCCGACGTGCGCTCGTAACTGAGGAAGAAGAACGCCTTGTTCTTGACGATCGGTCCGCCGAGCGTGCCGCCCGCCTGGTTGTAGATGTACTTGGGCAGCTTGGCGGAGCGGTTGCTGAAGTACGAATAAGCGCCGAGATGCTGGTTGAAGTGATGCAATGCGGCCGATCCATGCAGGTCGTTCGTGCCGGATTTGATTTGCAGGTTGACGGCAACGCCGCCCGCCAAGCCCTGCTCGGCATCGAAGGAATTCGTGACGGCGTTGACCACTTCGATGGACTCCAGCGTCGGGTTGAGACCTGTCATGTGCGGCAGGTTTGGATTGTAGGAAGTTGTGCCATCAATGCGGACGTTGTTCGTCTGGTCGCTGGTGCCGTTGACGGAGAAACGCACGGAGCGCGCCGGATTGGCCGGCACGGAGTTGGCGTTGCGGGGCGGAGAGAATCCGGGCAGCGTGCCCAGCAGCATCTGGTAGTTGCGGCCGACCGGCACGGGCATGTTCTCGAGCGTCGTCTTGCCCATCTCGTGGCGCACCTCGGCCCGGTCCGTCTGGAGGGTCGCCGCGGAGGCTTCCACCGTCACGCTTTCGTTCACGTCGCCCACGTCGAGCTTGACGTCGGCGCGCGTGGTGCTGTTGGCCGCCACCTCGATGCCCGTCTGCTTGTAGGAGCGGAATCCACCGGAGGTGACGTTCACCTGATAGGTTCCGGGCTGAATGGTGGGGAAGCTGTAGATGCCGCTCTCGTTCGCGGTGCCCTCGCGCGTCGTGCCAGTGCCTTGATGCGTGATGACGACTTTCGCGCCGGGAATGGCGGCCGACGAGGCGTCGGTGACGTTGCCGACGAGTCCTCCATACAGGATCTGCGAGAAGGCAATCACGGGAGTGAGAGCCAATAGCAACACAATCTTGATAAACATGGGCTGACTGCCTTTCTTCGGTTAACCGGCCAAAGCCGCGTGCGAAGAGGCGCGCAGCAGTTTTCGTAAGCGTTTCTTTTCCTCGGCACTGAGTGAACGCCGAGGCGCCAGCGCCTCGCCGCAGTCGAGCCCCTGCCACGCGAGGATGGTCTTGATCGCGGGCGTTAGGGGAAACTGGAGCCCGATGGCGACTAGTTCATTAATGCGCGCCTGTACAGCCTGCGCGCCTGCCCAATCCTTGCGCCGGGCCAGTTGTTGGGCTTCGACGAAGAGTTCGGGAATCACGTTGTAGAACGTCCCGATGCCGCCATCGGCGCCCATCAGGAGCCCGGCGGTGATCACTTCGTCGTGGCCATTGAAGACCACGCGGCCGGTCTGTTTGATCTGCCAGAGTTTGTACAGATCCATGTCGGTGAACTTAAGTCCCACGACGTTCCGGATGGCCAGCAATTCGAGCGCCTGTTGCACGCCTTGAATGGCCGGACACATGGCCGGAAAGTAGTAGACCAACACCGGCAACTCCGAGGCCGCGGCCAGCCGCTCATAGTAGGCGCGGACTTCGGCGAATGAGTACGGTCCGAGCGGTGGCAAGCTGGCAATCGCATGTGCGCCGCACCGGGCGGCGTGCCGAGCGAGTTCGAGCGCGTCGGAGGTGCGATACGCGCCCACATGGGCGATGACCTGTTTGCCTTTCGGTGAACAACGCACCGCGACTTCGGTCACCTGCTTTCGTTGTTCCACCGGGATGAGCAACCCTTCGCCGGTGTTGCCCGTGACGTAAAGGCCGTCGACCTTCGAGCGATAAACGTGATCCAGCAGCCGCTCGAATGCCGCGGGCGCAAAGTCGCCGCGTTTGTCGAACGGCGTCACAATCGCCGGCAAAATGCCTTGCAACTTCATCATGGGACTATCGGTCTCCTCCCCGTTCCGATTGGCGGCGGAAGCGCTCACGCATCCACTCCTCCGTGGCCGCCGGATTGTAATTCTCCGGCGTGGGGATTGGCATCTGCGCGCCCACCGACTTGCGCCACGCAGCCAGTGCCGCGTGCAGTTCCTTCGACTTCTCCGGCTGGTTCAACACCAGATTCTTACGTTCGCCGGTGTCCTCGCGAACGTTGTAGAGCTCGAGCGCGCCATCCTCGTAGAACTCGATCAGCTTGAAGTCGCCTCGCCGGATCGCACCGGCCGGGCGCATCGGGATCAACGGCTGATGGAAGTTGTAGTGTGGATAGTGCCAGTAGATGGCATCGCGTTGGAAGCCGGTTTGCTGCTTCAGTAATGGCATCAGGCTGACGCCGTCAACGCCTGCGGGTGCGGCAACGCCAGCGGCATCGGCAAGCGTCGGCAGGTGATCGACGCTGCTCACCGCCGTATCACACACGGATCCGGGCGTGACGACCCCCGGCCAGCGCACGATCATCGGCACGCGGATGCCGCCTTCGTAGAGCGTACTCTTCTCCTCTCGCAGCGGCGCGTTCGATGTAATGTGCCGCCGGCCTACGACGCCGCCGTTATCGGACGTGAAGATCACGATCGTGTTCTGCGTGAGCTTCAACTCGTCGAGCTTCTTCATAATGCGCCCGACGCTGTCGTCGATGCTCTCGACCATCGCCGCGTATTCCGGATGCGTGTGCGCCTGTCCGGGTTTCATGCGTTTGCGGTAGCGTTCGGCCACGTCGGCCTTGGCCTCGATCGGCGTGTGGACTCCGTAGTGCGGAAGATAAAGAAAGAACGGTTGTGATTTGGAGCGCTCGATGAAATTCAGCGCCTCGGTGGTCAGACGATCGGTCAGGTACTCACCTGGCTTTCCGTCCTTGATGTTCGGAATGTTATACGGATAGAAAAACGTCGGCGGGGCGCCCATGTGACAGCCGCCAAAGTTGACGTCGAAGCCTTGTTTCTCGGGGTAGTGCGACTCGCCGCCGAGGTGCCATTTGCCGATGCTGGCCGAGACGTAACCGGCGGGTTTCAATGCTTCGGCGATTGTCGTTTCTTCGAGGGCGAGTTGCGGTTTCCACGCCGGAGGCTTCATCTTGAGGCCGGGCGGAACTCGGCCGGGAATCCAATCGGTCAGATGAAGACGCGCGGGATACTTGCCGGTCATCACCGCGGCGCGGGTTGGAGAGCAGACCGCGCAGGCGGCATAGGCACTGGTGAACTTCATGCCTTCTTTGGCCAGCCTGTCGATGTTCGGTGTCTGGTACAACGTGCTGCCGAAGCAGCCGAGATCGGTCCAGCCCATGTCGTCGATCAGGACAAAGACAATGTTCGGCCGGCGGGTCTGCGCGGCCGCGAATGGCGCGGCGCCGAGCGTGCCGAGGAAATCACGTCTGGAAATCATACAGTCTCCTGCATCGTACTCAGCCGCCGCTGGACGAAGGTCCGGCAGTCTACGCTGTCAGAGTCCAGGAACTCCTGGTAGGCGCTTTGGCAGTGTTCGGCCATCAGTTGCTCCAGCAGCGCGTGATCGCGCTTGCGCAACGCGTCGACAATCGCCGCGTGCGAATTCATCACCCGAATCAAGTCCTGCGAGCCGGCGCTGCGCAGAATGCTGACAAAGGCAAACAGCGGCACAGCAACGCGGTCAAGCGCGGCGGCGAGCGCCCGGTTCCCGGAACAGAGCCAGATCTGCCGGTGAAAATCGAGATCGGCTTGCGCCGATTCGTAATAAGCGTTGGCGGCCACGGCCGACGTCAATGCGGCCAGTCGCTGCTCCAGTTCACGGAAGTCCGCCGGTGTCATGCGCTCCGACGCTCTCACGGCGGCAACCTGTTCGAGCAGCAGGCGCAAGTCGATCTGTTCCCGCATTTCCGCGGCGCTGAGGTTGGTGACGATCGTACCCACGTTTGGCGTGCGAACCACCAGCCCATACTTTTCCAGCTCAAACAGCGCCTCTCTCACGGTCGGTTGGCTGACGTTCAGGTCGCGCGCCAAGTGCAGCTCGCGCAGCGCATCGCCGGGCCCGAATTTGCCTGCAAAGATAGCCTCGCGGATGGCGCCGACCACCTGGACTTTGAGGGTCGAACTACGAACCGGATCGAGTGTCTTCATGATGTCTGTTCCTCCGGCCAGGAGCGCCGGATGGCCGCGATGTCCGCGCGCATGTGCTGGCGAAACAAGGTGATGTCGGCGCTATGAATAAGGAGGTTGGCGCCGAGCCGGAGCCAGCGAACCTGAGCTTCGGCTCCACCCCAGAAGTGAATGCCGGCTCCGACCCCCGCGGTTCGCGCCGCGCGAAAGATGGTCTCGCAGGCCGCGAGGAATTCCGGGTGATCGTATTGCTCGGGAAGCCCGAGGCTGCAGGAAAGGTCATGCGGGCCGATGAGGACGGCATCGAGATCCGGAACGGCGAGAATTTCGTCCAGCGCCTGGATCGCCGGGACGCTCTCGATATTGACGATCAGCAAGCGGCTTCGCGCCGCGTCCGCGATGTACGCCTCCAGGGCGGGCTCCGCGGGGTTCCCGGACAACATCCCCTCGAGTTTTTGTCCCTTGATGGGCCTCATCTTCACGGCCCCGCGCAATGCCCGCACCTGTTGCGCGTTTTCCACGTAAGGCGCTATGACTCCGGCGGCGCCGCCATCAAGCACCATCGAGGCGGCGTAAGGATCCGGCGAGGGAATGCGCACCAATGGCGGCAATCCAAGCGCGGCGTAGGTCTGGCACATCCAACTCAGTGGAGCGCGATCCAGCGCGATGTGTTCGGTGTCCAGGAATACGAAGTCCAGGCCGAGATCCCGGACGGCCTCCGGCCAGCGCGGCGAGGAAGAAACAATGAGCGTGCCGAAGGCCAGTTCGCCGGCGCGCAACCGTGTGCGAAACTCGTGTGGCGTCATTTTTTGATGCGAAACCGGCCGAATTTGATATGGGTCCGAGGCGTATTGGCCGTGCCGCTATCCCACACGGCGCGGAAGTCTCCGGGCGCTACCTCGATCAGCGTGGGGTAGGAGTTCTTGATGCCGGCGTCGTAGAACGTCTTCTCCTCACTCCAGGCTCCGCCGGGCGGTTTTGTCTTGTAGCGCAGCGACGTGCGGGAGCCCTTGGCCGGCTGGGCGGGCCCGTCGCTGTAGATGTACACATGCGTGCCGTCCTCGGCTCGGCCGTAATAGCTCTTAGATTTGGCGTTATGAAGGTCGGGTTCGGCTTGCGCCGGGCTCCAGGTGCGGCCGCTGTCCTTGCTGACGCTCGAATACGCGCGTGGCGGATTGGTCGTTTGGGATGTATCGTCGTATCCGGCCGTGCGCATCATGATCTTCAACTCACCCGCTGTGTCGCCAGGCGCGATATTCCCTTCGTGCAGGAACACTTTGTTGCCCGTAGATGGCTGCGGAATGTACGACTCCAACCGCCACTCCAAAAGGCTGCTGCTGCTGAGCACGAAGTGATCTCGTGAACCGCGCTCATCCTTTTGCAACGTATTGCGGTGCGCTGGCAACAGATAGCGCTGTTGGCCGTTCGCCAACACCGGCTCAATGCCCGCGTTGAGAATCAGCGGACCGCCGTAATCCATCGCCAATTCCACTTGGGTCCAGGTGCGGCCGCCATCGGCCGTGTACGCGGCGGCCAGATGCGAGTCTTCACTGTTTGTGTAATTGAGTGGACATCGCATCGCGAAGCACCAGATGACGTCCTGGCCCGGCGGACGGAACAAAACGGGATTGGCATACCCATACTGCTGAGCGCCTTGGCGGATTCGATGATCGAAGATCGCCACCGGCTCTTCCCAACTGTCTCCGTCGTTTGTTGAGACGCTGGCGAGGATTGAACCCATGTCCTTTTTGCCGTTCGCCATGGCGCCAAATGCGACGACAAGCTGGCGGCGCTTCCACTGCGCGATAAAAGGCTGCCACAATCGCCAGGACTCCGGGTGTTTGTCGACGTGGCGGATGACGCGAATGCCGTTGACGTCGCCCTTGAATCCGGAATCCTGAGCGAGGAGAGCGGTCGAAATCAGCAAGAGTGAGAGGAGCGTGCGCACCCGTTAATGATAACGAGAAGTGCAGAAAATGGCAATGGCATTGACATGAAGAATGTGTATCACTACAATTAACGCTAATGATCAGGTGCGTCGGTTACCTGTTGTGTGCCGGCTTGGCTGCGCTTGGCCAGACGACCAGGGGACGTATCGTCGGTGTTGTTTCGGATACCTCGGGCGGCATAGTTCCTTCCGCCTCCGTCGTCGCGCGGAACGCCGGAACAAGCGCCCAGTTGACCGCATTGACGAGCGCCTCCGGGACGTTTGCCTTCGCCGACCTGCCCATCGGCCGGTATGGGATTTCTGTCGAGGTCGCGGGCTTCAAGAAGTTTGTGCGGGGCCCGTTTGACTTGCTTGTCGATCAAACGGTCCGAATCGACGTTCGGCTCGAAGTGGGACTGGTCACCGAACAAGTCACCGTAAAGGAGGGTGCGCCCCTCATTCAGACGGACCAGTCGGGTATCAGCCAGGTGGTGGAAAATCAGACCGTTGTTCAATTGCCGTTGAACGGCCGCAACTTTGTTCGCCTCGGTTCGTTGGTTCCGGGTACGACGCGCGGTTCGCCGGGCGACGGCACGCGCCGCACGCGCCAGCAGGGCGAACTGCTCACCGCCAATGGGGCTCGCGCGGAGCACAATAGTTTTCTGCTCGATGGCACGGAGAACAACTCGGCTATCGAGGGCGTCGCCGTGGTGATTCCTTCGGTCGATGCCGTACAGGAGTTCAAGGTCCAAACCTCGAACTACTCGGCCGAGTTCGGGCGCGCCGGCGGCGCCATTGTCAACATTGCCATCAAGTCCGGAACCAATGAGTTCCATGGCACGGCCTATGAGTTTCTGCGCAACGACAAGCTTGACGCGCGCGACTACTTCGATCCCGGCAAGACGCCGCTACGGCGCAATCAGTTCGGCTTCTCGCTCGGAGGCCCGGTGATTCGCAATCGCGTCTTCCTCTTCGGCAACGGAGAGTGGGTTCGCGAGCGCCGCACAAACAACCGCGGCTTCCTGGTGCCGGAATCGGCGTGGCGAAGCGGAGACTTCGCCGGACAGCCCACCGTCTTCGACCCGCTCGATGCCGATGCCGCCGGGACGCGGCGCGCGTTTCCGGCGAATCGCATTCCGGCCGGTCGTGTTAGCGGCATCTCGCAGAAGGTCCTTCCCTATTGGCCCACGCCGAACAATCCCGGCGACCGCGCCCGCAACTACCTCGAGAATTTCAACGATCCGGTGAAGCAATACCAGTTTCATCTTCGCGGCGACGTGTACGTGACAGCGAAGGATCAGATGATGGTGCGGCTTTCACAGACTGTTTCAGAGGACTTCAACAAAACGATCGGATTCAATAGCGAATGGAATAACCTCAAACCCAAGGCCGGCGTAGCGTCTTGGACCAGGGCGCTTTCCCCAACCATGATCAACGAGGCGCGGTTCTCCGCCTATCTGTTCAACTTTGAGAACTTGCCGGAGGGATTGGGGCGGGACTTTCCCACCGAACTCGGATTGCCCCGATTTGCCCTCTCCCCGTCGGTGCTCCGATTTCCGAGCATCAACCTGCGTAACCTACAAAACCTGGGCGGTGCGGCCACACAGCCGCTGTTCCGCAAGGAGATCAACTACCAACTGATTGAAGCGTTCACGTGGATCCGCGGCAACCAGACCATCAAGATCGGCGGCGAGTTCCGCATCTATCAGACGAACAATTTCCAGCCGCAGACTTCCATGGGGCAGTACATCTTCAACGGCCCATTCGCCGGCCAGCGCGGTGCGCAGTACGTTAATGGATTCCCGGATTTTCTACTCGGCTTTCCCAATCAGCAAGTCATCCTCGATCCTACTTTTTACGACGCGAATCGCCTGCGCAACAAACGGCTGAATCTCTACGTGCAGGACGACATCAACCTAACGAAGCGGTTGACCCTGAATCTCGGTCTGCGTTGGGAGCGCGACGGCAACTGGACTAACGCCAACGGCCAATGGGCCTACTTTGATTACGCTAAGGCCGAACTGGTCTATCCCGATAATCTGAAGTTTCCGTTCCAGCTTCCGTATTCTCACCGCTTCGAGGCGATTCGTTCGATGAAGCGGCCCACCAACCACGCCTTCGCGCCACGCGCCGGGTTTGCCTGGCGGCCCTTCGGGAACAACAATACCGTTGTCCGGAGCGGGTACGGTATTTCCTGGGCGCAGCCTTTGCTTTTTATCCTGAATAACTCGTCGCAAAATCCGCCACCCTTCTTTTTGCGCACGGATCTGGTCAGCAGCAACCTCACGCCAGAACTGCGCTTTGGCGTATTCCCCGCGCCAGACACACGAGCCCTGGTTCCGCGGAATCCTTCGTTCTCCACCCACCAGCCGAGCACCTTGACCAACGGTTACGTACAGCAATGGAACTTCGGCCTGGAGCGCGTGCTACCCGCTCAGGTGGCCGGCAAGATCTCCTATGTCGGATCCCGCGGGATCCACCTGGAACGCCGGATGGAGGGCAATCCGGCGCTGCCACCCGGGCCGGGCAATATCAATGCGCGGCGGAGATATCCTGAGTTCCGACAGATCGTGCAGCAAGAGTCCTCGGCGTCGTCGACGTACCATTCGTTGCAGTTGTCCGGAGAGCGACGGCTGAGTCGCGGAGTGATGTTCCTGGCGGGGTACACCTGGGCGAAGTCAATCGATGATGCGTCGAGTTGGAATCCCAACAGCGACAGCAATCCGTTTCCTCAAGATCCGCGCAATCTGCGGTTGGAGCGCGGACGTTCCGCCTACGACCTGCGGCACCGCTTCACGTTCTCCTACGTTTGGGAGGTGCCGGGCAAGACCCGCAGCCGGATCGCCAATCTCGCGGTCGCCGGCTGGCAACTTTCCGGGATCCTCTCGCTTCAGACCGGATTTGCCACCACACCGACCGTCGGCGGCGACATACCGAACGCGGGAACGCGCACAACACGGCCGAACCTCAATGGACCGGGCAATCTGCCCCCGTCGCAGCGGGCCATCGAGCGCTGGTTTAACACGAGAGCCTTTTCCGCGCCGGCGCCTTTCACGTTCGGTACCGCCGGACGCACCCTCATTGACACGCCGGGCACACGCGTCGTCGACTTCTCGGCCATGAAGATTTTTCGCGTTCGCGAAGGCCACCAGATCCAGTTCCGCGCCGAGTTCTTCAACGGTACGAATCACCCGAACTTCGGTTCACCGAACATCAACATCGACAACCCGGGTTTCGGCTCCGTTCGGTCCGGCGGCAGCGGACGAGAAGGCCAGTTGGCGATGAAGTACATCTTTTGAGCGCGAAGGGAATGGGAACCATGATACGTGTGGCAATGATGATCGTCGCGCTTGCGGTATCCGTCTCCGCGCAGATCGGAGGAGGTTCAGTTGTCGGCAACGTTACGGACCCGTCGGGCGCGTTCGTTGCAGGGGCCGTCGTCGAAGCACGGAATACGGGTACCGGCGAGGTTCGCACCACCGCCACCAACGCCGCGGGTTACTACGAGTTCCCGCTGCTGGCGGCGGGCCGGTATCGCCTGGAAATCCGCAAGGAGGGCTTTCAACGAATCTCCACCGCTGCGTTTGTCCTGAATGCCGGCACGCGGCCCCGCTTTGACCTGGCGCTGGCACTGGGCACGGTTGCGGAGTCGGTGGAGGTGGCTGGCGAGGCGCCGCTGGTCAATACCACTACGACCGACCTCGGCGCGGTGATCGATCGCGCCAAGCTTGAGTCCTTGCCGCTCAACGGCCGCAACTGGCAACAACTCGTCGGACTGCAGCCTGGTGCACAGGCGTCGCCTTCGACGGACGTTGGCGCGCGAGGCGGCATTGAGTTCAACGGCTCGTCCGGATTCGGGATCAACCTCATGCTTGACGGCGTCGACATGTCGTTCGGCGAGTACGGTGGCGCCGCCAGCGATGCCGCGGCCGGGGGCGGCGGCGCCCGGATCAATACAGTGAGCGTTGAGGCGATTCAGGAGTTCAAGTCGACGGCGAGCGCGTTTCCCGCTGAATATGGCCGGGCCACCGGCGGCGTGTTAAACGTCACCACGAAGTCCGGCACCAACCAGTTCCACGGCACGTTCCTCGAGTTCCTGCGCAACGACGCGCTCGATGCCAACAGCTTCTACTCCAACCGGTCGGGCTTTTCGAAGCCGCCTCTGCGCTGGAATCAATACGGCGCGAATCTCGGCGGGCCGGCGATCCGGAATCGGGCTTTCTTCTTCTTCAACTACGAGGGCGCCAAGACGCGCCGCAATCAGCAGATTATCGGCAACGTGGCGACGCCCCTGCTCAAGAGCACCGCGCTTCCTTCGTTTCGCGATGCGCTGAATCGTCTACCTACGTCCTTCGAGCCAACCAGCAATCCGAACATCGGACTACACCGGCGCAACGACCGCAGCAAAACAGATGAGAACACGTTTCTGTCCCGCGGCGACGTGAATCTCAAATCTCACCGGCTCACCGTGCGCTACAGCTACAATCATCAGGACTTCGCGGATCCGATTTTGCTGGAGGGTAGCCCGCAGCTTTTTCCGACGCGCTTTCACAACGCCGTTATCCAAGACGGTTGGACGGTCACGCCATCCATCTTCAACGAACTGCGCGTGGGCTACAACCGCGTCGACCTCGACCGAAACTACGTCGGCCTGGGCGGAGTGCCTTCGTGGTTTACCGTGGCGGGTGTCAACCTTGGCGTCAATCTGCAGGCGCACATCCACTTCACGAACAACACCTACACGGTCGCCGACAACTTCACGATGATCCGTGGCCGGCACACCGTGAAGGCGGGTTTCGAGATCCGCGAAGTGCGCAGCCAGCGGTATCAGAACAACGTGCCGCTCATGTTCTACAACAACCTCAACGACTTCCTTGCCGATCGCGCCAACCGGGTGCGTGTCGTGTTCGGCGGCAACAAGTCGCTGCGCAATCGCAACTACGGCTTCTTCGTGCAGGACGACTTCCGCATCAACTCACGGCTGCAACTGAACGCCGGGTTGCGCTACGAGTACTATCCGCCGCTGACCGGCGGATTCAATCTCGCCTCCTCCGATCCGTTCGGGCCCTTCGGTGGCGCCGGTGAACCCATGTGGCGGGCTGACCGGAATAACTTCGGCCCGCGACTTGGACTGGTCTACGCCGCGCTTGGCAACCAGCGTCTGGTGATTCGTGCCGGCGCCGGCATCAGCAACACACCGCCGACGTTCGCGCGCTACTTCGATTTCGCGTTTCTGGATCCGCGCATTCCATTCAATCCCATCATCGCTATCGCCGACCTGCCCGTGGGATTCGCAACTCGTTATCCCTTCGATGTGTCGTTCATTCCGGCCGTGATCAACAACCCGCGCTTGCTGCCTTCGAGCCTGGTCTTGAGCCGTTCGGTCGCCGACTTCAACTTGCGCGACGAGTATGCCGGTCAATGGAACGTGAGTGTCCAGCATGCCGCCACCAAGAGCCTGGCACTGCAGGCCTCCTACGTGGGCAGCCGCGGGTTGAAGGTCTCCGGCGTGCGATGGCTGAATCTGCCGGATCCGGCCACTGGGCGGCGTCCCAGTCCGCAGCTTGGCGACATCTATTTCCGGGAGAACGCGGGCAACTCCTCCTATCACTCGCTGCAGCTTTCCGCCAATCAGCGGCTGACCCGCGGCACGACGCTCGATGTCTATTACACGTTCGGCAAGACGCTCAGCTACTACGGCGTCGATTCGACGCTGACCCGCACCAACTCCGCCGTGCAGGATCCAAACAACATCGCCGCCTCTTACGGCCCCAAGGACAGCGACATCCGCCACATCTGGACCACCGTCTACTCGTATCAATTGCCCTCCGCCGGTTCAAGCCGTCTGGCGAAGGCCGCGCTCAATGGTTGGACGCTGCAGGGAATCACGGGCTGGCGATCGGGCCGCCCTATCAACGTCACAGCCGGCACCGACCAGATCGGCAACGCCTACGTGGACGGACAGCGGCCCGACCTGGTCGGTGGCGTCGAACCCTACCTTCGCGACAACATCACGCTGCAGTGGTTGAATCCGCAAGCGTTCAGTACCGCGATTCCGCGCGCACAACGCCGCTACGGCAATCTTGGCTACAACGCCTTGCGTGGCCTGTCCGCCTTCACCTTCGATGCCGCGCTGCACAAGCGCTTTCGGATTCGCGAAGGGCATCACCTGACGTTTCGCTTCGAGACGTTCAACACCCTGAATCACAGGGTGTTGAATGATCCCATCGCCAACGCGAGCAATCCGAACTTCGGCCGGATTCTCGGCGCCAGCGGCGGCCGGAACATCCAACTCGCTTTGAAGTACGCTTTTTGAAATGGAGTGCCTATCCGAATGCCAAACTATTTGACTCGCCGCGCGTGGCTGGCGGCGGCCGCCGCGCCCCTCGGATTCGCCGAGTCCAACAAACGCAACGTCCTTTTCATCGCCGTCGACGACTTGCGGCCGGAACTCGGTTGTTACGGCAACCGCGTCGTGAAGACGCCCAATATTGACCGGTTGGCGCGCCGCGGCGTCGTCTTCGCACGTGCGTACTGTCAGCAGGCGGTCTGCACTCCATCGCGCACGTCGTTCTTAAGCGGACTGCGCCCGGACTCGACGAAGGTCTACGAGAACATCAAAGATATTCCGTTCGCCGAAAAACTCCCCACCGCCCTGACGCTGCCGCACTACTTTCGGAAGAACGGTTACCAGACGCGCGCCTATGGCAAGATTTTCGGCGAGGGATTCAACGACGCCCAAGCTTGGTCGCAGCCGCTTTGGCCGTCGGGAATTGCCGGCATGGAGTACGTCGACCTGAAGAAGTGGCAGGCGAATCCGCAGGCCCGGCCGATTCCGACGCTTGAGTGGGAGAAGGGCGAGTCGATTCAGGCGCTCGATGTGCCTGACGACGCCTACCAGGATGGCCGAGTAGCCGATCGCGCCGTAGCGGCGCTGCGAGAGATGCGCGGCAAACCGTTCTTTCTGGCGGTCGGATTCCTGAAGCCACACCTGCCCTTCTCCGCGCCGAAGAAGTACTTCGACCTGTATCCACTCGAGAGCGTCCCGATGCCGGCGAATCCGGATCCGCCGAAGGACGCTCCGCCCGTCGCGCTGCATGAGTCGGTCGAACTGCGTGGCTACACCGACATCGGCAAGAAGCCGATCACGCCGGAGAAGACTCGAGAACTGATCCGCGCCTACTATGCCTGCACCACATACACCGACACGCAGATCGGCAAGGTGCTCGATGAGCTCGATCGCCAGGGGCTGACGGCGAACACGACGGTTGTGCTGCTTGGCGACCATGGCTGGCATCTCGGCGAACACAGCCTGTGGGCGAAGACGACGAACTTCGAACTCGACACCCGCGCGCCATTGATCATGGCCGGCGCGGGCGTGAAGGCTCGTGGGCAACAAGTCGCGGGGCTCGTCGAATTCGTCGATCTCTATCCAACGCTTTGTGACGTCTGCGGGCTGGCCGCTCCTTCCCACCTGGAAGGCCACTCAATGAAACCGCTTCTCGAAAAGCCCAGGCAGCAGTGGAAGCAGGCCGTGTTCAGTCAGTTCCCTCGTCCGTATCGTGGCAAGAATCCCATTCAGGGCATGGGGTACTCGGTGCGCACCGAACGATACCGTTATACCGAATGGCGCATGAACAAGGCCTCGGAGAACGCCGTTGAGCTTTACGATCATGCGAGTGACCCGCGTGAGACCGTGAACATAGCCGCGCGGCCGGAGAGCCGGGCGATCGTCGAAAAGATGCGTGAAGCGCTGCGCTCCGGCTGGCGGGCCGCTCTTCCGTCACAATCAAGGAAATAACAATGAATCTCACGCGCAGAAGTTTTCTCGCCGCTACGTCCGGCGCAGGGTTGGCCGCGCAAAACCGAAAGCCCAATGTCCTTTTCATCGGCGTCGATGATTGGCGTGATTGGGTCGGCTGCCTCGGCACGCATCCGCTCGTGCAGACGCCGAACCTCGACCGGCTCGCCGCACGAGGACTGCTCTTCACCAACGCGCATTGCGCCGCGCCGGTCTGCAACGCTTCGCGCACCGCGTTGATGACTGGGTTGAATCCCGCCACGACGGGCGTCTACGCGAACAGCCAGTGGTGGCGGCCGGCCTGGCCCGACGTGGTTACGCTGCCCGGCTGGTTCAAGCAGAACGGATATCATGTCGCGGGAGGCGGCAAGATGTTTCATCACGAGCCGGGCTTCAACGATCCCGGCGCGTGGCACGAGTACTTCTACTGGAACGATCGGATCAAGAAGGATGGGTGGGGCGGTGGCTATCAGTCCCCAACCATGGACGTCCAGCCGCCGGTTATTCCCGTAGCCGGTGCGAACGATCATCGCAAGAACTTCGACTTTGCCCCGGTTGACCGGCCCGATGCGGATTTCCCAGATTACAAAGTCGCCACTTGGGCCTCGGACTTCCTGCGCCGCGCCCAGGAAAAGCCGTTCTTCCTCGGCGTTGGAATGTTTCGCCCGCACATCTCCTGGTATGTGCCGCGGAAGTACTTTGACCTCTACCCCCTCGATAAGATCGAGCTCCCCAATACGATCGAGAACGATCTCGACGACATCCCGCCCGCCGCGCTCAAACTCAAGCAAGTGGTGATTCCTCAGGAGCACCGGGCGATCGCCAAGAAGGGCAAGTGGAAGCCGGCGATCCAGGCTTACCTTGCCGCCATCACCTTCAGTGATGCGATGGTGGGGCGCGTGCTCGATGCTCTGGACGCCGGCCCGAACAAGAACAATACGATCGTCGTGTTGTGGAGCGATCACGGCTACCATTTGGGCGAGAAGGAAGCCTGGCACAAGTTCACGCTGTGGGAAGAGTCCACGCGAGTGCCGCTGATTATCTCCGCGCCCGGTATCACCAAGTTCGGGACGCGATCCTCTCGACCCGCCGGCCTGATCGACCTCTATCCCACGCTGCTCGACCTTTGTGGCCTTCCCAAGAACCCGCGCCTCGACGGCCAGAGCCTTCGGCCGCTGCTTAGCAAGCCCAACCTTGCTTGGGAGCGCCCGGCGCTCACCACGGCGAGCGCCGGCGACCACACGTTACGCGACGATCGCTGGCGCTACATCCGCTATTCGGACGGTTCCGAGGAGCTCTACGATCACCAGAGCGATCCGAAGGAATGGCGCAATCTCGCCGCTCAGCCCGAGCATCGCGCCGTGAAACAGCGTCTCGCGCGCTGGCTGCCGAAGTCCGACCATCCCGGCGTGCCGCCGAAGCCGGCCTATCGTTTCGATCCGGCGACGCACTCCTGGACCAGGTCCGGGCGATGAAGGCTTACGCCTGGGTTGTCGTCGCGCTACTGGTCCCCGTGGCGCTGCTGAACTATTTGGACCGGCAGATGCTGGCGGCAATGAAGTTCTCGCTGATGACCGACATCCCGGACATCGGCAGCGAAGCCAATTGGGGCAAGGTGCTCGCTTACTTCAAATGGACCTACGCCTTCCTCAGCCCGATCGGCGGTTACCTCGCCGATCGCCTCAGCCGGCGGCACGTGATTGCCGTCAGCCTGGCGGCCTGGTCCGCCGTGACTTGGGCCACCGGACAGGTGCAGAGCTACGACCAACTGTTGTGGACCCGCTCCGTCATGGGCGTCAGCGAGGCGATCTATATTCCGGCCGCCCTTGCGTTGATCGCCGATTACCATCGCGGCAGCACCCGCTCCCGCGCTGTAGGCTTTCATCAGATGGGTATTTACGCCGGAGTCATCATCGGCGGTTTCAGCGGATACGCCGCCGACCATCCTCAGTTGGGCTGGCGGTGGATGTTTGAGGCCTGCGGTTGGATCGGCATGGTCTACGCGCTTCCGCTGTTTCTTCTGCTGCGCAACGCTCCCGCTTCGGATCAGGGTTCGCCAGGCTCGCCCGTCGCGGCCCTGCGGGAGTTGTTGAGCAACCGCTGCTATTTACTTCTGATTGGATACTTCGCGGTGCCCGCCATGGCCGGGTGGATCGTCCGCGACTGGATGCCGGCGGTGCTCAAAACCGAGTTCGGCATCGGTCAGGGCCGCGCCGGTGTTTCCGCCACGGTGTATTGGATGCTCGCGTCGGTGGTGGCCGCGTTCGTGGGCGGTTGGCTGGCGGACCGTTGGATGCAGCGGACCTCGCGCGGCCGCATCTACACGAGCGCCATCGGCATGTGCATGGTCGCCGTGGCGATGATGGGCGTCGGCTATTCGCCGCGAACCGGAATGCTGGAAGTGGCCATCGCCTTTCTTATGCTGTTCGGTTTCGGCTGGGGGTTCTACGACTGCAACAATATGCCGATCCTGTGCCAGATCGCGAGGCCGCAACTGCGAGCCACTGGCTACGGCACGATGAACCTGGTTAGCATGACCCTGGGTGGCATGGCCGACTGGGCCTTCGGCTCACTGCGTGATTTTGGCGTGCCGCTGCTGGCCATTTTCGCGATCTTCTCGAGCGCCGCATTCCTCTCGATTCTCTGCGTGCTGCTGATCCGGCCCGCCCGCCTGGACGCCACCTCATGACACGCCGCAGGCTATTATCCGCTCTCGCCGCCCCGCGCCGTGGCACGGACCGGCCGAACATCATCCTCATCATGGCCGACGATCTGGGCTTCTCCGATCTCGGCTGCTACGGCTCCGAGATCCCAACGCCGAACCTCGATCGCCTCGCGCGGAACGGCGTCCGTTTCACGCAGTTCTACAATGCGGCGCGCTGCTGCCCCACGCGGGCGTCCCTGTTGACGGGGCTCTATCCGCATCAGGCCGGCATCGGCCATATGGGCCGTGACATGGGAACGCCCGCGTACCAGGGATATCTGAACCGCGAATGCGTCACGATCGCGGAGGTCCTGCGTTCCGCCGGATACGCAACCTACATGTCGGGTAAATGGCACGTGGGCAATGACCGTGGACAGTGGCCCTGCGATCGCGGCTTCGATCAATCGTTTGCGACCCTGGGGGGTACCTCAGACTACTTCAAGCCGCGCAACCTCGTCCGCAACGATCGACCGGCCGCCGCTGGAGGCAAAGACTTCTACCTCACCGATGCCTTCACGGACGAAGCCGTCGCCATGCTCCGCGCCCATCGCGGCAAATCAGCGCCTTACTTTCTTTATCTCGCCTACACGGCTCCGCACTTCCCGCTACAAGCCCGCGCGGCCGACGTCGCGCGTCACCGTGGGCGCTATCGAGCGGGTTGGGATGTCATTCGTCGCGAACGCCACAGCCGCATGATCGGCCTCGGCGTGGTCGATAGACGTTGGCCGCTGAGTCCACCGCCGGCAGAGGCGCCGGAGTGGGGGTCTGCCGCGGCCCAAGACGACTGGGACTTGCGCATGGCCACCTACGCCGCTATGGTGGAACGCCTCGACGAGGGAGTCGGTCGCGTGCTGGCGGAGGCGGACGAGGCCAACACCATCGTCGTATTTCTATCCGACAATGGCGGCTGCGCCGAGACCAAGCCCGATGGCTCAACTTACGAGTTGCCTTGGGCCAACGTCTCGAATACGCCGTTTCGCAACTACAAGCACTGGACACACGAGGGCGGCATCTCCACGCCGTTGAAACTGAACTCGATGCGGCCGTCTGGAGCGCCTGTAATGAGTGCTTGCCAGCGAAAGTGAATTGCGCCGCTGACATGGTCGGACTGATAGGAGACGCGAAAACGGTCGCGGCGCGAGTCGATCTTCAGATTCGACAGCTTCGCCGGCACAGTGCCCCAATTGTGGTCGCGAACGGCGGCGTAAACACGCCGCAGCAACTCCTTTTCGCCTAGCCGAATGTAGCGCAGATCGCCGTTCTGAAATACGAGTTGCAGCGGGCCGGCTTGTAGTTCGGTGCGCGGCGCCTGGCCGCTTTCGGAGCCGGATAAAAGTACGTTTCTGGAGAGCATGTAACGATTCCTCGGTTTACTCGGCTGGCGCGCTACGATCTTGCATCGCGTCTTCCAGGATCTTGTATCGCTCGCTGGACCGCATCAGGTGTTCCATCATCGCCTTCTCGGCCTCGGCCACGTCGTGAGCGGCGATGGCCTTGACGAGTTGCTCGTGCTCGGAAATGGTGATGAGTTCGCCACCGGGCATCCTGAGCAGTTCGCGGCGGAAATGAAACAACCAGTCGAGCATGGCCTGGCTCAGCATGGTGCAGACGCTGTTCCCGCTGATGGCTGCTATCGCATTGTGGAACGCCATGTCATTCTTTACGAACTCGCTGGCGTTTGCGGAGCGGCGCTGGCGTTCGAGACACTCTTCGAGACTTTGGATATCATCCGGTGTCGCTTTTCCCGCCGCGGTCTTGGCCATGCCAACCTCGAAAAGAAGTCGCGCCTCCTTCAAGTGCGCCAGCGTCGAGGGCGAAGTCTGGAGCAGATGAACCATGGTTTCACCGATGCGGTCCATCATGGTGTGCGTATTCGGGACTGCAACCCGGGCCCGCTCGCCATGGGTGATCTCGATCAACCCGGCGGCGTGGAGCGACTGCAGGGCCTCGCGGACAGCCGGACGACCCACGCCATAGTTTTCCATCAGCGCTCGCTCGGAAGGCAAGCGATCACCAGGGTTAAGATCGCCGCTGCGAATCTGCGCCATAAGACGGTCCCGCACCTCGTCGGCGAGCTTTCGGCGGATAATAGGCTGTGTGCTCATGAACTTAATCTTACTCGAACCGAGTCGTTGGTGTTACAGTTAGCATTTCACTGTAGCAGTGAGAAATGGTATCGTGATAATACCTCATGCCCGCCGATCGTTCTAGTCGCGTTCACGCCATCTATGAAGTCGAGACCTCCTTCCCGCTGGAGGATGCCATTGCCGTTATGGCAGGAGAGCAGTCGAGCGGCACATTCCTCGCCGTCCCGGGTGAGACGCCCGAACTCAAACAGAAATACGGCGCCAGAATTGAGTGGATTCGCGAAATCGGCACGCGGGCTGCTCCGTCGCTCCCCGGCGCACGAACGCCTAAAGGACTTGCGCAACCGGTTTGGAGGCGCGCGCAAACCGAACTCTCCTGGCCGATCGACAACCTGGGCGCGAGTGTTCCGAACCTGCTTGCCACCGTAGCCGGAAACCTTTTCGAACTGCAGCAGTTCTCCGCACTACGCCTGCTCGACATCATGCTCCCGGATTGCTTTCGCACCGCATATCCCGGGCCGCAGTTCGGTATTGCCGGGACTCGCCGCCTGTCGGGTGTCGAAAACGGCCCCCTCATCGGAACGATCGTGAAGCCGAGCGTCGGACTGTCGCCGGAGCAGACCGCTTCGTTGGTCGATGAACTCGCAGCCGGCGGCATCGACTTCGTCAAAGATGATGAATTGCAATGCGACGGACCGCACTGCCCATTTTCCGATCGCGTTGAGGCCGTGATGCGAGTCATCCGCAACCACGCCGAACGCACAGGAAAAAAAGTGATGTACGCATTCAACGTCACCGGCGAGATCGAACAAATGGTTCGGCGGCACGACCTCGTGGAGAAACACGGCGGCACGTGTGTCATGGTCAGTCTGAACAGCGTCGGCCTTGCCGGTGTGGAGTATTTGCGGAGACACTGCCGCTTGCCGATCCATGCCCATCGCAACGGTTGGGGGTTGATGCAACGCTCGCCGGACATCGGCATCGATTATGTTACGTTCCAGAAGTTCTGGCGATTGCTGGGTGTCGATCATATGCATGTGAACGGCCTGCGAAACAAGTTCTGCGAATCGGATGAGTCCGTTCTTCGATCGGCGCGGGCTTGCCTGACTCCCATGTTTGACGGAGCCGGCAGGGGATGCGAGGTCATGCCAGTCTTTTCGTCCGGACAGACAGTCCGGCAGGCCCCCGACACATGGAGAGAGTTGGGCTCCGCCGACTTGATTTACGCCGCCGGAGGTGGATTGATGGCGCATCCGGCCGGGGTGTCGGCGGGTGTTCGAGCAATGCGCCAAGCTTGGGAAGCCGCGATGTCCGGCATCGATCTGGAGGCCCACGCCCGCTCGCATGGCGAACTTCGCCAAGCGTTGGAGAAATACAGCGTATGATGCCCGACGGACTTCTGGTCTCGTTCTACGGCGACGACTTCTCCGGATCCACCGACGTCGTCGAGGCATTTGCCACTCACGGTTTGCCGGCTGTGTTGTTCCTGAAGCCGCCCGCGGAGTCGGATCTGCGAAGGTTTCCAGGCTATCGAGCGGTTGGTGTTGCGGGAATCAGCCGCAGCCAATCTCCTCAGTGGATGCAGGACAACCTCCCCTCGGTATTCGAATCCCTATCCGCGCTGGGAAGTCCGTTTCTCCATTACAAGATCTGTTCCACGTTCGATAGTTCTCCCACTGTCGGTAGTATCGGCGCCGCCGCCGAGATCGGACTTCGGGTCACTGGGTGTCCCGTCGCTCCCGTGGTAGTTGGCGCGCCGGTGCTACGCCGGTACGTCCTGTTTGGGAATCTCTTTGCGACGGTTGCCGGCGAGGGCTACCGTCTGGATCGCCACCCAACCATGTCGCGGCATCCCATCACGCCGATGGCGGAGGCCGATCTGCGGCTTCACTTGGCGCGGCAAACGGATCTCCCGGTTGGATTGGTGGATGTCCTTTCGCTCAAGGGGGGCAGCGCCCGCGATCGTTATGCGGAACAGGCTTCCCGAGGCGCGCGGCTGATCCTGTTTGACACCTTGGATTCGGCCACCTTGCGCGAAGCCGGAGACGCCATCTGGAATTCGCGTGTGGCTTCCACCACTTTTGTCGCCGGATCCAGCGGCTTTGAGTACGCTTTGCTGGCGTATTGGGAATCACTCGGATGGCTCCCGCCGAAACCAGCGCCACCGAATCCTGGTTCCGTCGACCGTCTGTTGGTGATTTCGGGCAGTTGCTCGCCGGTCACCGCGCAGCAGATCCGTCACGCGCTCGCCGGCGGATTCGTGGGCGTTCCCATCGACCCCGAGCGTCTGACAACCGATGAAACCGAGTTCCAACGGGCGTTGCAGGCGGGCGAATCCGCACTCCGGCAAGGCGGCAGTCCGATTCTGCACACCGCGGTCGGGCCGGACACGGTCAAATCGACGGAGGATGCCGAATTCGGGAGGAAGATCGGCCAGCGACTCGGCGCACTGGCTGCGGAACTCGTGCGGCGTTGCGGTGTGCGACGAGTTGTCGTCGCGGGCGGCGATACGTCAGGCCACGCGGGTCTGGCGTTAGAGGTCGATGCCCTGACCATGGTGTGTCCTTTTGCACCCGGATCACCGCTATGCCGCGTATGGTCGGCCAATCCTGGTATCGATGGCGTGGAGATCCTATTCAAGGGAGGGCAGGTCGGGGACGAGGGACTATTCGCGGCGGTTCGCGCAGGGCAGGGACGAAAGGATGTCGGGCCTCCAGATCTGGAAAATCCGCAGTCCAAGTCGTGACGACCTGATCATGCCGCCCCGTGGTGCACTCCGACTCACGCGAAATATGGACGACAGGCGGCAGGCGCGACACGGGGTTTCTCTCGCTCGATGGATCGAGAGGTCTAAAGTGTGCGTTCAAAGTCTGATATACTGATCACACCAGAATTGTGATAGAATTAGTCCGATGACCAAAACTATTGCTATCTTCGGCGCAGGCGGAAAGATGGGTTGCCGCATTGCCGATAACTTCAAAGCTTCCCAACACTCTTTGTTGTATGTGGAGGTAAGTCCGGCGGGAATACAGCGGCTCGAGCAGCGTGGCGTCGCCGTCACGCCTCACGACGAGGCCGTTCGCCGCGCGGACGTCGCGATCCTCGCTCTGCCGGATGCCCTTATCGGCAAGGTAGCGCCGACTATCGTGCCCGGTCTGCGATCTGGAGCGATGGTAATCTGCCTGGATCCGGCGGCGCCGCATGGAGGCGAATTGCCGAAGCGTGAGGACATCACTTACTTCATTACGCATCCCTGCCACCCTCCGGTTATTCACACGGAAACCGACCCTGAGGCCGCACTGGATTACTTTGGCGCCATCAAAGCCAAGCAGCATATCGTGTGCGCGCTCATGCAAGGTCCGGAAGAGGACTACGCGATTGGAGTTGCCATCGCCGAAGAGATGTTCGCTCCCGTTATGAATTCCTATCGCGTGACCGTGGAACAAATGGCCATGCTCGAACCCGCGTTGTCGGAGACCGTCGCGGCAACGTGTATGACGGTAATTCGCGAGGCCGTGGACGAGGCGGTTCGGCGCGGCGTCCCGGAGGAGGCTGCGCGAGAATTTGTCCTCGGCCACCTGAAGGTAGAAATCGCCATTGTGTTCGGCTTCATTGGCTCGCCATTTTCGGATGGCGCACTGAAGGCGATTGAACGCGGCAAGAAGCGGTTGTTCCGGCCCGATTGGAAATCCGTTTTTGAGCCGGAGAGTGTCTTAGAGGAAATCAGAGCAATCACGCAAAACAATGCACTCGCCGGTGTAAAGTAGCGTCATGGGCAGGAAGTTGCGTTGCGGTTTGGCCGTGCTGGCCTGGCTGGCTCCTTTACACGGCGCGGAGGTAATTGGCGCGCGCGCCGTGGAGATCCTGCGATCGAACTGCTGGCAGTGCCATTCGCGCACCATGACCATGTCCGGGCTCGATCTCACGACGCGCGACGCCGCGTTAAAAGGCGGTGCGCGCGGTCCGGCCCTGGTGCCGGGCAAAGCTTCCGACAGCCGGATTCTGGAGGCTATCGAACGCAAAACCAAGCTCGCCATGCCCCCAGCCAAGCCGCTGGAAGCCGCCGACATCGAGAGCTTGCGCCGCTGGATCAACGACGGTGCGCCGTGGAATGAAACAAGCGCCGCGAGCGCGCCGGTATCGACCTGGTGGGCGTTTCAGAAAGTGACGCGCCCAACGGCCCCCAAGAGCGCCGATCGTTGGGTCCACAACGACGTCGACGCTTTTATTCTGCA
>VFZW01000043.1 GCA_016871055.1 Acidobacteriota bacterium
AGCGTTAATCTGTTCGAGCAAACCCCCATTTTACAGGCCTTCCACTGCAATGACCCTCCAGAAAAATTAGACAGATTTTCTAACCAACTGATTCTGCCGGACTTATAGCCGGACAGTAGTGACTTTTTAAGGCCCCTCTAAGGTTCGATTTCCGTTGCTAGATCGGCAATTCGTACTGAAAATAGTCTGTAGGCAACACCCACTGCCAGGCCGTGACCGGCACAGGGCGTGGATCCAGGACTTACATGACGAATCCAACTTCAGTACGGCGCAAGCGCCAGCGCGGAAGCTACTACGTTGAGCTTGCTCTAACGTTTCTTCCGATGTTCGCACTCATGCTGGCGATCGTGGACTTCTCGATGGCGATCTTCATCCGATCGAGCTTTCAATTTGCGGTCCGAGAGGGCGTCCGGTACGCCGTCACCTACCAGACGCTGCCGGGGATGTGCCAGGACGCTTCGATCAAGCAGATCGTGAAAGACAACGCCGTCGGATTTCTCAGCAACCCAATACACGACGACAAGATCAAGGTTCGTTTCTACAATCCCATCACCTTGGTCGAGGTTAACGGAGTTAACAGCAATCAGCCCGGCAACTTGGTTGAAATCGGCGTCGAGGGGTATCAGTGGAGTTGGATTGCGCCGCTTTGGCGCACCGCTTCGCCATTCGTCGTCAACGTTTATTCCATGGACAAAACAGAAGGATTAGGACCAGGGGTAGCAACACCATGCCGTTAGCCAACTCGAAATGGAGAAAAGAAAAGCAAGGGGGCAACGCGGTCGTTGAATTCGCCCTCGTCTCCGTGTTTCTCGTGCCCCTGCTGTTCGGAACGTTTTCGATCGGCATGAGCCTGACCAAGACGGTACAGGCCAGCGTGGTCTCCCGCGACGCCGGCGCCATGTTCGTGCGCTACGTCGATTTCACGAACACCACGAACCGCAACATGCTGCTTCGCATCGCCAACGGGATGGGAATGGCCGACACGGGCGGCAACGGCGTAGTGGTACTCACCAAGGTCATGTACATCGGCACGAACGAGTGCGCTCTGATCGGTCTGACACCCGCCAATTGCCCCAACTACAATCGCAATGTCGTGGTGAAACGGGTCACGGTCGGCAACAACTCCGTCTACACATCGCCGTACGGTTCGCCGAGCGCCGGCATCCTGCAAGCCAACGGCGAAATCACCGCGACGAACTATTTGAACCAGGCCAGTGCGCGGGCCGACAACTTCGCCAGCGTGATGACGCTCAATCCGGGCGAAGTCGCCCACATCTCCGAGGCCTATTTCAACACACCCGAAATCGATTTACCCGGTTACAGAGGAGGCACCTATGTCTATCAACGCAACATTTTCTAGTTCTAGCCCGAAGCCTCATGTCACGCGCCGCCGCGAAGCGCGCGAACGTGGAATCGCCGTCATTCTCACGGCGATGATGCTGCTCTTCACGATGCCCGCCGTCGGACTGGCAATCGACGCGGGTTTGCTTTACCTGATTCGCGCCCGCATGTCGGCGGCCTGCGACGCGGCTTCGCTAGCCACGGCACGCAACCTGAACCTCGGCCAGACTCTTGCCGAACAGATCGGCAACGCCACCGCGCGCGGTCAGGTCTACTTCAACGCCAACTTCCCGAATAACTATTTGGGCGTCGCCACGCCGGCGGTCAACATCCAGGTTACGCAGTTGAATATGAATACGCTCCGCGTCTTCAGCACCGCCACCGGCAACGCCCCCGTCTATTTCATGAAGATTCTCGGCGGCAATACTGCGTTGGCCGGCGGCGCGGGCACCGCCGTCCGCCGCGACGTTAATCTGGCCCTTGTGCTTGATCGCTCGGGTTCGATGCAGGGACAGCCCTGCACCGATATGATTAACTCTTCCAAGAACTTCACCAATCAGTTTGTTAACCAGCGCGACCGCATCGGATTGGTTACGTTCGGCGCCGCCGTCTACAATGCATATACGCCGACCAAGGATTTCCAGAACCCGTCCAACTCGGTCAACAGTAAGATCAATTCCGTTACTTGCGCCGGCTGGACCAACACTTCCAACGCCTACTGGAACGCCTACCAGATGCTCCAGGCGATCAATGAGCCGCTGGCCTTGAACATTATCGTCTTCTTCACCGATGGCATGCCCACCTCATTCACGGCTAAGTTCCCGATTAAGACGGTCTCGGACACCCGCTACGGCGCCAACGGCCTGAACTGTACCAGCACGAGCAGCCAGTGCACGATCTCCAAGAGCAGTTGCGTCGACGACAACGGCTACGCGGCCTCCCACGCGAGTTGGGGAACCTTCGCCGGTAAGACCGGCGCCATGACGGGCGGCAGTGTTTCTGCCACGACCGGCGACACGAACGGTCTGATCGACCCGGTCGCTACTTCGTTCTCAACCAGCGATCCGCGTGTCGGCTCCAGCATCTCGAACGGCTGCGCATTCGCCGGAGATCAGCGCCGCACCCGACGCGATGTCGCGTTTATCCCGGCCACTAACGTCAACGGCCTAGCCACCACCGGTTACAAGTCGTTGACCCTGTTCAGTTCCGGCCATCCCTACTACAACAAAATTCGACCCGATATGCCGATCAACGTCACACGCGTCGGCATGAACCTCGCCGACAACGCCGCCGCCACAATTCGCAACGACACAACCCTCAACGTCGTAACCTACACAATCGGACTCGACGGCAATGGCGGCGTCGACGACGACCTGCTCAAACGCATGGCCAACGACCTTGGGTCGAGCATCTACGACGACACGAAAGAACATGGCGTCTACGCCTATGCCTCGAATTCGTCGCAGTTGAATCTGGCCTACTCCCGTATCTTGTCCGACATCCTCCGTCTGACCAACTAACTTTCAATCCAACCCGTCAAGACCCGCGCCTTCACCGGCGCGGGTTTTGCATTTTGCGCCCGCCTTCAAAAAAACATTTTGTTTTCAAAATGTTTTGGCATATAGTGGAGGTGTACCCGTGCGTCCCGCGTTCGCACGATTTGGGAGGATGAATGAAACTTCGATCTCTTCTACTTGCGGCCTTCGTCGCCCTTGTTGCCGGTCCGGCGGCCGTCGCGCAGATGACCTGCGTCGCCAGCGCGCCTAACCCGACTTTCCTGCGGTCCAACGGCTTGTCCGAACTCGCCGGAGACATCGTGATTACGTGCCGTGGAGGTACGCCGGTGACTTCCGGCGCGTTCCCAACGATTAACCTGAGCATGTTCTTCAATACCGGCGTCACCAGCCGCGTGCTCGTCCCCGCCAGCCCTGGCGGCCCCGGACTCACCGAGGCGGTTCTGATCATCGACACTCCGGCTGCCGCCGATCAGCGCCCCTGCCTTACCCCCGTGTGCAACAACACCGACAACATCATTCAATCGCGCTACGACGGATTCAATTCGCTGTCGTGGCAGAACATTCCGGTGAATCCTCCCGGCCCGAACGCCGACCGTATTCTTCGCGTCCGCAATGTTCGTTTGAACGCCAGCACGTTGCCGCCCAACGGTCCCGCGCTTGTCTTTATTTCGCTGTCGGGCGCGCAGGTTCAAACGTTCAATAACCCGCAACAGACCATCGCGAACGTTCGTACCGGCGTAACCTTCGAAGCCCGGAGCGCAGCCGACGCCGCGCTCACCGGCCCTATTAATCTCACGGCTTGCACCGCCTACAATCTGGATCTCGCCAACAACGTTTCCGCGGGCGCGTTTTCCACTCCCGGCGGCCGCACGATGACGGTCAAATTCACCGAAGGGTTCTCCAACGCGTTCAAGCGCCGTACCATCGCGACATCCGTCGCCGAACCACAAGCGACCGCGTCACAGGACAATCCAACCACGTTTTACAACACCGAGTCGGGCTTTACCAATCCGGCGCTTGGCGGCGCTACGGGTCTCGCTCGGATGGGCTTCGCCGACGGCGGCACCATCTTGCGCGCGGTTTTCACCAACATCCCGGCCGGCGCGCGTGTTTTCGTTAGCACGCGAGAATTGACCGCCGGCAGCACCGTCGACGCAACGAATACGCCCACCACCAAGGCACGATTGACAGGCTCGCCCGGCGCTCCTTTCACCGCCGTCCCGGCCGACACTCAGTTGGACGGCGGCCTCAAGCTGGTTCCGCCATCCGGTGAAGTGTCGTGGGAGGTTCTGGAAACCGATGTCAATGCCGCGGAGTCGGTCGCATTCGCCGTCGTCATCGCCTACGGCGCCGGCACACAACCGGCCATTTCCACGGTGAATGTGAATGGCGGATTCGGGCCGCAATCGACCGTTGCAGCCGGAACGGGCGGGGATCCCGTTCCGCGTTTCGCCGGACTCACCGGACCCGTTCCGCTGATCGCCATCAACGCCTGCCGCACCTCCCTTCTCTTCCAGTTCATCACCAACCAAGCCGGCTTCGACACAGGCATCTCGGTCAGCAACACTTCGCGGGATACGCTCAGCACCGCGGCGCAAAACGGGCGTTGCACGGCTACGTTCTTTCCAACGCCATTCAACGCGACGACGCAGGCTCAGTTCCCACCGCTCCCCTCGCCGGCGCTGCAAGGCGGCGAGCAATGGACATTCACAGTGTCCGGCGCCAGACCCGGCTTCCAAGGCTACATGATGGTTAACTGCGACTTCCAATTCGCCCACGGTTACGCCTTCATCAGCGACTTCGGCAGCAAGAATCTCGCGCAAGGCTATCAGGCACTCGTTGTTCCCGACCGTCCACGCATCGCCGATCCGTTCTCCTCGGCCGGCGCCGGTACGGGCGAGCAACTCGTTCATTAGCGATCCTCGCGCACAGGCGTTAGTCCATAGTGCGCGGAAAAAACTCCAGCGTACAATTGCCAGTCGATTGGGCGCGGTCAAAAATCTTGTTGCGCACTCCCTCACCGGGAATCGAGCCCCACTCGATTCCCGGTTTTTTTTGTTAACTTTTCATCGTCTCCCAAGGGGGGGCCTAAACTCCTGGCGCGAGCAGTGGTAGACTACGAGCACCGTACTCGGGGACGGTCTTCAACATGCGATTCCTTCTTACTTTTTGTTTGATAGGTTGTTTCGGTGTCTTGAGCGCGCAAGAGATTGCCAATCGCGCTCGACAGTTGGAAGAGAAAGGCCAAACCGGCGCCGCGCGCGCGATGCTGATGGCTGCCGTGAAAGACGCACCGAACGACGCCGTACTTCTCACCATCGCCGCCGAGTTTCTCGACCGCCACGGCGATCCCTCGACGCGCGAAGTTCTTTCCCGGCTCGTTACAATCCTGGAGCGCAACAACTCCGCCGAGCGCGGCAAATTTGCAAAGCGCCTTGTTGTCCTCGACATGCTCGCCGGCGACACCTCCGCCGCCCAAAAACACATGGCGATTTACAAGGCCGCCGGCGGAACGGCCGCCGAAGTGCCCATTCCGAAGTCCGAACTCGGCGCCGATTTCCAGACCGTCGAAATTCCCGGCCCCATTCGCTCCTTCTCCCGCATGGCGGCGCTTTCGCCCGATCTCCCCGCCGAAGACATCCTCCCCGCTCTGGCGCGCAATATCGTTACTAACGGCTACCAGGCCGCCAACAGCAATGAGGGCCTTGAGCAAACCGAATACCTCAAGCTCGTGGTGCGTTATCTCTCCCAAGCCCGCGAGTTGTCCAAGATCGCCGGCGAAGCGAAGAAGATCCGCGTCGAACAATGCGAGTCTCCCGTCTCCGCCGACCTTCTCCGCGCGCTTGGCTATCGCATGCGCGGCGGTTGCGGCGCTGAAGTCGTGCTGGAAACGGTCAACGCCTCGCGCGCGTTTCTCACCATCGATTCCGGCTTCCCGATCGCCGAACTCGAAAACGCCCTTCGCGCCAACCGCCTCTTCGAATACGCGTTCGAGCCCACCAAGATCCCGATCCTCTACGGCGCAGAATACTGGCTCGGCGCGCGCGAAAAACAGAGCGGCGAATTCATCGACCAGTACATCTCCGATCCCCAACTGTGCCGTCTCTACCTCGGTATGTCGAAGTTGGACCGTGAACTCGCCGGCAAACTCAAGGCCGGTATTCCGGTGCTGAAACTCAAAGCATTTTCCCACGTGCTCGACTTCTTTGGCGGCATGTATACCATCAAGGACGGAAAGGCCATCGTTCCCGGCGGCGCCAAGTCCGAGGCCATGTGGGCCGAACTCGCTGGCGCGCCCGTTTCCGACGCCCCGGCCTTCTTCGACAAAGTCACCTCCAAGGATGACGGCTGGATGGCCAGCTACTTCGATTCGCTTTCGCGCATCAGCGGTCCCGTGCAGGATTATCTGACTCAACCCGACCGCCTCAAACGCTTCTATAACGCCGTGCGAGGCAAAGTAACCAGCCCTGGCCCGGCCCGCCCCGTTTTTCGCGCCAACACCGACCTGCTGCTTCTCACGTCCCGCCTTCGCGTCGCTCCCGATGGTAAGCCCCATATCCCAGGCAACATCGAAGTCTGGAAGCAGCTTTTCGTCAAACATCCCCACGGCAAGTACGACGGTAAGCTGACCAAGGCCGCCTCCGGTTGGAAGGAGGCCGACGACGTGATCGAAGCGCTCTTCGCCCTATGCCGAAAAGCGGTCGAAAACGAGCCGCTGAAAATCTTCATGGCGGTCAGCGACATGGACCGCCGCCGCGCCAAACCGCTCGACTCCGCAACCGTCGACCGCCTCGCCCGCGAGTTCCGCTTTCACAGTTCGCAGTACTCCATCCTCAACGAAACCGGCGCGCTCAGCGACGCCACGATCCTCGGCTATCTCGACACCATCGCCGCGATTACGGCCATTCGCGACCAGGGCGTTCGCTCCGACGCCGCCGGCATGATGCAAGGCCTCGTCGGCGTCTGGCAGGCGTTCGTCCGCCAGCGCGCCATTGCCGACGCCGATGCGGACGCAATCCTTTCGGCCGTTGTCTCGCCTTTCGCGAAAGCCAAGGGTTCGCGCGAGATTTTCGAAGCCGGCTGGTCCGGCGTGCAGACGCTCCTCAAAGCCGCCAAGACGCCCGAAAACGCCAATCCCCATGACCGCATGATCGATCTGCTTGCCGGCGCGGTCAACCCGGACGACGCCGACAGCCACACGCAGATGGTGCAGGATACCATCCGCGTGCTCGAAGCCCAGCGGGTTATATCGCTCAAGGCGCTCGGCGATCTCGCCACGCATCTCGACGAACTGGGCAAAGGCGCCAAGCTCGATCCCGGCATTGTCACCCGCGTCTCGGGGCGCCTCTCGGAATTGCAACTGCCGCGCGCCGGCCTGAGCGGCGTCGAAAAGAACGCGCTGCTTTTCGGCTATTGGAGCGAACGACACATCGAATTCCAACGGAAGCTCAACCTGCGCTCCATGGTCGAACGCGCCGGCAACGACGCCGCTAAACTCGGCGACGTGAAGGCCGCGCTCGCCCCCCTGCTTCGCGACACGCTCGTCGGATTGATGTACGCCCACTACGCACCGCCCGGCGCGCAGATCCTGTTCACCAATCCGGTGTTCGTGCGAAGCCATGATTTCCTCGGCTTGCAGGGTTCGCAGCAAACGTGGAAGCAGACCGAAGTCGTTGGCGCCGGCTGGCCCGCCAATGCCGGCGGACGTTTGGTCGGATCGCTCGCGGGCTTGTCCTACGCGCTCGCCGAAGCCGAACAGAACTTCCTCGTGCCCAGCCGCGAACAGGCGCTCATCTGGGGCGACCTGGTTCCGCAGATGGTTCAAAGCGCCAAGATCCCGCGCTTTTGGCAAGTGACGCCCGCCCAGGTTCAATTCGTTTCTTTGCACCTGCGCATGAGCGAAGCGATGCTGGGCGAAGCCGCCATCGACCCCGCCGTGCGTTCACGCTTCGTCGACATCCTTTCCAACTACGCGCCCCCGGCCCGCGCCCGCATGGTCGGCGACTGGCTGGCCGAGGGCAAAGTGAAGAAGGCCCTCGAAAACGTTACGCCTTCGGAATTCTACGCGGTGGCCATGGCGGCCTACGGGCAGCAGGCCGAAAATGGCGATCCGCTGGCCCTCGAGATCCGCCGTCTGATGCGCGCCGTTCCGCAGGAAGCCAACTACGCCGCTATTTCGCGAGCCTTCGGATCTCCGAAGCCGACGCTCACTAATAGCTATACTCCTGAGTTGACCCAAGTACGCACGTTCCCCACGCTGATGGGTTACTCGAGCCGCATTATGGCCGAGAGCTGGGAATCGAACTTGCTTTACTTCGCTTCCGTCGCGGACTCTTCCTATATCACGCCTTCGCAGATGAACGTCGCCGTGCCTGAATGGACCAAGTTCACCGTCGAGCGCATTTTCGCGACGCACCTCGAAGACTGGCCCGCGCTGCTGCGATCGATGCGCAAGGTCGGAGAAGAGATCCGGACGAAAGCCAACAACGCCGGCCGCGCGGCCGGCGGCACCGAGTGATAAATTGTCGAAAACCAGGAACTAGCAAAAGGGAGACAACGCAGTGATATCGAGACGGAAAGCGATTAGCATGGGCGCGCTCGGCTGGAGCGTCGCCAGAAGCTCTGTGACGTTCGGACAAGATAGCAGCCGCCCGACGTTCCGCGTAAAGGTCGACATGGTCGTGCTCGGTTTCACCGTCACCGACAAGAAGGGCAAGTATCAGAACGATTTCAAGCCCGCCGATTTCCGAATTCTCGAAGACGGCATTGTGCAGAAGCTAAATACCTTCGCCGCCGGCAACAAGCCCGTCATGCAGATCCTCGACGACGGCACAATGCGCCCGCTCGCCACCGGCGGCGGCGAAGAGCCCAAGGCCGGCCCCGACGTCAAGTCGGACGCCTTCGTCGGAACGAACGTGTTCGTGCTATTCGACACGAGCAATTACATGTATCGGGGGTTCGTCTACGCCTCCGACGCGATCGCCGATTTCGTCCGCGGCCTCGACCGTGCCGACTCGGTCGCCGTCTACACCTTCAGCCGCAACCTTAACCGTGCCGCCGAGTTATCTCGTGATCGCAACGACGCGATTCAAGGCCTGCGCAAAGCGGTCGCCGGCGACGACGCCGCGCTCTACAACTCCCTGCTGCTCGCCCTGCGCGATGCCGCCAAAGTCCCCGGCCGCAAGGTCGTCATCGTATTTTCCAACGGCCCCGACAACGCCAGCATGGTGGCGCCCGACGACGTCCGCGCCGTGGCCGAAGACGAAGGGATTCCGATCTACGTCATCTCCACCAGCGAAGCGAGCAAGGATGCGATTTCAAGCGGCGTGTTCAAGCGCCTCGCGACTCGCACCGGGGGCAAAGCCTACTTCGCCAAAACTTGGCAGAAGCAGGTCGAAGCGTTCGAGTCGATCCGCGAAGACCTCGGCAACTCCTACACGATCACCTACTACCCGCAAAACAATCCGAACGAAGGCTTCCGAAAGATTTCGGTCGAGATCGTCAACGACGTGGGCAAGAAATATCTCGTCCGCGTTCGCCCCGGCTACCGCCCCAGCCGCGGCTTTTGACGTTACCGGTAGCCGGCAGCCTGCAACTCAAACAATTCCGCATACCGGCCGCGCCGCGCGAGCAATTCCTCATGCGTGCCCGCTTCCTCGATCCGCCCGCCGCCGAGGACCAGAATCCGGTCCGCCATCCGCACTGTGGAAAAGCGGTGGGAAATTAGGATTGCCATCTTGCCGCGTGTGAGTTCGGCGAAACGCTCGAAGACTTCGAATTCTGCCCGGGCGTCGAGCGAGGAAGTCGGCTCGTCGAGAACGAGCACCTGCGCGTCGCGCATGTAGGCGCGGGCGAGTGCGATCTTCTGCCACTGCCCCATCGACAAATCCGCGCCGCCCTCGAACCGCCGGCCCAACATCGCCTCGTACTGTTTCGGGAGCTGGCCCGCCACTTCCGACGCTAGCGATTTCTCCGCCGCCTCGACCACCCGCTCGAAATCATCGAGCGACTCAATCCGGCCAACTCCAATATTTTCTTTAAGAAGCATGTCGTATTTCACGTAATCTTGAAAGATAACCCCGATCTCGGAACGGAGGGAACGGGCATCGTATTCGCGCAGGTCAACGCCGTCGAGCAGTACGCGGCCAGCCGTCGGATCGTAGAGCCGCGTGATCAACTTGATCAGAGTCGTCTTCCCCGCGCCATTCTCGCCGATCAGCGCGATCCGTTCGCCCGGTTCGATTCGGAACGACACATCGCGCAGCACAGGCTCGGCCGCGTTCAGGTAGCCAAACGTCACGTTTTCAAAGACAAAACCGGACTGGATCGGGCGCGGCGCGAATAACCCCGGCCCCTCGATCGTCGGTTTCGACTCGAAGAACGCGAACAGATCCTGGACGAAAAGCGCTTGTTCAGACACGTTGGTCAGGGTGCTGAATACGTTTTCGAGCGCGTTGCGTGATCGGACAAACGCGCCGGTCAGAAAAGTCAGGTCGCCAAGCGTAAGTTCGCCCGACGCCGTGCGATACAAAATCACCGCATAGGCCCCATAGTACCCGGCGACCGGAAGCACGTTCAGCGCCGCGGATGTCACGGCTTTCTGCACGGCGAGCCGCCGGTTTTCGGCGTAGTAGCGGGCGAAAAGGGCTTCGGTGCGGCGGACGAGGAAGTCGCCGAGGCCGAACAGTTTGACCTCTTTTGCGGTCGAGACGCTGGCGCCGAGAAGGCGCAGATAATCGAGCTCGCGGCGCTCGGGCGTCCAGCGGTAAAGCAGCGAATAGGCCAACATGGCAAACCGGGTTTCGCCCCAGAAGACAGGCACGAGCGCGACGATCAAAATCGGCAGGAACCACCAGGAAAATGAGACGATTACAGCCGAAACCGAAAGCAACGTCAGAATCGACTGGAGCAGTCCGGCAATTTGTGAAAGCATGCCGAGACGCGCCGCCGATTGGCGGCGGGCGCGTTCGAGCCGGTCGTAGAAAACCGGGTCCTCAAACGAGGCCAGATCGAGCGTCGCGGCGTGCCGCATCAGCCGTACGCCGACGTAATGGGTGAACCGGTCACCCAACAGACTCTCCGCCAGGCCGGCCGCACGCATCAACAGGTCTCCCGCCACGGCCAATGCCATTTCCAGGCCAAGCAGGGGCCATAGTCCGTCAGGAACCCCGGATTTCACCGATACGGCGCCCGCCACGAGGTCGACGATGAGTTTGCCGACCCAGAGCATACCCACAGGCGTCAGTGCCCATAAAAGGCGGCAAATCAGGGAAACGAGTGCGAGCGAGGGACTGGTCTCCCAGACCATGGCCAGCAGCGGCGGCAGATTTCGAAGCGCGCGGACGCGGTCACGCCACGATGCCGGCGGCTCTTGTTTCGGGATATGGGGATCTCGCGCAAAACGGACTCGCTCCGACTCGGCTATCGGACGAGTTCCTCGTCCGCCTGGAGCCGAGCCTTCGCGGCCTTTGCGCTCATGCGGGTCCACCCTAGGAGTATAAACGACACCGGCGAACCGAAGCCCGCCGATGCCGGTGTTTTGGGAGAACCAGGATCGAGGGCGACGCTGCGCCGAAAATCCTGTACGTGATTGTGATGTTAGGCCGTTCGGCGAATTTCGTCAAGTACAATCAGCCACCTATTTCGAGGCAGCCTAAGCATTTCACCGTAAAGGACTTATACGAACCAGGACTTTTTGGCAAACTGTGGAAAAGCTGTCTAAAAGATGTTGACAACTAGCGACCAACCCAGCCAACCCTAACAAATCGTGCGAGTTATTTGCCCGAGTGCTCTTCCAGGTTCAAGCCGATGACCTCGCCGGGGTCGGCGCCCTTCTGACCGAAAATTTTTCCTCGGGCGCGGCGCAAAAAGGCGAATCCGAAGCCTGCGAGGAGGCAAAATACGAACATCATCCCGCTAAACTTGGCCACGTTGATGACGAGCACACCGATGTTGTCGCCCTTCGGATCGGGCATCTGTTGGTTAACGGTTATGTTGGCCTCCCATCGCAATGGGGCCAAAACCCGCTCGGCGGCATCGGGCGACGCCGACTTCAAGACGACCCCAAGCAGCGGTCCGGTCCGTTTGACAATCAGGTCTTTCCGGTCGGCGGCAAAAGCGGCCTCGCGTTCGCGGGCGATCTGCGGGCTGGGATAATTGAGCAGCAGCAAGCTGACTTCCTCGCCCTGCACGCGGTAGCGGGCCAACTGCCCCTCGGCGCCGTAGTGAAATGCCACCAGCGACGGCGCTAATCCCGGCGCGAACGCCTCCAGCGAAGACGGCCCGACGATAAACCGTTCGCTGTTGGCGATTTTTCCGTCGGCGGGCAGAAAACCGGTGAGTGCCGGCAACGAGGAAAAATCGTACCGCGGCATGTGCAATATGAGCTGATTGAGTGTCTCTTCCTCGGGTGCAAAGCCGTCGAATTGCAAGACGTAATTGCCCATCGCAACCAGCAGCGCGCCGCCGAACTTCGCGGCCATTTTCGACGCCGTCGAAGGCGCGGAGTTTTCCGGCCGCAGCAATTGAAACGCCGCCTGCGCCGCGGTGGCATCGGCGACTCGCCAAGCCGAAACACTGAACGTTCCCTTGGCGCCTTTGTATGCGGCCTTTTCGGCCTCCTGCAAACCGTACTCTTTCCAGACCGCGGCCGGTTCTGGCGCGAGCGGCGTTACCGCTCCACGCGAGTGACGCTCGATCCCCTCGGGCAGGATCGCCGCCGTCATCACGCCCGACAGGATCAGGCCGAAAGCTACTCGTTTACGCCATGACATTTTTTGTACTTTTTGCCGCTGCCACACCAGCACGGATCGTTCCGGCCCGGTTTCTTAGACGCCAACCGGGGGGCATTTTGTGCCGGAGTTTGTCCGCCGCCAAGGAATTCGAGATCGGCGAGCTCCTTTTCCTTCTTCTTCTGAATGTTTCGGGTGAAGTCCTCGACCTGCTTGCGCGCGGCTTGTTGCTCTTCGGCCTTAGGGGCGTCTTCGGGCACGTCGGCCTGGTAACCTTCTTCGTCGACCGCGAACGGAATCGACGGGCGCGATTCGTCCGAGATCTGCAGGAAGTAAAGATACTTGACCGTCTCGTCCTCGATCCGGTCCATCATGTCCTGGAAAAGGGTGAACGATTCCTTCTTATACTCGATGAGCGGATCTTTCTGCCCGTAGCCTCGCAGTCCGATGCCTTCCTTCAAGTGATCCATCGACAGCAGGTGGTCTTTCCACTGGTTGTCGATGACGTTCAACATGATTATGCGCTCGGCTTCGCGCAAATACTCCGCGCCGATCAGCCTCTCTTTTTCGTCGTACTTGTTCTGGACGAGTTCGAACAGCTCTTCGAAGATTTCATCGAAGGTGCGGCCCTTCAAGCCGTGCAGCAAAGCCTGAACGCCGAACTTGTTGAGCAGGTCGCTTTCGAGGCCCGTCAGGTCCCAATCGTCGGAGTTCACGCGCTCGGGGATTCGCGATTCGATCGAATCGGCCAGCACGCCGCGAGCCATTTCGAAGATGCGTTCGCGCTGATCGGCGCCTTCCAACAACCCGCGCCGCAAACCGTACACGGCGCCGCGCTGTTTGTTCATCACGTCGTCGTATTCGAGGACGTGTTTGCGGCTGGCGAAGTTCTGCGCCTCGACCGCTTTCTGCGCCGCCGCGATACGCTTGGTGATCATGCCCGAATCGATCGGCACGTCTTCTTCCATGCCCAAACGCAGCATCAGATTCTGCATGCGCTCGCCGCCGAAGATACGCAGCAGATCGTCTTGCAGGGAGAGGAAAAACCGCGAGGAACCGGGATCGCCCTGGCGTCCCGAACGACCGCGCAACTGGTTATCGATACGCCGCGATTCGTGCCGCTCGGTGCCGACGATACAAAGCCCTCCGACGCCGACAACGCGCTGGCGCTCTTCGTCGCACGCCGATTTGTGCTTCTCGATCAACTCATGCCAGTGGTCGATGGCCACGCGATAGTGGCTCTCGCCGCGAATGAAGTAGTAGAAGTGTGCGTCTGCGACAAAGCCGGCTTCTTCTTCGCGAATCGACTGGGCGCCGCCGCGTTTGATCGACTCTTCCTGCGCGAGAAATTCCGGGTTGCCGCCGAGCAGAATGTCGGTACCGCGGCCGGCCATGTTGGTCGACACGGTGACGCCCGCGTAACGGCCCGCCTGGGCGATGATGTAGGCTTCGCGCTCGTGGTTCTTGGCGTTCAGCACCTCGTGCTTGACGCCCATCTTCTTTAATATATCGGAGAGCTTTTCGCTCTTGGCCACCGAGATCGTGCCAACCAGAACCGGCTGGCCCTTCGTGTTGCGCTCCTTGATCTCCTTGGCCGCGTTGCGGAACTTCTCTTCCTCGGTGCGATAGACGATGTCGTTCGAGTCTTCGCGCTTGGCCTTCTTGTTCGGCGGGATCGGGACGACATCGAGCTTGTAGGTTTTCCCGAACTCGGCCGCTTCGGTATCGGCCGTTCCGGTCATACCGCCGATCTTCTTGTACATGCGGAAGTAGTTCTGGAACGTGATCGTCGCCAGCGTCTGATTCTCGCGCTGAATCTTGACGTTTTCCTTGGCTTCGATGGCCTGATGGAGACCATCGGACCAGCGGCGGCCCGGCATCAAACGGCCCGTGAACTCGTCGACGATGATGACTTCGAGTTCTTCTTCATCGCCCGGCCGCACGACGTAGTCTTTATCGCGGTGGTACATCACGTGGGCCTTTAAGCCTTGCTGCACGTGATGGTTGATCTCGATGTTTTGCGGATCGTAGAGATTGCCGCAGCCGAGCAGCCGCTCGACCTTCGACACACCCTCTTCGGTCAGCGCGCAGGTGCGGTGTTTTTCATCGACCGTGTAGTCGCCGGTGAAGTACTTCTCGCCGGGCTCCTTGCCTTCGATGACTTCGCCGCGAACCAGCCGCGGAATGATCTTGTTGATCTTGTAATACTTGTCGGTCGACTCCTCCGATGGGCCGGAGATGATGAGCGGCGTGCGGGCTTCGTCGATGAGAATCGAATCGACTTCGTCGACGATGGCGAAGTTATGGCCGCGCTGGACGCAGTCTTCCATGCGGAACTTCATGTTGTCGCGCAGGTAGTCGAAACCGAATTCGTTGTTGGTGCCGTAGGTGATGTCGGACTGATAGGCCTCGCGGCGTTCGCGGTCGCTCAAATCGTGGACGACGCAGCCGACGGTGAGACCCATGAAGCGGTACAACTTGCCCATCCACTCGGCGTCGCGTTTGGCCAGGTAATCGTTGACGGTGACCACGTGCACGCCCTTACCGGCGAGCGCGTTCAAGTAGACGGCGAGCGTGGCGACGAGCGTCTTGCCTTCGCCGGTTTTCATTTCGGCAATCTTGCCGTGATGCAGCACCATGCCGCCGAGCAACTGCACGTCATAATGCCGCATGTTGAGAATGCGCCGGCCTACTTCGCGCACGGCGGCGAAGGCTTCGACAAGGATGTCGTCGAGCTTGGCGCCCTGGTCGAATTGGAGGCGGAATTCCGCGGTTTTGGCGGAGAGTTCCGCATCCGTTAGGCTCTGGTAATGAGCTTCGAGCGCGTTGATCGCGTCTTGCCACGGAGTAAGCGCTTTGATCTCGCGGTCCGCCTTGGTACCGAAGATCTTAGCGAGTGCTATGTTGATCATTGAGCTAGCGAGGGCCTTCTACCAGTCTAGCCGATCCGCTGTAGAATCGCCGCGAGATCGCGATCGAACACCGAGCGAGCGGAGACGGAATCGGCGCCGGCTTGCATTGCGCGCTGCTTTAGCTCGACTTGCACGTGCGGGACGAAGGCCATTACGGTGGCCTGCTTTTCCTTCAGGCGTTGGATTAGGGCGATGGGATCTATTGTTTTGCAGTTGAGGTCGACGACGACGAGATCGGCGGGGGCGAGTTCGACGGCGCGATCGGCGTCTTTCACGAAGGTGGCGGTGAACCCGGCGCGCTTGGCGGCGTCTTGGATTTTGACGGTGAAGAAGAGGTCGTCGAGGACGGCTAAGAGGTGCATTGAGGAGGGCCTTTAGTACTAGCTTTGCATGGGGTAGAGTGATGGCATGGCACCGAAAGAGGAACCGGATCCGTTTACCGATATGATCGAGGACCCAGTGTTCGGTGGGCGCTCGCCTTGGGATAAGGGTCGATACGCGTTTTCCTCGATCGGCCTTTGGCGGTTCGTATACCCGATGGTGATAGGAATGTTCGCGCTTCCGGCAACACTGATCGTGTTGTCGATTGAAGGTTTGCCGGGATGGGGGGCGATTGCGATCGTTGGCGCGGCGTTCGTAATTGGCGGCTATACAGCACATCGCGCGATGAAGTTCATATCGCCCGGCAACGATGGGTAGCGAAAAAGGACGCGAGTTTCTAGTTAGCACTTTCGCGGCTACTCGATGCTCATTGAGGCGGTCGAAGCAGAACGGTCTAAATGAGCGATTGCGGGCAGAGCGAGCATCGTCTCCGGTTCCACTGAAACTGTTAACGTCCTGCCAAGACTCCGCGACTTGCTTCTAGGGATTTGTCCCACTGCGCTTATATCATCGATCTGCGGCATCAGACCCTTATCAGAACGCGGGAAGGCACGGACTCGCACGGGAGCGTCTTGCTTACAAGCCGGCGCTTCCTGCGGCAACATGCGCGTACAACACGTGCTGTACAAGACGATCCACTTTCACGCTAATCTTCCGCGCCTCTTCGACGTAAGCCTTTTTGACACCCTCGTGTAGTTCTGTCGTCAGAATCATGTGAATCCCTGGATCAATAGCATAGCGCCATTGCACCCTCGCTCCACGCCATGTAGACTGACAAAACGACCATGAAGTCCGCTTTGCCCTTACTCACACTGCTAACAGCGCTGCCGTTGGCCGCGCAGTTCTCTTCCGCCGTGCAGGGGACCGTACTCGACCCCTCCGCGTCGGCCGTGCCCAACGCGAAAGTCACATTGAAAAACGCCCGCACCGGCATCTCCGCCGATCTGCAATCCAACTCCGCCGGCTTTTATCGCTTTAGCGCGCTCGCTCCCGGCGAGTACGAACTGCGCGTCGAAGCCGCGGGCTTCCGCGCCTCGACGGTCGCGGTCCCGCTCACCACCGGCCAGACGCGCGATATGAACGTTACGCTCGAAGTGCAGAGCAGCGGTGAATCGGTGAGCGTCACGGCCGAAGCACCCGCTCTCGATGTCTCCGAATCGCGCCAGCAGTTGACGATGGACCAGAAGAAAATCCGCGATTTGCCGCTACTCAACAACAGCATTTTCGCGATTCTCACACTCGCGCCTGGCGTCACCGGTTTGAACGGCGCCTCCGACAACTTCAATCCCGAGTACTTCGCAGGGATGAGCGCCAACGGCGCCAGTCCGCGCGGCAACACCTACAACGTCGACGGCTTGAGCATCACCTCCAACATCACCAACGGCACGGCGAACCTGGGCGTGAATCCGGAAGCTGTTGAAGAACTGGCCGTCGAAACGAACACATTCAAAGCCGAGCAGGGCCTCGGCAGTTCCATCGTAGTTTCCATCACAACCAAGGCCGGCACCAACCAGTTTCACGGCGCGGGCAACTACTGGTTCACCAATCAGGACATGCGCGCGCGCACCAGCCTACCGTTCATCGCAGCCTACGCGCCGTTCAAGCGCAACAACGTCAGCGGCGCGTTCGGCGGGCCGATTCAAAAGAACAAGACCTTCTTTTTCGGCGCTGTCGAATTGTTGCGGCAGACCGATGCCACGGCGAGCGTCGAAACCATCGAAAGCCCGCAGTTCCTCACGTGGGCGCGTGCGAACTTCGCCAACACGCTCGGCACCAAACTGCTGACCGATTTTCCGGCCTCGGCGGTGCAAGTGACTAATCCGTCGTTCCGCACCGCGCAGCAAGTGATCGGCAACGATTGCGGGACGGCAGCCGCATCCAATATCCCCTGCGCCCTTCCCGTGCTCGCCCAGGGCACCTGGAGCCGCGCGCCACGACGCAACGGATGCAATACAGCCTCCGCGGCGATCGCTACTTCCGCGAAGGCAAGGACCGCGTCTTCGGCAGCTTCATCCGCACCGAGTCGGACAACAATAATCTCGACCCGCGGCCGTTCTTCATCAACAACAGCAAACGCTTCGTCAACGCATTCCAGTCCAACTGGACGCACACGTTTAAGCCCGCGCTCTTGAATGAATTCGCAGCGAGCGGCAATCGCGTGCAAGGGTTCAACGGCTTCGACTCGAAGTTGAGAATTCCGTCGATCGGCATCTCCGGTTCACGCGGTATGGGCGTCGGCGGCGGTCTGTTCGTGCAGAACAACTGGAACTGGCGCGACGTTTTGACGTGGGTTCGCGGATCGCACTCGCTCAAGTTCGGCGGCAACTATTTCTGGGGCAACGACTGGGCGGACTTCCCGCAAGGCAATAGCCGGCCGACCTTCAACTTCAACAACCTTCTCGATCTCGTGCGCGATCAGCCGTTTTCCGGCGCGGGCGCATCGCGCGATCCGCTCACCGGGCAGTTGAAGCGCTATAAGTTCGGCGCGAAGGTCAACACGCTCGGCATCTTCGTGCAGGACGAATGGAAGGTCCGTGCGAATCTGACGCTTACGCTCAGCCTCCGGTACGACGACTTCGGTAACCCGAGCGGTATTCAAGAGTTCCTATATACGAACATCTTCGTAGGCTCGGGCCAGACCTATCAGGACCGCTTCCGCGGCGCCGCGATTCGGCGCACCGACGCGCAATTTCCCGGCCGGCTCACCAACAACTGGAGCCCACGTTTCGGTTTCGCATGGGCGCCCGGCAAAGCGCGCAAGTGGAGCGTCCGCGGCGGAATCGGTCTCTATTACGACTGGATCACGCTCGGCGAGTCCATCGACCGCGTGAATATCAATCCTCCGAACTTTCTGTTCCCGCAGGTCGGCCAGCTGCTACCGATCAAACCGATCTTCGGCATCGGTAACTCCGATACTTTTCCGTACGGATTCACGTTGCCCGCCGTACCTTCGACGCGCCTCGATCAACGCGGCGGTCTGGCCGGCGTCCAATCCGCCGTCGGCGGCATCGACCCCGGCTTGAACGCGCCACGCACGATGAACTACCTGATCGGCGCGGAACGAGACTTCGGCGGCACGGTCCTCGGGTTGAACTACAGCGGCTCCTACGCGGTTGACGGAATCGTCGGCACCGATCACAACCGCTTCGCCGGCGACCTGATCGACGGCCGGCTCGACCGTCTGAACCCCAGCTTCGGCGCAATGACCTACATCCTCAACTCGAACACGATCAACTACAACGCGCTGATCGCGTCGGCACGACGGCGCTTCGGCAGCCGAGGTGTGATGCAGGGGTCCTATACGGTCGCGAACACGAAGGATTACTATCAAGGCGGTTCGCGGTCGACGGGCTCCGGCAACATTCCCGATCCCTCGCGGCTGCGCGACTTCCGCGCAAATTCAGCCTTCGATGTGCGGCATCGTTTGTCGGCCTCCGGCGTCTACCGCTTCGCCACGCCGTTCAAGGAGAACGCCATCGCCAAGCATGTGCTGGGCGGATGGGAGATCGGTTCGACAGTCATCGCGCAGACAGGCACGCCCTACTGGATGACCAACAACGCCGGCTTCAATCCGTTCCGAGACGCGGCGGGCAACATCACCGGATTCCGCCCGCTGAGCGGCGACTACAACGCCGACGGCTTGAACTTCGATCTACCGAACGTGCCGTCGAGTTTCGTGTCCAAGCCCGACCGCTCAAGCTTCCTCGGCGCCAACGCCGGCCGCTCGGCGTATGACGTCAGCGCCATCACCGCCCCAGCGGTCGGTACCGTCGGCAATAGCCCTCGCAACGCGTTCCGGCAGCAGGGCGTGCTGGCGATCGATGCGAGTGTTATCAAAAACAATCCGCTTCCGATACTGGGCGAAAGCGGCAACCTGCAGTTGAAGTTCGAGTTCTTCAACGCGATCAATCGCGTGAATCTCGGCGGCATCAACAGCAACGTGGCCGATCCGAACTTCGGGCGTATTCTCGGGCAGAATGGAAGTTCTGGACCGAGGACCGTTCAAATCGGAGCGAGGATTGCGTTCTAGCATTCTCGCGATTTTCCTGGCGGCGTCGCTCAACGGCGACGTCGCCGGGATTCGAGAACTCATCCGCGCGGGCCGCTTCGCCGAAGCAGTGGCGGCTTGCGATCGGGATTTGTCGACGGCACCGTCCAACGCGGCGCTTTTGACGTTAAAGGGCCTTGCGTTGCGCGCCAGCGGCGACTCGGCCGGTGCGCTGGTCTCTTTGCGCGCGGCGTTGAAGGTCGCGCCGGCGTCTCTTCCAGCGCTGCAAGCCGCGGCGCAGTTGGAGTTCGAGGCGCGCGATCCGCTTGCCGCGCGTCGGCTCGAAGCGATCATCCGCGGCGATCCCGCCAATGCGACCGCGCACGCCATGCTTGCCGAGTTAACGTTCAAAACGCGCGATTGCGCAAAGGCACTGGGCCATTTCGCGAAGACCGAAAAGACTCCGTCGGCGCGCTGGCGCACGGGCGTTTGTCTATTTGCTTTGGAACGTTGGCCCGAAGCCGCCGTGGAATTCGAAGCGCTGTTGCGACTGCGCGAACACGCGCCCACGCGTTACAACCTGGCTCTTTCGTATTGGCGGGCCGGTGATGCGGCGTCAACGCTGCGCGCGCTCGGTGCGTTGCGCGATGCCGATGCGATGAGCCTTCGCGGCGCGGCGCAGCGCGCGCGAAAGGAGATTCCGCAGGCGCTCGAGACGTTACAGACGGCGGTCGCGGCCTTCCCTGATCACGAACCGCTGTTGCTGGATCTGGCGATGTTGTGCCTGGATCAAAATGCGGTCGAACTCGGCATCGCGGTGCTCGAAAGCGGTGTCGCGCGGTTTCCGAAATCGGCGCGCGCGCGCACGGCGCTCGGCGTGTTTCGTGCGCGGGCCGGAAAAACCGCCGAAGCGGAAGCCGACTTCCAGCTCGCGGCCTCGTTGTCACCCGAGAGCGGCATGGGGCAAGTCGCCGCCGCGATGGCGATGATCGAACTGGGCCTTGCGCCCGAGGCCGCGGCTTTGTTGCGCAAGCAGCAAGACGGCGGGCCGATGGTGACGTTGATGCTCGCTCGCGCGCTGCTGCAATCGACGCCGCCTGGTTTGGCGGAAGCGAAAAAACTACTGCTCACGCTGCCGGCGAACGACGCGGCGGTGCGCGATCTGCTCGGCAAAGTGTACGCACAGGAAGGCAACACCGCCGCCGCGATCGGAGCGTTCGAGGCCGCGCTGCGCCTCGATCCCTACGATCGCGCCTCGGCCCATCAACTCATGGCGCTGTATCGCAAGGCAGGGCGCGCGGCCGACGCAACACGCATGAGCGCCCGCGTGCGCGAACTGATGGCCAGGGAAAAGGCCGACGACGCGGACAAGCAACGCTATTCACTGTCACGCGTCGAGTAGGGGAACTTCTTTCGACGCGGCGGTGTCGAAAGACGCCATGGAAAATACGGGCCGAATCGTTTGGGCGATTGCACGCGAGGAAGTCAGGCTCGCGCGCGGACTGCGTGCGCTCACGGCGATTGCTTACACGGCGCCGATGGCTGGGGTGCTCGCCACCTGTTTTCAATTCGTCGAACCGTACGGCGGCTACGTGGGTTCTCCCGACACAAAGCTCGCGGCGATCGCACTGCATTTCTCCGAAGCCATCATCCCCACAGCCGCCGGCCTCGCCATCGGCATTTTCGCGATGTCCGCGGAACGCTACCTGCGTGGGCAGGTCGAATTGTTGGTGCACGAAATGCTTTGGTTCCAAGCCCAAAGGCGCGCCTTAGAATAGGAGGATGACTCGCCGCGATCTGCTGCTGTCGGCGCTGGCCGCCAATCCCGATGCGACGCTGCACAAGAAGCCGAGCGCACTGGCGGCGGGCGCGAAGACGCATGACTGGGTTTCGTTTCTTGGGCCAACCTTCAACTCTGTTTCGAGCGAGACGAAGCTGAGCCGCAAATTGCCCGCGCCGCTGGTCTGGGAGTTTCGGAAAGGTACCGGCTACGCGTCGCCTGCGATTGCGGGCGATCGTTTGGTCTATCAGCACCGCGTTGGAAGCCAGGAGCGCATCGAGTGTTTGCACGCCGAAACCGCCGAACGCTTTTGGCAGTTTACACACCCAACGAGCTTTGAAGACCGCTACGGCTACAACAACGGACCGCGTTCGAGCCCCGTCATCAGCGGCGATCGCGTGTTTGTCGCGGGCGCGGAAGGCAAGCTGCATTGCCTGTCGCTCGCCGATGGCAAGTTGATTTGGAAGAGGGATCTGCTACAAGACTACAAAGTTCCGCAGGACTTCTTCGGCTACGCATCGACACCGCTGGTCGAAGGCGGCAAGCTAATTTGCCAGGTGGGCGCGGCGAACGGGCCGTGTGTGGTCGCGCTCGATTTGACCAACGGGAAAGAACTTTGGCGCGCGGGCAAGGAGTGGGGGCCGAGTTACGCGTCGCCGATTCCGGCGGTCGTGCACGGCAAGCGCCGCGTATTCGTGTTCGCCGGCGGCGAGTCGCGGCCGCCGACGGGCGGACTGCTCTGCATCGATCCGGCCAACGGGAGAGTCGACTTCACCTACGCGTGGCGAAGCAAGAGTTATGAGTCGGTGAACGCCTCGTGCCCAGTGATTTTCGACAACAAGGTCTTCGTTTCGGCGTCGTACAAGACCGGTGGATCGATGCTCGAAATTCAACCGGACTTCACGTACAAGGTATTGTGGACCACGCCCGATTTCGGCTTACATTTCAACACGCCGATTCATCGCGACGGCTATCTCTACGGCTTCGACGGACGCAATGAGCCGGATGCCTCGCTGGCGTGCGTGGAGGCGGCGACGGGAAAAATCGTCTGGCGCACAACGCCGGAATGGGAGGAGTCGTTCGAAATCAACGGCGACCGGCGCAAACAACAACTTGGGACGTTTCGCGGCACGCTGCTGGCGGTCGATGGTTCGTATCTCTGCATCGGCGAGTTGGGCCATTTGCTCTGGATGGATCTCACGCCGAAGGGCTACAAAGAAATCGCGCGCACGTGGATGTTCGCGGCGCGAGAGACGTGGGCGTCGCCGGTTGTTTCGCGCGGACTACTGTACGTCTCGCAAAACGGCCGCGATATGTTGAAGGGCGGCGGTGCGCGTCTGCTGTGTTACGACCTCAGAACTTGAAGTGCAGTCCGAACTGGATGATGCGCGCTTGATTGCCATCGATGAGCGAAGTGATGCGTCCGAAGGCAGCGTGGCCGCGGCTAAGATTGGGCACGTTGAAATTCGGGTTGTTGATGAAGTTCAACATCTCGGAACGGAATTGCAGGTTGTAACTCTCGGCGAACTTGAAGTCCTTCATGATCGACAAGTCCATAGCGATCGCGCCCGGGCCGTAGCCCGTCGTGCGGCCGGCGTTGCCGAATGTGAACTGCGGGGGCGCGGCGAAGGCGGCTGTGTTGAACCATGCATTGAGCTGTTCAGCGCGCGGGCGGCTGGAGTTGATCTTGGGGTCGCCGACAACGTTGGGGCGGTTGGCGGGCGAAAACGAATTCGTTAGATTAACCTGCTCGTTGACGCCGATCGGCGGGCCGGTGCGGAACTCGCCGATGTATCCGACTGTCCAGCCTTTCAGCGCGACCCAGGGCGATGGAATTTCGTAGACGACGCTCGATATCAAACGATGCTTGATCGAGTTGCCCGACAGCCCGCGATCGGCGCGCCGATTGTAAACGTTCGCTAGCGCCGACCCTGGATTGCCGCCGAGTTCACCGCGCGATTCCACGTCGTCGATACCGCGCGACGTTGTGTAGTTGGCCTGGAATTGCAGGCCTTTCGAATAGCGTTTGTCGACTTTCAGATTGACTGCGTGATAGTTGGAATTGCCCAGCGGCTGCGCGAGCAGCAGCACGTCGGTGTACTGCGGAAACGGGCGCCGCGCCTGCGCGTTGCCGGGGCCCATCAACTCGGGCCGCACCTGATTCAGTGTAAGATTCGCGGGCGACGAGAGCCGGTGCCCGACAGTACCGAGATAGCCGAGTTCAAAGGCGATTTGCGCGGGCAGTTGGTATTGCACATTGAAATTCGTGCTCATCATGTACGGCGTGGCGCGCGGGCCGGGTTGGAAATACTCTATGCTCTGCACGGGGCTTTGTCCGGCGCGTACGGCCCCAAAGCCCGGATTGAGATCGCTCTCGCTGGGAGCCGGAATCGGCGGAAGACCGTTGCGGAAACGGAATGCGGGGGTGAGCCCGTTGTCCGGAGAGACGAAGTTGCCGGCATAGCTGAACCCAACGGTGGCGTTGATCACGGTGGCTTGATCGTAGTTGCCCATATAGAGCACCGCGCCGCCGCCGCGAAAGACGAGTTTGTTCGTGGCGCGATAGGCAAAGCCCAGGCGCGGCGCAAAGTTGTTGCGGTCGAAATTGTGCGCCCATTGCGAGAGTCCGTTGCGGCCGGCGAACGTGATCGCGCCCGGCGTGCCAGACACCGGGTTGATCGCATTCAGGTCGAACGAGTTCATGCGGTTGGCGAACAGCTCGCGCCTCGGTGTATCCATGTCCCAGCGAAGCCCGATATTGAACGTCAACTTGGACGAAAATTTCCAATCGTCCTGCACGAAGGCGCCATAGGCGTCGATGCGGCTGCGGATCGGCAGCACTTCGTTGGTATTGGCGCTTTGTACCCAACCCAGCAACAGCGCCGCGACGCCGTGGCCGGTGGCCAGATTATTGAAGTTGAACACGCCGCCGGCCGTGTTGCGATTCAAATCGTCGTTGGTCGAAGTGCGGCGCTCGAAACCAATTTTTATACTGTGGTCGCCCTTGAGCAATAGCAGATTATCGGCGATGTGTGTGCCTTTGATCGGCGATTGAATACGCTCATGATTGGAGCCTTCACCCATGGTGGTGTAGCCGGTAACAGTTACACGGGGTGCGAACTGTTGATTGACGCCGCGGAGGCCGATCGTCCCGTTGAAGTTCGTATAGCCGCCGGAGTTGAGATTGATGAACTCGCGCCAGTCATAGTTGAATCGAAATTCGTTGATCAGCGCGGGCCTGAAGTTGTGGAACCAGGTCATGCCGCCGTTGAAAAACTTGTTCTTGCGTTTGCGGAAGACCGGGTCCATCGCGGGAACGGTTTGCCAAACAGGCGAGTTGGTCTGTCCGCCGTCGCTGGCTAGAAAACGGCCGTAAACGCGGTCTTTTTCGGAGAACGCGTGATCGACTCGGCTCACGTAGTTGTTGGGCGGATCGATGTTCTGGCCGTTGGCGCGGAAGTTGGCGTTGCCTGTTGTGGCGCCGGCAACATTGGGATTGGGATAGGCGGCGGCGATGCTGGGCCGATTGGATCGAGGCGGCCGGCGGGGATTCGATTCCCGGGAAACGGCGGACGGCCAGTGGCTTCGGGATCGCGAATGACGATCGGGTTGGCGGAGAAGTCACCGGTCTTTTCAGCGGGAGTGGGAACGTTGTGAATAAACGTCGAACCGCTCTTTGTACGACGTCCTTCGTAGTTGAAGAAAAAGTGGGTCTTGTCTTTGCGGATGGGACCGGAGAAGCTGACGCCGAACAGGTTGTAGCGCAGCGGGGTCTTGGTAGCGGCGAAGAACGTGCGGGCGTCGAATGCGTCGTTGCGAAGGTATTCGTAGGCTGAACCGTGGAACTGATTCGTGCCGCTCCTGGTTGTCATCTGCACAACACCGCCGCCGGTGCGCCCTAGTTCGGCGGAGTAATTGGAAATCGACACGCTGAACTCCTGCAGCGATTCGATAGGAGGATCGAAGTTCAATCCCTGATCGCCTACAAGCACGTTTTGCACGTTGCCGCCGTCGATGCGCCAGTTTGTATTATTGCCCCGCCCGCCGCCCATGGCGAAGTTCGAGCCGGTGCCCACCTGCACGACGAACCCTGTCAGGCGCGCCAATTGCGCCGCGCGGCGGTTGATCAACGGCATGTTGACGATGGTGCGATTTTCGACAACAGCCCCCACTGTAGCCGACTCGGTTTGCAACTGCGATGCCGAGGCTTCGACGGTGACGCGTTCGGCTTGCGAGCCAACTTCGAGACGAACATCGACGCGCTGCTGGCCGCCTGTTTCCAGTACGAGGCCGGTTTGCGCGTGCGGCTTAAAGCCGGTCTTATCGACATCGAGCCGGTAGCGGCCAGGTTTCACAAGAGGCACCGTGAACGAGCCGCTTTCATTCGTCGTCGCGCTCCATGCTTCGCCGGTTTCGACGTTGACGAGCTTAATCGCCGCGGCGGGAACCACCGCGGCCGAGGTATCGACGACCGTTCCGCTGAGTGTCGCTAATTGACTTTGGGCGAACAATCCGGCACACGCGCAGAAAAAGACCAGTAAACGCATGAAGCCTCCCGCCCGGCATCGTATCCGATCGGGGGGAGGCTTCAGAAAGCTTAAGTAGATTACCAGCGGCCGCCGCCACGGCCACCGCGGCCGCCACGGCCGCCGCCGCCACCGCCGCCCTCTTGACGAGGACGAGCCACGTTGACGTTGATATTGCGGCCACCGAAGTTGGTGCCGTTGAGCGCGTTGATCGCCGCCTCGGCTTCATTGGCGTTCGGCATTTCGACGAATGCGAAGCCACGCGATTGACCGGAGTCACGGTCCGTGATGAGGTTGACGCGTTCGACCTGGCCATAAGCCCCGAAAGCTTGATGGAGTTCGTCCTGCGTCGTCCGGAAGCTCAAATTACCGACAAAGATGTTGGTCATTTACGAAATCCTTTGGATGCTGTTGAATTCGCCTTTGCATGCTGAACTCGAGAAGACCGGAGCCGGGGAACGTGGCGCAACGACAGCAACCAAAGAACACGGGGCAGACAAACAGAGCCGAGCAAAGACCCCTACATAGTAGCAGGACTTATAGACCCTTGCTAGCGTTTTCTTGGTGCGGAAGAGTCAAAAGCCGAAGATCAGGGCGCTAAAGATGGCCATCGCGGGACCGATAAACATGCCCGAAACCTGCCACGCG
>VFZW01000044.1 GCA_016871055.1 Acidobacteriota bacterium
TTGGCTCGCTTCTACCGCCAAGGGAGCTGCTGGGGTGAACATGACCCAGTATGAGGCAACTCTGCCTATATGTACATAGTTATATGAGACAGGACACTAGATCGGAAGGTTCTGTCGCAATTCGATCTACCGAGGTTAACTGATCTCATGCGACTTGCATCGTTCTTTCTGTTCTGCTCTTTCTCAATGCTGGTGTTGGCCAATTCGGTGCGACTGGATGACTGCGGCGCCGCATACTGCACGGCGACGCCTCTCACGAACTTTACGCAGCAGGGCGTGTTGGACTGGGAGCACACTCCGCTACTGGGGACCGCGACCAACAGGTATGCCGAAGACGTAGTCGCATGGTTTGCACAGTTCCTGCCGCGGCCCGAGCAAACGCCAATTGCCGAGAAGATCGAAGAGCCCAAGGCGGCAAAAAAGGCGCCGGTTGTTCACGGCGACGCCTCGCTGGCGAGCTACGTGCGGGGAATGCGCGGACTCCATACTTATGACTACACCCCCGTCGAGATACCGCAGGTGACGATCACTCCGGAGTAATCGGGGAGGATTCGCGCCGCCCGCTGTTATACTGAAGAATCGTGCTTCAGCAACTCGAGACGCGCATCGGCGGCGCGGTTTCCCAACACATTTTGATCCGCTACGGCCTGGATGTTGCCGTGGCGATGGAACAGCCCAAGCAAGCGGCGTTCGGCGAGTTCGCCACGCCGGTGGCGTTTGGCTTGGCAAAACAGTTGCGCAAACCGCCGCGGGCGATCGCCGAGGATCTAGTCGCTGAACTTCCCTCCATCGACGGCGTGGCATCCCTTGAGGTCGCCGGCGGCGGTTATATCAACGTGCGACTGGATCGCGCCGCATTGGCTCTGGCGGCATTGCGTGGCGGTTCGCCGGCGGCAGCCGAAGGCGATGGCAAGGTCATCGTCGAGCACACGAATATCAACCCGAACAAGGCGGCGCACATCGGGCATTTGCGCAACGCCGTGTTGGGCGATACGTTTGTGCGGATGCTGCGGGCGTCGGGGCAGAGGGTCGAAGTCCAAAACTATATCGACAACACGGGCGTGCAGGTGGCCGATGTCGTTGTCGGGTTCCATCATCTGGAGAAGAAGTCGCTCGAGGAAGTGCGCGCGCTGGCGGCCGGGGACAAGTTCGACTACTACTGCTGGGATCTGTATGCGAAGATTTCGCAGTACTACAAGGACAACCCGGAATCGTTGCAGTGGCGCAAGGACATGCTGCACGAAATCGAGAGCGGCGAGGGCGAGTTAGCGGCGCTAGGCGCGCTGGTGGCCGATGCAATTGTCGAGTGCCATCTGAACACGATGCTGCGGTTAGGCATCGTCTACGACGTGCTGCCACGCGAGAGCGAAATTCTGCACATGCAGTTCTGGGCGTCGGCGTTCGAGCAGTTGAAGGAACGCAAGGCGATATACTTCGAGACCGAAGGCAAGAACAAGGGCTGCTGGGTGATGCCCGGGTCCGCGTTCGATTCCAACCGCGAGGATGAGGACTCGAAGGTCATCGTGCGGTCGAATGGCACGGTGACGTATGTCGGCAAGGACATCGCCTATCAGATGTGGAAATTCGGGCTCCTGGGAAAGGACTTTCACTACAAACTGCTGCGGACCTATAGCGACGGCCATCCGTTGTATGTGGCCACGGGCGCCGCCGATGCGCCGGTGAATTTTGGGCGCGGGCGAAAGGTGTTCAACGTCATCGACTCGCGGCAATCGTATCTGCAGGATGTTGTGGTCGCGGGGCTGAAAGAGCTGGGCTACGACGAAGCGGCGAAGAATTCGATTCACTTCAGCTATGAGATGGTGGCGCTATCGCCGCGGACATGCATCGAGATGGGAATCGAACTGAGCGACGAAGATGCCTTGCGGCCGTACGTGGAAGTGAGCGGGCGCAAGGGGCTTGGCGTGAAGGCCGACGACTTGATCGACAAGTTGATCGACTCCGCTCTGGCCGAGGTCGCGAGCCGCAACGAAGAGAAATCGGCCGGCGAACAGTTTGCGACGGCGCACGCGATCGCGATCGGCGCTCTTCGCTACTTCCTGCTGAAGTTCACTCGGAATACGGTGATCGCGTTCGATTTCCAGGAAGCGCTGAGCTTCACCGGCGAGACCGGCCCGTATGTGCAGTACAGCGCGGTGCGCGCGGGAAAGATTCTGAGTAAAGCGGGCGCGCACGATGCGCCGGCGCCGGAGTCGTTCGCGCGGCTGCTAGCCGAAGAGGGCCTGTGGCAGTATCTGCTGGCGGTGTCGAAGACCGATCAGGCGATGGCTTCGGCGCTCGCGGCCGGCGAACCGGCGCACATGGCGCGCTACGCGTTCCAACTCGCGCAGCAGTTTGCGAATTTTTATCATGACTACCCGGTGATCCACGAGACCGATGCGGAGAAACGCTCGTTCCTGTTGTGGATGACTGCGCAGTTCCGAGCCGCTTTCGAGCGGACAGCTTCTATCCTCGGGATTCCGATCCCCGAGTTCATGTAAGAGGATTTTTCCATGGCCAGCAATAACTCCTTTGGCGCACTGAAGACCATCACGGCGGGCGGCAAGACGTATTCGATCTACAGCCTGCGGGCGCTGGAAGCGAAGGGCGTGACGAAGCTCGCGCGGCTTCCATACTCTATCCGCGTATTGCTTGAAAACATTGTTCGTAATGAGGATGGCGTGAACTTCAAGGCCGGCGACGCCGAGTACGTCGGCGCCTGGGACACGGCCACGGCGGCGCGGGACATCAACATGATGCCGGCCCGCGTGCTGCTGCAGGATTTCACGGGTGTGCCGTGCGTCGTCGACTTAGCCGCGATGCGCGATGCGCTGGCGGCGAAAGGCGCGGACCCGAAGAAGGCGAATCCGCTGATTCCGGTCGATCTGGTGATCGATCACTCCGTGCAGGTCGACAACTTCGGCACGCCGCAGGCGTTCGATCAGAACACGATTCTCGAGTTCCAGCGCAACCGCGAACGCTATGCCTTCTTAAAGTGGGGACAGACGGCGTTTCAGAATTTCCGCGCGGTTCCGCCGGAGACGGGCATCGTGCATCAGGTGAATCTGGAGTACTTGGCGCCGGTGGTGTTCGTTAATGGCGAGGGTGTGGCGTATCCGGATTCGGTGGTCGGCACGGACTCACACACGACGATGATCAACGGCGTGGGTGTCGTCGGTTGGGGCGTCGGTGGTATTGAAGCCGAGGCTTGTATGCTGGGCCAGCCGATCACCATGCTGCTGCCGCAGGTGGTCGGATTCAAGCTGCACGGGAAGTTGCGCGAAGGCGTGACGGCGACCGATCTGGTTTTGACCGCGACGCAGATGCTGCGCAAGAAGGGCGTGGTCGGCAAGTTCGTCGAGTTCTTCGGCGATGGCGTGGTGGCGCTGCCGCTGGCCGATCGCGCGACGATCGCGAATATGGCGCCCGAGTACGGCGCGACCATCGGGTTCTTCCCGATCGATGAACAGTCGTTGACGTATTTGCGATTGACCAATCGCAGCGACGATCAGATCGCCCTGGTGGAAGCCTACGCGAAGGAGCAGGGACTGTTCCTGGAAGCGGGCGCGCCGGACCCGGTCTACAACGACACGCTGGAGCTGGATCTTTCCACCGTTGTGCCGTCCCTCGCCGGACCGAAGCGTCCACAGGACCGCATCAATCTGCCCGATGTGAAGGCGAACTTCCTCACAACTCTTGGCGCCGAGCCCAAGGGATCGACCGAAGTGAAAGACGGCGCGGTTGTGATCGCGGCCATCACCAGCTGCACGAATACGTCGAATCCGTCGGTGCTGGTGGCGGCGGGGTTGCTGGCGAAGAAGGCCGTGGAAAAGGGCCTCGCGACGAAGCCGTGGGTGAAGACGTCGCTGGCGCCGGGATCGAAAGTGGTCATCGACTACTTGAGCGATTCCGGGCTGTTGCCATATTTGGAGCAGTTAAAGTTCAACCTCGTGGGTTACGGCTGCACGACGTGTATCGGGAACTCCGGGCCGTTGCCCGACGATGTGTCGAAGATCGTCGCCGACGAGAAATTGACGGTGGCCGCGGTGTTGAGCGGCAATCGAAATTTCGAAGGGCGTGTGAATCCGCAGGTGAAGGCGAACTACCTGGCGTCTCCGCCGCTGGTGGTGGCGTATGCACTCGCGGGCCGCGTCGACATGGACTTGCAGAACGAGCCGATTTCCGGCGATGTGTATCTGCGCGATATCTGGCCGGCCGATGACGAAATCGCGGCCGTGTTGAAGCGGAGCGTGCGGCGCGATCAGTTCGCGACGCAATATGCCGATGCCTTCAAGGGCGACGTGCACTGGGCTGGGATTACCGCCGTGAAGTCGGATCAGTATAGCTGGGACGACTCGTCGACCTACATCAAGAAGCCGCCGTATTTCGACAAGCCGGTCGATCCGGAAGACTCGATGGACGACTTCGCGGGCATGCGTGTACTGGCGACCCTTGGCGATTCGGTGACGACGGATCACATCTCGCCGGCGGGTAATATCGCGAAGGACTCGCCCGCGGGCAAGTACTTGATGGACCTCGGCGTCGGCGCGAAGGACTTCAATTCGTACGGCGCGCGGCGCGGTAATCATGAGGTGATGGTGCGCGGCACGCTGGCCAACATTCGATTGAAGAACGCGATGGTGCCGGGCGTCGAAGGCACGTGGACGATTCACGTTCCGTCGAACGAAAAGATGTGGATCTACGACGCGTCGATGAAGTATCAAGCCGCCGGAACGCCGTTGATGATCATCGCGGGCCAGGAGTATGGCTCGGGGTCGTCGCGCGATTGGGCGGCGAAGGGCGTGGCGCTGCTGGGCGTGCGCGCTGTGATTGCGGAGAGCTTCGAGCGGATTCATCGGTCGAACCTGGTCGGCATGGGTGTGTTGCCGTTGGAGTTTGTCGATGGCGCCAACAAGGAGTCGCTCGGGTTGACTGGCTTCGAGGAGATTTCGATCTCAGGGGTGCGCGACGGAATTCTCTCGACCAAATCAGCGACTGTCACCGCGAAAGCGGCGGATGGGTCCGTGAAGACGTTTGGCGTGAAGGTACGGATCGATACGCCGACCGAGGTGGAGTATTTCCGCAGCGGTGGAATTCTGCCGTACGTGCTGGGGCAGTTGGCGGCGCGGTAGTTCCTCTACGCGACGGACAGGGCGTTGGCGCTAACGAATAGATTACGCGCGCGGAATGCGGCTGGGCTTTCGACCAGCAGGACAGCGCGGAGGTGCGGGCTGTTACTGGCGAACCAGGGCTCTTTCAGGACGCGTTGCGGCCCGTTGACCCAAGCAGGCGGCGTGTGTCCGATTTGCTGGCTCAGGTACGCGGCGGTGGCGGCGAGGTACGCGTTGTCGACAGCGACTTCGAGGAGCGGCGGTTCTTCTTCGAGCATGGCGTAATCGCGCCTGGCGGTGAAGGCGTGGAGGAAGTCGGCGAGTTCGAATTCGATGGAGCCCGCGCGGCGAGCGACTTCGGCGATGGATTGGGGCCTCATGCCTTCAACTCTTCGATGATGGAATCGACCGTGAAGACGTTGCGCGGAAACAAGCGTGTGGGATCGTAGTAGAACTGCACGATTTCAAGAACGCTGTCGGTAGTCGTGAGTCCGAGGCGTTGGATGAGCAAGCGGATGTCGCCTGCGTCCCCGCGTTCATCGCCGCGGCCGGCGCGTGCCGCGAGGACTTTCATCGCGAGCATGTATTCAGCGGTCGGCGCGAGTACGCGAAGGTTCGGGAGATCGAGATCGACGACGGGCTGAAACGTTCCGTTCGGAGAGAGGAAGCCTTTGGCGGCGTCGTTCAGCCAGTCGCTATCGAGGTTCAGTTCGAGGGCGATTCGCGCGGCGGCGGCGCGCACTTCGGAGGCGGGCTCGAAGATAGCGTCGACATCCTTGGTGGAGAGCCGGGCGGAGAAGGCGAGCACCATAGCCGTGCCCCCAACGATATTGATTTCGCCGATAATGCCTCGGCGGACGAGTTCGTCCGATAACTTTGTAAGCGCCTCGACAATGACCTCTCGCGTCAACATCTCTGCCCTTCAGCGTACTAAACTCGAAGCGTCATGCTAATTCGAATGTTGATGGTGTCGATGGCGCTTGCGGCGCAGGCGGATATCGCGCGGCTCTTGCTCGATGCGCGTGTGGAAGCAGTGCGGGGACGCACTGAACAGATGCGACAACTCCTGGAGACGGCTGAATCGCGCTGTGAGAAAAACGGAAAGGCGCAGTCGAAGGAGTGCATCCAAGTCCTCTTCGAACTCAGCGAGATCCGCGCTGACCAGTCGCAGTTGCGCACGTTCCCGCCGGACGCGGACCCCGTGATCGCCGGTGAAGCCGCGATGCGTCGCGGTTTCCAGCAAGTTCTGAACAAGCAATTCGACGACGCGATCACATCGTTTGTCGCCGCCGAGAGGCGCGATCCGAACCAGGCGGCGAGGTCGGCGATTTGGATCGCGATCGCAAGCACGCGCAACGGAAAACACGACGAAGCGGAACGCCACATTCAGACCGCATTGGCAAAAGCGGAGGGCCAGCAGGCCACCTCTTTCGCCCATGTCGCCGCGATGCTCTACGACGAAATGGGCCGCGGCGACGAAGCGTCAGCGCTCCGAAAGCGAGTTCCGCCCGTTGCAACCAATGCACGCCCGCCCCGCCGGAAGGCACGTTCCGCGTGGGCGGGGGAGTCTCGGCTCCATCGCTCATCGAAAAGTTCGAGCCTCGCTATTCCGTAGAGGCGAAGGCCGCAAAATATCAGGGCACGATTGCGCTTTCGCTCGTCGTCGGCGAAGCCGGATCCCCACGCGATATTCGAGTGCTGCGTGGGCTCGGAATGGGCCTGGATGAACGTGCCGTGGCTGCGGTCTCCGCTTGGCGGTTTAAGCCCGGAATGAAAGACGGACTGGCTGTTCCCGTGTTCGCAACCGTCGAAGTGAACTTCAGGCTTCTCTGACAAACGCGCCCGTGATTTCCGCCGGCGACCGCGTGCCGCATTGCTTCATGACGAGTTCGAGTTCGTTGCGCAGAATGTCGATGGCCAGTTCGACGCCGCGTTGCCCATACGCGCCCAGACCCCATAAATAGGGCCTTCCAATGCAGACGGCGCGTGCGCCCAAGGCCAGCGCCTTGAATACATCGCCGCCGCGTCGAATGCCGCCGTCCATCAGAACGGCCATGTCGCCGCCGGCGGCCTGCACAATTTCCGGCAGGCAAGCCAGCGACGCGCGGTTGCTCTCCTCGGCGCGGCCGCCGTGATTGGAAACGATAACGCCATCGACGCCGTGTTGTTTAGCGAGCAGCGCGTCTTCGCGCGTGACGATGCCCTTCAAGATCAGCTTCAGCGGGGTCATCGCGCGGAGACGGCGAACGTGCTCCCAGGTGAATTGCGGCGCGAAGAGAGTGAGCCCTTTGACATCGATGCCGTTGAACATCGGCTTGCGGCGGAAGTAATCGGCCGTGCCGATCGGCCCGCTACCGTGACAGGCGGAGCAATCGCGTTGGTCGAGACGCTTGAACCTTACTTCGGTCTCGGTCGTCCGGCCGGCGGGGATGTCGACCGTGAGCACAAGGACCTTGCAACCGGCCTTCTCGACACGCCGTACGAGGCGTTCGGTGACGGCCCAATCCGATGTTGGGTACAACTGGAACCACACGGGCGCGCCATAGGCGTTGTTGACGTCCTCGATCGACGATGTCGCGGCGGTGGAGAGTAACTGTCCGGTCTTGCGCGACGACGCGGCGCGGGCGACGGCGATTTCGCCTTCGGCGTGAAAGGCCTTGTTGGAACCCGTCGGCGCGAGGAATACTGGAGTGGCAAACGTTGAGCCGAAGATGTCGAGCGATGTCGAGACTTTCGATACATCGACTAGGCGGCGCGGGCGCAGTTGGTAGCGCGAGAAGGCGTCGCGATTGGCCTTGAGCGTGAGGTCGTCTTCGACGCCGGTGGCGAGGTAGCCAAAGTGCGCGGGAGGAAGCGAGCGGCGGGCGGCCTCTTCAAGTTCGAACAGGTTGAGCGGGTCTTCGGCGCGCAGCGCGAGCGGACTTGCGGCAAGGTGTGCGAGAAAGCGTCTTCGGTACAAACAACAGATTCTACGTCATTCATGGTTAAAACGGAGGTTGCGGTTCTCGGTTATACCCTTCCAGGGCGAGCATAGTACGTTGACCGCCGTAACTCCCTTTTGATTCTTGCGTTTTCCACGATATGGGTCTACGATTAGAAGATTGCCGGACCCCCGGCGGAGGTAAAGCTGAATTATGTGGAATCGCCGCAAAGCCGAAGAAGAGCCGACGAGGCCCTTGACTGCCACACCCAGCACTCCAGAACGGTCAAGGGAAGGAACACTTGTGTCGACAACTCCGGCTCGCAGTTTTGAACCCGACGTTCCACGCGGAACGGCTACGATCGGCAAATCGGTCAATATCAAAGGCCAAATCGTGAGCAAGGAAGATCTTGTGATCGACGGTACCGTGGAAGGCACCGTTGAGGCGCAGGAAAACCGGGTAACGGTTGGTCCTAACGGGCGCGTTGTCGCCAACATCAAGGCGCGGGACGTCGTTGTGCTCGGCCAGTTGAAGGGAAATATCGAAGCATCGTCGCGCGTGGATATTCGCAAGGGGGCGAACGTGGTCGGCGATATTCGCTACGCGAAGATCAGTATCGAAGAGGGCGCAGATCTACGCGGCAGCCTCGAAATGATTCGCACCGAGACCAAGGGCGCGGAACCCGCGAAAGCGGTCGAAACCAAGCCGGCGCAGCAGTCGCTATCGGCGACGGCCACGACCAACACGAAGTAATTCAGAGAGCGGTTTTCTCCTGTGATCCTGCAAGGTCTGAACAGACTGTTTAGTTCCGAGTCTTCCGTATTCGGCGCCGCCGCGACCGCACCGGCCATGTCCAAGGACAGGGGAGTACCGCCTGAGTTCACACGGCAGTCGTCGGCGCTCGACCAGTTCTTCGCGGCGTTCCACGGGCAGGTTGGTTTGACCTTTCTGGACCTGGGTGTCAGCAACCAGGAGAACACGGACTTCTTCAACAACCTGGGCCACAAGGTGCGGTACGACAACTTTATCCGCACGATGGACGAGTCGTTTGGCGACGGCGATTTCTGCGCGAATCAGGAGGACGAAGAGCTCGTGGCGCGCTTTCAGGCAAAGGTGCTGAACTTTGACGACGATTCGATCGACGGCATCCTGATTTGGGATGCGTTGCAGTTCTTGACGCCGGCGATGCTGGCGGCGGCCGTGAGCCAGATCCACTCGATCATGCACAATGGCGCACAACTGCTGACGACGTTTCACGCCGACGAAAAGATGATCGAGGTGCCGTGCTACTCCTATCGCATTCAAGGGCGGAACCGGGTGAAGCTGGTGGAACGGGATCGGCGAAGACCGGCGCAGTTTTTCACCACGCGGCAGTTGGAGAAACTGTTCAAAGACTTCTCCCAGGTGAAGTTTTTCTTGACCCAGGATGCGTTGCGGGAAGTGATCGTCCGCAAGTAAACCTGGGGATAGAACTGGGGTAGTAGGGTTCTTTTTGTCCGTTCTACTCAAACATTGAGCTTGAAAAGCTCACGATAGTCCTCTATGCTTGAGTTGTATGAGACTAAATTTTGAGTTTCCAGAAGAGCGAATCAGCGAGCTCAAGGCGCTCCAGGAGGAGACGGGCGCCGAAACGATGAAGGAACTCGTGAACGCGGCGCTGACTACATTGGAGTGGCTGCTCGAAGAAGTGAAGAAGGGTAATGAGATCGCGGCCATCAATGAGTCTCGACAGACTTACCGGGTGTTGGTAACGCCCATATTGGAAAGAGTGGCGAAAAAATCGAGGCCGATCCGGGCACTGGGCGCTACCGGGGATTAGAGCCGGCGGAAACCGGCCAACGGCCGCTCGGCGCGGAGGTTGTTCATCAACTGTTCCCGGTTACGCTCCTCCTCATGGCGTTGGGGGGACTCCGCGGGGAGCGATTCGATGAGAGCGTCGAGCAGATCGAGGTCGCGGCGCAGTTCGGCGATGGTTTGTCCGACTCGCGAGCGAGTGTGCCGCAGTTCCGTCTGGACGCCAAGTCCGAACTGGATGCAAAAATCGACCAGTAAAAGATGGGCGGGATGGTTCGGCCCGTTGGGCTTGACGCATGAGAAGTGATTGGTGTGGGGTAAGAGCCGCGCGGGAGGGAAATACCGCTCGGCGGACTCCTTCGGAACGACCCTGGATTTGGTGTTGACGAACTTGCTGTGAAGGACGAAGTGGTGCTCGAAGGCTTCCATGCCGGAGAGTCGCCGGATGCGGCGCTCGTGGATAAGCCGCCAGAAGCGGTCGTCCAGTTCGTCCAAGGAGTCGTTGCCCGATTCGAGCTGTTTGGCCAAACCGTTGCCGAAGTAATCGGAGAGAAATCTCAATCTTGTGGCGAGGGCGGAGCCGCGAGAAGGCGATGCGATCAGTAGTATCCCGATATCCTTTTCGGCGAATTGCGCGCTGCGCGATTCCAGCATGTACCGGGTTACGATCCCGCCGGTGCTATGGCAGACGAACACGATTCGCCGCTTATCGAGAACGGAGGCGGCGCCCCGGGAAATGGCCGCGAACAATTCGCCGGCACAATGGCGCACGGTGTAGTCTCGTGAGTCGAGCGCGGTATGAAAGCCGCCGAGATAGATCGACGCTTCGTCGAATCGCGGATCGCGGCTGACGAGGCTGGGCCAATATTCGCCTTCGCCATCTTCGGTGAGCCAGCACGCGCGGCTATCGGAAAATATGCCATGAACGAAAACGATCACGGTATCGCTATCGCGGCGGAGGTACCAGATATTGTTCTCGGCGGAACCGGGGATGAGAATTCGCGGGGGCTTCGGGCGCAGGAAGCCGTCACCTGCGAAGGTAGACATGCGTCCTAACTAGTTTCCCTCAATCAGCGTCAGTTCGACGGGCGCCGCGATCCGCATCGGCTGCCGCTTCCAATAGGTCAGCGATCGCCAGCACCATTCGAGCGGTCCGAATCGGAAATGCCTCAGCCAAATGGGGCTGACGATCAGTTGAAAGATCCAAACGCCCGCGACGACGATATGGAGCTGCCAGCGTTCCAGCTCGCCGAAAAGCGCGAAGCCGTGGCTGTAGAAGATCGTCGTGCAGATCAGCGAGTGCATGATGTAGTTGGTGAAGGCCATACGGCCGACGGCGGCAAGCCGTGAGATCAACCACCGCATGACGCCTACCTTGACCATTGCGACCAGCCCGCAAAAATAACCGAACGCAACCATCAGCCGCAGCGGCTGATACGCGGCGTAACCCTCGGTAGCGGCGACGACGTCGAACCCGCTGCGAGCCTCGTGATTGGCAGCCCATCCGCCGATGATGCCCCCGGCCAGCAGGCACAAAATCGATAGGCGGACATAGACGGCGGTTGGCCATCGGCCGGCGAAAGCGCCCAGTTTGGCGAGGCCCATGCCGATGAACATCATGCTGAGAATGTCCCACCAGACTTTGGCGTAGAAAGTTTGCGAGGTCCAACCTTGAACGATGCCAACGCGGTGATTGTGCGCGGCGGAATACGGACCTTCGCGATAGATCTTGATTTCCTTCTCGAGCGCCTCTTTCGAGGGCAGCCAGTTATCGATGCGCCCGCGGTAGGTCGACTGATAGCCGTGATTGGCGGAGTCGAGCACGGCGTGTTCGGGAAACGATTTCGACTTATCGCGAGCTTCTTGAAGGTCGCGCACAGAAGAGAGGCCATGCACGGTCATGATCACGATGAGCGCCACGCCGAACGCTGTCAGCAATCGCCCGCGGAGCGAGCGCAGCGGATAGAGAAACAAGCCCATCAAAGCGTAGGGATAGAGAATGTCACCGTACCAGATCAGGTGCGCGTGGATGACGCCGAAGAGCATCAGCCAAAATGTGCGGCGATAGTAGATGTCGCCCGCCGTCGCGCCCTTGGCCTCCGCGCGCGAGGTGAGGTAGATAACTCCAGCGCCAAAACACAGCGAAAAGAGCGCGCGCATCTTGCCGCTCCAAAACACGTATTGCACCCACCAAAAAACGTAGTTGGCGCCGTCGGATCCGCCCCAGGCGCGCGGGTTCGACTCGGCAATCGCTGGCATGCCGAAGGTGCATATGTTTATCAGCAGGATGCCGAGGAGAGCGAATCCGCGAACAACGTCAAGGGACTCGATGCGCTCTTCGGCGGCCACGGGAAGCGGGAGCGCTTCGGGATTCTCGGACATCCCTCCTATAATGGAGGATTCCCGTCCGTTCCGCCGGGTGGGTTAATCAAGGAGTTAACATTGTCGCTCGAAAACGAGCTGCTCGCCCAGCGCTTTCGCCGTACTCATGAGTTGGAGGCGCTTGGACATCGTCCTTACGGAAGCCGCTTCGACTACACTCACACCGTTCCGCAGCTTTGGAAGGAGCACGGCGAAAAAAACGCCGAGGCTTTAGAAGCCACCAAAATCGCCGCGCGCGTCTGCGGCCGCATTCAGTCGATTCGCGGCAAGGGCAAGGCCGGCTTCATGCACATCGAACACTGCGGCGAAAAGCTGCAAGTGTATGTGAAGATCGACCTGCTGAGCGAAGACGGCTTCAAGCTGTATCAACTCCTCGACATCGGCGATACGATCGGCGTCGAAGGTACGCTGTTCCGTACGCGGACAGGCGAGTTTTCAATTCAAGCCGCGAAGCTGACGTTCCTATCGAAGACGCTGCTGTCGATGCCGGAAAAGTTTCACGGGCTGGAAGACGTCGAGACGCGCGTACGGCAGAGATATCTGGATTTAATCGCGAACCTCGATGTGCGAAAAACCTTCGTCGCGCGCGCCAAGGTAGTGCAGTCGCTGCGCCGCCAGCTGGATGAGCGCGGTTTTATCGAAGTGGAAACGCCGATGATGCAGCCGCTCTACGGCGGCGCGGCGGCGCGGCCGTTCGTCACGCATCACAACACGCTCGATCTCGATTTGTACTTGCGCATCGCGCCTGAGTTGTACTTGAAGCGGCTGATCGTGGGCGGCATGGACCGCGTCTACGAAATCAACCGCAACTTCCGCAACGAAGGCATCTCGATACAGCACAACCCCGAGTTCACGATGCTCGAGTTCTATCAGGCGTTCACCGACTACGAAGGCCTGATGGACTTTACCGTGGAACTGCTGCGGCAAACGGCCATCGATGTCACGGGCGGAACGACGGTACAGTTCGGCGATCACACGTTGGACTTCTCCAATATCCGTCGATTCACAATGCGCGAGGCCGTGCTCGAGTTCTGGCCCGGTGACAACAAACCGTCGATGGAAAACCTGCAAGACGCCGAGTGGGTAAAGGCGCGGGGCGGCAAACACACGCCCGGCGAATCGCTGGTCGAGTTGTTCGAGCGCTACGTCGAAAAGAACCTCATTCAGCCGACGATCATCTACGAGTACCCGGTTGAAGTTTCGCCGTTGTCGATGCGCAACCGGCGCGATCCGGCGTTCGTCGACCGCTTCGAGATTTTCTGCGCGGGCATGGAGATCGGCAACGCCTACACCGAGTTGAACGATCCGAACGAACAGCGCAAGCGCTTCGAACAGCAGCTTGGAATGAAAGAGCGCGGCGACGAAGAGGCGCATCAGATGGACGAAGACTACGTCCGCGCCCTTTGTTACGGTATGCCGCCGACCGCGGGCGAAGGCATCGGCATCGACCGGTTGACGATGCTGCTAACCAACTCGCGCTCAATTCGCGACGTGATCCTGTTCCCGCTGCTGCGGCCCGAAGGCGAGATTCACATCGCGAGCTTGCTGCGTAGCGTGGAGGCCGATGCCCCGTCTGGCGTTTGAGAGTTTCGTCGCTCGGCGCTACCTCACCGCCAAGCGGCGTCAGGCGGTGATCTCCGTAATCACCGTAATCTCGGTGCTTGGCGTTGCGGCGGGCGTGATGGCGCTGATTATCGCGCTATCAATCACGAACGGCTTTCGAAATACGTTGCAGCGAAGCCTGCTCGGCGCCACCGCGCATGTGAGTGTCGTCGAAAAGGAACTCGGCATCGGTTTTGAAGAATGGCAGCCGCTGCCCGCGAAACTCGCGCAGCTTCCGCATGTGGTGTCGGCGACGCCGGCGTTGTATTCGCAGGTGCTGTTTTCGGGGCCGCAGCAAGGACAAGGCGGTTTCCTAAAAGGCGTACCGGAATCGGCGAAACACGAGCGCGCGGAGTTGGCGAAGTACTTGAAGCAGGGCGATATCGCGCGCTTGAAGGAGACGCCCGAAGGCTATCCGCCGATCCTGCTTGGCGCGAAGTTGGCGCAACGAACGGGCATGTTGCTCGATGCCATCGTGACCGTGATTATTCCCAATGGCGAGATCACCCCCATGGGCGCGCGCCCGACGTACCCGCGCTTCCGCGTGGCTGGCATCTTCGAGTCGGGATTCTTCGATGTCGACAACACGTTCGCCTACGCCGCGCTGGAGGACGTGCAGCGCGTGACGGGCGTGCCGGGCGCGATCAACGCGATCGAGCTGAAGCTCGACGACATCAACACGGCCATCGCGGTCTCCAACGAGGCGCAAAAAATCGTCGGCGAAAAGCTCTCGACCTCGCCGTGGCAGGAGCAGAACAAGACGGTCTTGAATGCATTGAAGATGGATCGCGTCGTCACGATCATCACGATCGGGCTCATTCAACTTGTGGCGGCGATGAACATCTTAATCAGCCTGATCATGATGGTGATGGAGAAGACCAAGGACATCGCGATACTCGTTTCTATGGGCGCGCGGTGGGAGCAGATCCGGCGGATCTTCATATTGCAAGGACTGTACATCGGCGCGATTGGCACCGCGATCGGACTTGCGCTCGGGTATGGCCTATCCTACGCAGCCGAGCACGGGCGTTGGTTCACGCTGGACGCCGAGATCTACGCCTTGAGCTACGTGCCGTTCGAGCCGCGTCCGCTGGACGCGTTGTGGGTAGCGGGCGCGGCGCTCGCGGTAAGTTTCTTGGCGACGCTTTATCCCGCGCGGCGCGCGACGGCGGTGTTGCCAGCCGAAGCGTTGCGCTATGAGTAAACGGCGATGTGCGGCATAGCGGGATTTACGCATCGCGGGCGGCGCGCGGCCGAAGGGCGGATCGAAAGAATCACACGCGCGCTCGATCATCGCGGTCCGGATCAGTGGGGCGTGCACGAATCGAGCGATTGCTCGCTGGGCATCGCGCGGCTGCGCATCATCGATATCGAAGGCGGCAAGCAGCCGATCTATTCCGCCGCCGGCGATACGGTCATCGTCTTCAACGGCGAAATCTACAACCACGACGAAGTGCGCCGGGAGCTGGTTGCGTTGGGCCGCTCCTTCGCGTCGCGATCCGACACGGAAGTCATTCTGCAAGGCTTTCTGGAATGGGATGTGAAGGTCTTCGAGAAACTGCGTGGCATGTTCGGCGTGGCGCTGTGGACCGAGTCGCGCAAGCGGCTGGTGTTGGCGCGCGACCGAATGGGAATCAAGCCGTTGTATCTCTATCGCAGCGGCGGCGATGTGTACTTCGGCTCGGAGCTGAAGTCGATCTTTGGGCATGACGAAATTCCGCGCCGTATCTCGCGCGAGGGCCTGAACGCGTACCTTTCGCTGAACTACATTCCCGCGCCGTACACCATGATCGACGGCATTACCAAGCTCGCGCCGGGGTACTGGCTGGAGTGGGTCGACGGCAAGGAGAAGACCGAAGCGTATTGGAAATTGAAGTTCGCGCCACGGGGCGACATTAAGATCGATGCGGCGAAAGAGGAGCTGGATCACCTGCTTCGCGAATCGGTGAAAGAGCACCTGATCGCCGACGTGCCATTAGGCGTGTGGGCCTCGGGCGGCGTGGATTCGTCGGCGATATTGCACTACGCGGCCGAGTGCGCGGGCCGGCAGGTGAAGACGTTCTCGGTTTCGTTTCAAGGGCGCGCCTTTGATGAGAGCCCATGGTTCCGCGAGGTCGCGCAAAAATACAACACCGATCATCACGAGTTCGACTTGAACCCGGAGCAGGACCTGGCCGCGGCCGTGGCAAAGATTCCGTACTTCTCCGACGAGCCCAGCGCCGACGCTGGCGCGCTGCCGGTCTGGTTCTTGAGCCAGATGACACGCAAACACGTCACCGTTGCGCTCAGCGGCGAAGGCGCCGACGAGTTGTTCGGCGGTTATTACACATATCTCGCCGACAACTACGCCGGCGCGATGCGCTACGTGCCGAAGCCGTTGCGGCAAGCGGGGCGCGCGCTGGCCCATCTCCTCCCGGTGTCGGACGACAAGATCAGCCTCGAATATAAGCTGAAGCGCTTTTCAACCGGCGCGCTGCTCGACCCGCTGGCGGCCCATCTCTATTGGAACGGAACGTTCACAGCGCGCGAGCGCGAAGGGCTGCTGCGCACGTTTCAACCGGTGCACTCGCCGCCAAACTATTCGAGTTTTCTCGAGCTCGATCAACACTGGTATCTGCCCGACGACATTCTCTACAAGTGCGATCGCATGAGCATGGCGCACTCGCTGGAAGTGCGGCCTCCGTTTCTCGATCACCGCATCGTCGAATTCGCGGCGCGGCTGCCGGAGAGCATGAAGGTGAATGGTTCGAAGCTCAAGTACATCCTGAAAGAAACCATGCGCGGCAAGATTCCGGACTCCGTGTTGACGCGGAAAAAAGAAGGCTTCGACATCCCGGCGCACGATTGGTTTCGCGGGATTCTGAAACCGCTGTTGTACGACACGCTCACGCCGCAAGCGATCCGCGAGAGCGGACTGTTTCGCGAAGGCGCGGTGGAGAAAGTTCTGGCCGATCATGTGGCGCGCCGCGCCAACTACGGCTATCATTTGTGGGGTCTGTTGATGTTGTTCTTGTGGAAGAAACAATGGAACGCCGTTACCAGCTAGTCGTCGTGTTGTTCGCGGCGGTCGTGTATCTCGGGTGCATCGTCAGCCCGCCGGGACTAATGGACGATGTCGACGCCGTGCAGGCGCAGATCGCGCGGAACATGCTCGAAAGCGGCGATTGGGTGACGGCGCGATTGAACGGCGTGGCCTATCTGGAGAAATCGCCGTTGATCTATTGGTCGATGGCGGTAAGCTACATGATCTTCGGCGTTAGCGACTGGGCCGCCCGGATCCCGTTGGCGCTCGGCGTGATCGCTCTTTGTTGGGTGACGGCGCGATTTGCGCGCTGGGCCTACGGCGAGCGCGAAGGGTTGTTCGCCGGGTTGATCCTGTCGACCTGCATCGGCCTGTGGCTGTTCACGCGCATTCAGATTCCCGACGCGATTTTGACGCTGACGATCACCATCGCCATGTGGAAGTTCCTGCAGTTGATGGAGACGGGCGAGGCGAAACACGCTTATATCGGCGCGGCCGCGATGGGCGCGGGCCTGCTGCTGAAAGGGCTCATCGCAATGCTGTTTCCGGTTGCGACGATCGCGCTTTGGCTGAAGTTCACGAAGCGCTGGAGCGAGTGGCGGAAGCTGCGGCCCGTCGCCTCGATCGCGATTATTCTCCTCGTCGCCGCGCCGTGGCATGGGATCGCAACCTTACGCAACCCGCCCTATTTCGACTTCACGATGAAGTCGGGACCAGGCCACTATCACGGGTTCTTCTGGTTCTATTTCCTCAACGAGCATGTCTTCCGCTTTCTGAACATCCGCTGGCCGCGCGATTACAACACCGTGCCGCGGCACCTTTTCTGGCTGTTCCATTTGTTGTGGCTGTTCCCGTGGAGCTTCTTCGCGCCGGCGGTGCAGGACGCGCGTACGAACGCCACACAATGGCTGGCGTTGTGTTGGGCGGGATTTCTCCTGACGTTTTTCACATTCTCGACAACGCAGGAATACTACTCCATGCCGTGTTATCCGGCCCTGGCGCTGCTGCTGGCGCCAGCGTTAACCAGCGGCTCGAAATGGATTCCACGTGGCGCGAAGGCCGTAGGCGTGGTCGCGGCGCTGGCGGCGCTCGCAATCGCGTTTATCCTCGTGCGTGTCTGGAATCTGCCCGCGCCGGGCGATATCTCTCGCGCGCTGACGCAGAATCCCGATACCTACACGCTGTCGCTCGGACACATGGGCGATCTGACGATTGACTCGTTCGCCTATTTGAAAACGCCGTTGATCATGGCTGGCGTGGCGTTCTTGATCGGCGCGGTGGCTGGCTTCCGAAATCAACTGATCGGGTTGGCGGTGATGATGGTCTTGTTCTTGCACGCCGCTAGAACGGCGTTGGTGACGTTTGATCCCTACCTGGGCTCGCGGCCGTTGGCGGAGTCGCTGCCGAAAGACGCGCGGCTGATCGCGGACAATCAGTACTACACGTTTTCGAGCATCTTCTTCTACGCGAATCCGAAAGGTGTGCTGCTGCTGAATGGGCGCGTGAACAATTTGGAATATGGATCGTACGCGCCGGGCGCGCCGGAGGTTTTCATCGACGACGCGCGCTTCACCACTCTGTGGGCGTCGACGGCAAAGTACTTCCTAGCCGTGGAAGGGCCGTCGATGAAGCGAATCGAAACGCTGGTTGGCAAAGACAAGCTGCATGTTGTCAAAGAAAGCGGCGGCAAGTTCTTGCTCACGAACCGGCCATAATTCGAGTACAATCGAATTATGACTGCTGCAAAAACCGCCGCACACTTTGCCGCGAAATTTGAAGCGCTCGGCTCGGCGCCGCGACTGATGATCGTGCGGCACCTGCTCGCCGCGCACCCCGACGGGTTGTACGTACACGAACTGCAGAGCGAACTCGGAATCGCGCCATCGACGCTGTCGCATCATCTCGAAAAGCTGAAACAACAAGCGTTGGTTAACGTGGAGCGGCAAGGCACGTTTCTGAAATATCGCGCCGATAGCGAAGGCCTACAGGAAGTGCTCGGATTTCTTTTCGCCGAATGCTGCACGCGCAACCGGGCTGTCGAACCGGCGAAGGTCGTTTCGTGTTGCTGACAAAGAAACCGTTGGTCTTAATCGTTTGCACGGCGAACAGCGCACGGAGTCAGATGGGCGAAGGGCTCATGCGGCACATACACGGAGATCGTTTCGAAGTGGCGAGCGCGGGCGCCGTCGCGACCTATGTCCGCCCGCAGGCAATCGAAGCGCTGGCGGAGATCGGCATCGATATTTCCCACCACACATCGAAGTCGATCGAACGGTTTCTTGACCAGCCGATTGAGTACTTGATCACCGTTTGCGACAACGCGCGCAACAACTGTCCCTATGTGCCTGGTGCGAAGAACGTGTTGCACTGGCCTTTTCCGGACCCGGCGGAGCAGCCGTCGATCGAATCGTTCCGTGCGGTTCGGGACATGATTCGAGAACGCGTTACGGCGTGGCAGCCGGAATAATTGCAAAGGAGAGAGCCGCGCCGTCGAGGACCGAGCTTGTCACCGACGCGGCTGCGAAGTCCACTCCCTGTGCGCGAAGACGCTGAATCGTCTGCCCGGCGTTTGCGGCGGTTACTGTGATGCGAATCTCGGTTGCGAGCGCCTCGGGCGGAAGCGCTTCGAAGCGCACGTGAGACGGACCCAGCACCCCGGAATGAAATCGCCGCCAGTCGTCGATTCCGACGCGATCCACGGCAAACGCGATGCCATCGATCTGCAGAAAACCGACGGGGCGCGAAGCCGAGTCGGCGAGCGGTCCGGATTCGTAGCCGGGAAGGAACGCGCCACGATAGGACTGGCGTTCAACGAACGAATAGATGAGGCCCTCGCTGGTTGAGATGGAAGCGAAGGTCGCCGCGCCGAGGCCGTCTCGCAAGTCGGCGGGCGCGCAGACCGATAGCGCGCCTCGCGCGAGTGCGGCGTCGTAACACTGGCGAACATCGTCAACCGTGATTCCGATGCAACGGACACGGTCCGCGCCGCGGCTCTCGGTGACAACAAGGCGGATGCGTCCTTGCTGCAAAACGTAACTGGCTGCGCCGTCGTGGCCGGTTTCCGGGCCGCGGTAATCGGTGAGTTGAAAGCCAAGCGCGGCGCGCAGGTAATAGGCGGTCTGCCGGGCGCCGCCGGTGGCGACCTCGACGAAATCAAACGCGCGAAGCGGTAACGGCGATACGTCCTCTCGAGCTGGCGAAACGGCACACATTGGCATACTCCCGGTCTAGTTTGTGAATCGGTCTATCCGAAATCTACGCCACAACTATAACACGCGGACAATCATCGTAATGCCCTCGTGCAACTGGCCGGGAAGCACGGCGCAGAGTCCGTTGTAGACACGCTGCCAACCGCGGCCGCTGCCGAAGTAGTTGGAAAGGGACCATTCGCCGGCCGACATCTGGCAGCGTGCGGCGATCTCCTGTAACTGTTCGACGGTGTATTCGCAGAAATGGCCTGGATTCTTAGGATCGTCGCGGATGACACGGAACGGGCTTTGCCCGAATAGAAGCGTTATGCGCCGGGCGAGGTTGATCGGATTCGGCGTCTGCAGGACGATCGCGCCGCCGGGCCGGAGCATCTTTCGTAACATCCGCAGGACGTGCGTGGGCGCGGCGTGGAGATGTTCGATCACCTCGGCCATGACGATGACGTCGAACCCGCCGCAGTCGGGCCAGGCGGATTCATCGGCGGCCTCGTTGAGATCGAACGCGGTGTGGAGCACCTCCGGCATGCGCGGGAAACGATAGTCGAAGTAGCCGATCGTTTCCAACTCGGCGGCCGGATACAGTTCGCGCAGCAGCATCGTTTGGTACGACATGCCTACGTCCAGAATGCGCGTTGGCGTCACTCGCGCCACGGCTTCCATCAGATAGCGGTAGCGCCGGCGATGATATTCCAAATAGTTGGCTGATTCGGCGTCGACAGGCTGGAGCGCCTGGACCGCCTCGGCGATCGACGGCATTATTTTGCATCGTACCGCCTTCGCCCGGAGCCCGGGACTGCGATAATAGGAGCGGTGTCAAAAGTTCGTGAACTGGAACTCCGGCTCTCTCGTATCGAAGAAGAGCTGCATCTGTTCCAAAAAATTAGCCGGTTGATGGTGCGGGAAGTTCCGCTTCAGCAAGAATTGAGTAGTATTGTCACGCTGTTGGTGGAGCACCTGGAGTGCGACTCGTGCATCATCTATTTGACCGATGGCGGCGACTTGGTGTTGAGCGCTTCAAATACGGCGCCCCCTTCAGCCGTTGGCCGCGTCCGGTTGTCGACGCAAGAGGGCTTGACCGGCTGGGTGGCGCGCAACCGCCGTCTGATTGCCCTTAGCCGCGAGGCGTATCGCGATTCGCGATTCAAGTCGTTCCCGGAGTTGGAGGCCGATTCGTACGAGGCGTTCCTTTCGGCGCCGATCATCGCGCGCAATCGAGTCGTCGGCGTGATCAATGTGCAGCATCGTGATGTGCACTCCTATTCGGGCGACGAAATGGAACTGCTGACGACGGTGGGCGAACAGATCGGGTGCCTGCTGCTGTTGGCGCGCGTCGACCGGGATGCGCTGGAAAAGCCGGTGTCGGTGGAAGACATGCTTTCGGCTGGCCTGTTGGCTGGTTCGGTGAGATAAGACGCGATGCGGGCGCTCGTCTTAATACTTGCGGCCTCGCTCGGCGCCTCCGCGGCGAAGTGGACGATGTCGCTGCTGCACGACGAGGACGAATCGGCTCTGATCTTACGCGCAATCGCATTTCCGACCGAGCAGCGGGGATTGGCGATCGGGCAGTTAACCGAAAAGAAGGGCGTTACCGGTGTTGTTCTGCTCACGACCAACGGCGGAGCGAAGTGGGAGACAATTCGCGTCAAGGAAGACCCGGTCTCGATTTCGTGCGTGAAGGAAGAGATCTGCTGGTTTGTATCGGTGCGAGGCGTGTGGCGTTCCGATGAAGGCGGCCGCGCGTGGAAAAAGATCGCGAGCTTGAAGGGGCCTCTGAAAGTCCATTTCAGTTCGCCGGCGCGAGGGTGGGCGGCGGGCCTTGCGAAGTCAGCGTGGGAAACCAACGACGGCGGCAAGACCTGGAAGGCGATCGAAAAAACGAAAGAGATCTCGTCGAACCCCGATCATGCTTATTTCAGTGCCATCGCGGTCAATCAGAACGTTGGAATTATCGGCGGCAACAGCCGCGCGCCCCGCAAGGAAGATGACGTGACGTTCCCCGATTGGATGCAGCCCGAAGCGGCGGCCAAGAGGCGCGAATGGCCGGCCGTGATGATATTGATCGAAACGCGGGATGGCGGAAAAACATGGAACCCATCGTCGAACCAGATCTTTGGAAGCTTGACGCAGATTCGGATCAAGCCCGAAGGGACGGGCGCGGCGGCATTGCTCGAATACTTCAACAACTTCGAGTTTCCGGCCGAATTGATGTGGATCGATTTCCGATCGGGGCGGTCGTCGTCGATCATGCGTTCGAAGGATTTCGCGCCGACCGATCACGTGTTGGCGGCGGAGAATCGGATCGTTGTGGCCGGGATTGAAAACGCCGCGCTGCGAGCGCTGCCGGTGCCGCAGAAGGTGAAGTTCTACGAAGCGACGGTCAACGATGCAACGACAACAACGGCCGTGTGGGCATCGATCCCGGTAGACTACCGGGCCGTGGCGAAAAGGGTCGCGCTCGGACTATCCCCAAACGGAATAGCCTGGGCGGTGACCGATACGGGGATGATCCTGAAGCTGGATCCCTCGGCGCGCTAAGCTAGAGAGCGGATGCTAGCGGACTTTAGGATCGAGGGCTATCGGTGCTTCCGCGACTTGAAGCTGGAGAACTTGCGCCGGATCAATTTGATTGCGGGGAAGAACAGCGTGGGGAAGTCGGCCGTGTTGGAGGCCGTTTCGATTTACGAAAAGCGAAGTCTTGCGGGAATTCGCGAAATGCTGGCCGCGAGGGGTGACTATTCCGTTGAGATGCACTACTGGACATCCGAACTGGTTGCTCCGATGTTCTATGGCTCCGACCCCGATACTCGGTTTGCCGAATATGCGCTGTCGAGCTCTCAACGTCTCAGAGTAAATTTGGGTGCCCAAGTGCAGCGCCAACCTGGACGATGGGAAATCGTCGGCGAGACTGCGCTCAACCGAGGCGCTTACATCGGTCCGGAGTTGCCGGTCTTGAATTTCCGAATAGACGACGATGATGACTCCCTTCGGTTCATCGTCCTTGATGGGTCGGTGCCGCTTCCGGCGAACAGCAAGACTCTGGCCCGCGGCCGAAAGTGCATCTATGTAAGGACCGCGCCGCGTAACATGGACACCTTGTGCCGTTACCTCGAGAAGATCGCGGGAACTCCTCTAGAAGATGAGGTCATTCGAATACTGCGGTGGGTCCAGCCTGATATTGATCGCGTACGCACTCGATCGGTCGGCCAAACTAGAGTTATCGTTTATGATCGCCGCGGCGGCGCAACGAGCCAGCCCCTTAAACGCCTTGGCGATGGGGCGGTGAAGCTAATGTCCTTCGCGCTGTCGATCGCAAATTGCGAAGACGGCGTCTGCCTCGTCGACGAAATCGAGAACGGCATCCACCACGAACTGTTCGATCAACTCTGGGAAGCGATCGCACGATTCGCCGAGGAACTCAACGTACAGGTTTTCGCGACCACCCACAGCAAAGATTGCATCGAGGCTTTTGAGCGGTCGTATCGGAATCCGAAGTTCGACGCGGCGTTCTACAGGCTTGAGCGCAACGGCGCCGACATCGGCGCCGTGCGACTCGACCATGAGTCGTTCTTCGCTGTTGTCGAGGGTACGCCGTACGAGGTTCGCTAATCGTGAAGCAACGCGTGCGGGTGCTCGTCGAAGGCGGAGACGATGCGCATTTCGTGCACCATTTCGTGAACGCTACGCTTCAGCGAGAAATTAAGGTGGATCAGTGCGGGAGCCTCGAAAAGCTACTCGCAATCGCAGCGACTCACGTGTCAAAAGAAAGCCCCGTTGATCTCCTCGTTGTCATATGCGACGCGGACGCCAACCCCGCCCAACGCTGGAAAGAGATCCGCCAGTCGTTGACGGAGGCGTATGTGCCGGAGTCTCCCGTTCCCAACGGCCTCATTGCGGACTTTTCCCGCCAACAAAAGCTCGCAATCTGGATGATGCCCAACAACGGTGGTCCTGGCGCGATCGAGGATTTCTTAGCCGAAATCCGTGTGCGAAACGAGCGGCAGTCGGTCTTGGCCATACACGCGAAAAATTCGCTGGCGGCGATCCAAGCAAATGATCGCCTCTTCGCGGCGAAGGACGAGAGCAAGGCCGAACTCCGCACATGGCTTGCTTGGCAGAAAGAGCCGGGCGCTCCATTTGGGCTCGCCGTCAACCTGGGCTGCTTCGACCTAGAACACGCCTCGGCCAACCGCTTTGCGGCTTGGTTTCGGAGAGCGCTCGATTCGATCCGGTACCAGTAGTTACAACCAGAAAGAACTAACACCGGCTCGCGAAGCGCCATGGCAGTTTCAATACATGCTCGCGTTCCGTGTCATGATCCTCGCGGCCGCTTCCGCCTTCGCCGCGGAAGGGGATAGGCCGCCGTGCACCGAGGACGAGAGGGCCAGTTCCTGGCCGATCGAGGCGAACTTCCAGAGCCAGATCCGTTGGAGCGCAACCCGGCAAGGCACGCTCGAAATCTGCAAGAAGTCGGGATTCCGGCGGCAGTGGAGACCGGTGCTTATGAACCGGCCTACCATAGTTACCGAAGCTGGGCGGCCGCGTCGCAACGCGGCCCCTCGCCGGCGCGCTGAAATTTGCACGAAGTTGGGGTGGCGCTATCGATGGAAAGCGCCACCAGTACATTCCGACTGACTACTGCGCGAAACAGTAGAACAGGCCCGCGCCGCCGGTGGCGACGAGGCTCTCCTGGCTGCACCCCCGCGACGGATGGACCGAGTTCCACGAAATGCCGCCGCCATTGCGGTCGTGATGACCAAGCTGTGCTGTGCCTTCGCCATTGGAGGTCCAGTTGTTGCAAGTGTGGTCGGCGCCATCGGTATAGGCGCGGCCGTCGAAGGTCGACCCGGTCAGGATGTCGTGCATATTCGGCTTGTCGCCCACACCGTTTACCAGTTCGCCTTTTTCGTTGCGAGCATTGTTCTTGGTGATGAGATTGCCCTTTTGCGCCATCTCCATCGTGTCGCCGTGAAGTTCGGCGACGTCCTTGGCGACCTGCGCCCCATTGGAGTTGTGCCACGGGCCCTTGCCAATGCGGTCCCGCGCATTGACGGCGGGTTTGCCGCTCTCGGCTTGCGTGCTGAGATAAGCGCGCCAAACCTTGCCGGTTGAGCCTGCGGCTTCCGCCAGCTTCTGGCAATGTGCGTCGGCGCCGGCGAGGCCGCCGAGGTTGGCCCCGTTGCCCGATCCGGTGCTGGTGATGAAAAACGCCATCGGCGCGCGCTGTTGCTTTTGCTGGGCTTGCGCCAGAAGCGCGGCGGCGCTAATCGTGAACAGTAAGTACTTCATGAGGTCTCTCCCTATTGCCGGCATCGTGGCCGGTCTAGAAGCTACCGTATTACTCTTTGCTGTCCGGACGCTAGTGTCGAATCCGCTTCGTCATCGGAATCGGGACGCACCGGGATCGAGACGCGGCTGCGCGCGGCCCTTTTTTCCTTGCTGAATTTCTCGCGGATGAAGCGGAAACTCCAGAAATTGTTGCGACAGTATTCGCAACGGATCGGATCGGCGCCGATGGCCAGCATCCACCGCGTGAGGGTAGGAGGATTGTAGTAATCCCGGCTCCAGCGGCTGAGGTCCATTCGGTGGCACGACGGACACTTGGCATAGGCCAAAAAACGAAACATCGAAATGTTCGCGCGGAATCGGCAGTGACAATCCTCGCACCGGAACTTATAGATCCCAAACAGATGCAGGATTCGGCTGAGAGTACGCCGGCGGCGCGATAATCGCACTTCGTCGGAGCCGCACTTAGGACACTCTAGGTTCACTGGTTACAGTCATCATACAACGAACTTTGTCAGAATGTACCCTTCGCAGCGCGTCGCTTAGGATAGACGGCGGAAAAATAGTTGAGAGTTTTCCCTGGCCCGGCCCACTAACTACATAGGCCCTCTTCGCGGGGCCGCTATTTGAAGGAACTTGCCGGGACATGGAATCCGCCCACCCAATCCAATTACTCATCGCAGAACCGCTTCCGCTGATGCGCGAAGCCCTCGCCGCATTGTGCGCATACCGTGGCGAGTTCGAAGTCGTGGCCCTTTGCCCGGACGGCGCTTCCGCGTGGCGAACGGTGGTCGAACTCAATCCCGACGTCGCGCTGCTCGATGTCGACCTGCCTGAAGTGCACACCCTGGAACTCCTTCGCCGCATCCGCGAATCCGGCGCCGACACCCGCATCGTCCTCATGTCGAACCGCTCGGACCGCAAAACAATCATCGAAGCCCTGCGCTGCGGTGCGCAGGGCTTCGTGCTCAAGACCGGATCGGGCCAGCAACTGTTCGACTCGCTGCGCCAGGTCCGCGACGGCGGCGTCTACATCTCTCCTTCGGTCGAGCTCGAAAAAGTGTTCGGACACCAGCGCGGCCGCCGCTCCGAAGAGGACCCGATCGAATCGCTCTCGGCTCGCGAGCACCAGGTCTTCACCATGCTCGTCGAAGGTCTGCGCGCCAAGGAGATCGCCGCCCGGCTCGCCGTCAGTCCCAAGACCGTCGATACCTACCGCGCCAGCATGATGCGCAAGCTGGACATCCACGACGTAGCGGGTTTGGTCAAGTTCGCCATCCACCGTAACCTTACCGCGATGCCCGTACCCGAGATCCCGCTCCAATCGCGCGCCGCCAACGGCGCGGTGGAGTTGTCCCCAAATCTGAGACACGAGTCTAGACACACAAAAATTCCCAAAGGAGAATTTGAGTCATGTCCGTGTCACGAAGAAAGTTCAACCGCGAGTTCAAGCTCGCGGCGGTCAA
>VFZW01000045.1 GCA_016871055.1 Acidobacteriota bacterium
TCCATTGATAGCGCGCGAAGGAGCTATGCCCGCTGGTCCAGTTCTGATCGAATCGGGCCTCGTAAATGCCGTGCGTTTCGGGGCCGTTGAAGGCGTTGCGATAGTTGGCGGCGGCCAATGTTGGCGCGCCGAAGTTGGGCAGCGGGAAGAGCGCTTCCTGCGCGCGGCGGGCCTGCGGCGAGATGAATTGCGGCAGCATGCGGTTGCCGTCGAACGGGTTGACGCCTGGGGCAAACGGATTGCGAAGCGCGGCGGCGCCGGTGAAATCGCCGCTGCGCATAGCGACGGTCGGCACGTTAGGGCTGAACAGGTAGGCACGCGAACCCTTGGTCTGATCGAAAGTTAGCTGGAAGAACCTCTTATCCTTTTTGAGCGGGCCGCCGAACGTCGCGCCGTAGTTGTGGATGTTCTGGAATGGCTTCGCCGTGGAGAAGGTGTTCCGGGCGTCGAGAGCGCTATTTCGGCAGTACCAGAAGATGTCCCCGTGGTAGCGATTGCCGCCCGAGCGCGTGACCGAAGTGATCGCGCCCATTCCGCCGAACTCGGCTTTATTGCTGAGAATGTTGGCGGTGAATTCGCCGACCGACTCCATCGACGGCTGCGATACCGGATCGGGCGTGCCGAAGTTGCCGAAGTTGGTTTCGATGCCATCGACTTTCGTCTTGACGCCGTTGGCGCCCGCGCCGGGCGTGATCCACGCGGCGCCTCCGCCGACTTGCACCAGGCCAGGCACGGTGAGCGGCATCATCTGGAAGATGAGGCCGGAATCGCCAGCGTTATTGAAGACCGATCGTAGATTCGTCGGCAACTCGCGGACCTGTTTCATCGACAGCGATGTGGCGATCGACGGGCTCTCGTACTGCACGACGGTGGCGACTTCGCCGCGCACCTCGACCGTATTGACGGTTTCGCCGACTTCGATATTGAGATCTTTGCGGATCGTGCGGTAGGCCGCGACGTTGAAGGCCGATGTGACCAGCGCGCGGAAGCCCTTGGCCTCGACGCGCAGTTCGTAATCGCCGGGCAGAATGTTGGCGAATAGATAGACGCCCGCGTCGTTGGATTCGGCGCGCGCTTCAATGTTGGTGGCTGAATTCTTTAGCTTGACGACGGCTTTCGGCACGGATGCGCCGGAGGGATCGTTTATCAGACCTGTCACTGTTCCGAGGGGTGACTGCCCGTAGGTGAAAAGCGCCGAGGCCACGAGGCCGAGCGCGAGACGGCTGCTCTGCATGAAACTTTCATTTTCCCACGCCGAGCGGCGCGCCGTTTAAGCGTTCTGGTAGGCGGGGCCGAGCCGCGGCGGCATGTCGTTGCGCGTCATGACCAGCCAGCAGATCGGGTACACAATGATCGGCACGCCGGTGGCTAAGAACAGGCCGACCCAGATGAGGCGCATGATGGTGGGGTCCATGTTGAAGTAGGCCGCGAAGCCCACGCAGACGCCCGCGATTTTGCGGTGGTACATGTCGCGCTCCAGGCGGCGCGGCGGGAGCGGAGCTTGGGGCGGCTGCGGCGCCGCGGCGCTCCATTGGAACTGGCCGTCGTTGGCGGGTTTGCCACAGCGGGCGCAGTACCGGTGTTCGTCACTCATCGAAAAACCGCGAGCCGTACAAAACATGGTTGGATGTTCCTTCCTTGGTATCTGCTACGTCAGTGACTTGGAAAATGTTCCCCGGGCATCCGGAATAATTCGAAAAACGTATAGGATACAGAGAGGGAGACAATCGCACGCATGTTGATCCGCATACCGAAGGGCTGGGAGATGCCCGAACGCGAGGCGACGCCGGAGAGCGTCTATTACAATCGCCGACAGATTCTGGCGGCGGCTGGGTTACTCGCGGGGCCGTCGTTACTCGGCGGATCGTATCCGGGGAAGAAGAACGAGGAGTTCACGCTGGATCGCGCCGTGACGCCGGAATGGGCCGCTACCGGCTACAACAACTATTATGAGTTCGATCCCTATGCGAAGGAAGGCTTGGCCAATCTGACCGGCAAGTTCGTGATCTCGCCGTGGATGATCTCCGTCCAAGGCCAGGTAAAGGAACCGAAGCGGTACGACTTGGACGATCTGTTGAAGAAGTTCCAGTTCGAAGAGCGGCTATATCGCTTCCGCTGCGTCGAGCGCTGGGCGATGGCGGTGCCGTGGACCGGATTCCCGCTGTCGGAACTGATCAAGATGGTGGAACCGAAACCGGCGGCGAAGTACATCCGATTCGTTACCGCGAACCGGCCGAAAGAGATGCCGGGAATGGCGAAGGCGCCGTATCCGTGGCCGTACTTCGAAGGGCTGCGCATGGACGAAGCGATGAACCCTCTGACCATGGTGGTGACCGGACTCTATGGCAAGCCGCTGCCGAAACAGAACGGCGCGCCGGTGCGGATTGTCGTGCCTTGGAAGTATGGGTACAAGAGCATCAAGTCGGTGGTGACGATGGACTTCACCTCGAACGAGCCGCCGACGTTTTGGAACAGGCTGATTTCGAACGAGTACGGTTTCTATTCGAACGTGGAGCCGAAGAAGGCGCATCCGCGGTGGTCGCAGGCGCAGGAGCAGCTAATTCCGACGATGGAGCGGCGGCCGACTTTGCAGTACAACGGGTATGAGAAGTATGTGGTGGGTATGTATAACGGGAAGGAGTTTTAGACGGCCGCAGCCTGTCAGGTGGTCAACGACCGCAGCAAGGCGTTTAACTCCTTGCGCGAGCGAACCTCGGTGTATTGGCCGCTCTCGATCTCGCGAATGCCGACGGCTGCCGCTTGACGCAGCCAGCGCAACTTTTTCCGCTGTTCTCTCCGCCGCTCTTCGACGAGGCGCAATCCCTCAAGCACAACCTCGCTTTCGTTCCTGTACTCCCCCGACACAACCACGCGTGTGATGAACCTGTCGAGGTGCTTGGTTAGATCGACCTTTCGAGTCGGCATTCCCGTAGTGCATATCGGTAAATCCCTACGCCTTCCACTTATAAAAATAAAACAGCAGCGGCTTCTTCCCCGTATTCACAATCCCGTGCGATTTGTTCGCCGCGCAGTACATCATCGATCCCGCGACCACCTTCACCGTTTTGCCATCGATAAAGATCTCGCCCGCGCCCTCGGTGATCACCATGAACTCCTCTTCCGGATGCGTGTGCGGAGGGTGCGGCGTTTGTCCGGCGTAGAGCAACAAGCTCCCGGCCGTCATCGCCTTCAATTGCTCTGTCGGGCCGTCGAAGAAAATCTTCAACTCGCCGAACGGCGCTTTCTGCGTCTTCACATTCGGCGCGTCGATGACGACGTTTGGAAGCTCGCCTGGCTTGGCGGCCATCAGCGCCATCGGCGTCAAAAGTGCGAGTAGATCTCTGCGTTTTGCCATACCCTATTCTCCTGCAATCGTGAGCTCGGCGATGTAGCCAAGCGTGAAGTCCTTGTCCCGGTCGAGTCCGTCAAGCAGCGGTAACAGCAGCGCCGCCGGCGCGGTCAGCAGCAGCCATACCAGCGACAGCGGCATAGGGAAATAGCGCGCCCCATTTAGCAATCGCCGTGCGAGTAGCCGAAAGTAACCGCCGCCGGGCGCGATCGACGCGACGCGGAAACCAGCTTGCGCCGCCAGGTGTTCGACGCCGAAACGTGTGTAGCGAAAGAAATCATGCGGGTGCTGATGCACTTCCCATTCGTGCGGAACGATTAGGAGCAAACGTCCACCGGTCTTTAGAACGCGCCGCAATTCGCGGAGCACTCGCGCGGGATCGGTGACGTGTTCCAGCGTGACGATGTTGATCGCGCCGTCGAAAACGCCATCGGTGAAGGGCAGGGAAGCGAGCTCGCCGACCACATCCAGCTCGCCGTAGTTCCAAGCGGCGTCGCCGATACCGAGGTCGACACCCGTGTACCGCTGCTTTGGGAAATGGCTCTTATACTGCCCCTCGCCCGCGCCAGCGTCAAGCACGCGCGCATGCGCTGGCAGCGAACCTGCGAAACTTGCGACAGCGTCTTCGATGCGCGCCTCAAAATCGAGAACATAGCGCCACAGAGGCACCGGCAGCAGCCCGAGCATCGCCTTCATGCCTTCTTCTTCGCCTCGATCATGATCGTCGATCCCGCGCGGCACGCCGCCTCGATCAACGTGAACGGCAGGCAAGCCAGTATCAGTGCGAAGTACACGCCGTCCTTGAACAATCGCACGCCGGGCGATTCGGCAACCTTGCGCACGCGCCGGCCCATCGGGTCCAAGCTCACCGCGATCGAAGACGCCATTCCCGCCGGATTGTCGCGCAACGAAAAATACTTCTTTCGCACCACTTCAAACCCGCACGAGTCGAGCAGCGCAACGAGATCCTTCTCCTTAAAGTCAATCAGGTGCCTCGGGATGTCGATCCCATTCCAGTTCTGGCCGAATAACAAGAACTGCCAACTTGCGGCGTTGGGGACTTGAACGACCAGCCGTCCGTTTGGTTCCAAGAGCTGGTGCGCCGCATCGAGGTATCCGCCCGGATCGAAGAGATGTTCGAGAACGTGGAACATCGTGACGACCGAAAATCGTTCCGGTGCGAACGGCGCTCGCGCGAGCGTCGCGCACGTTGCCGGCACGCGGTTGATCGACCATGTGGAATGAGCCGCCTTCTGCGAAAAATCGAGCCCCATCACTTTGTGACCGCGCTCGCGCAGCAACCGAAGAAAGAGCCCGCCGCCGCAGCCTACATCGAGCAACGCAGATTTACTTGCCGCGCTGGCGATCGCGCCTTCGACGAAGCGCACGTGATCGGAAAGTACCAGCCGCCGGTACATCTCCTCGATCCGCGAGGCGCGGTCGGCCGCTGGCGCGAACCAATAATCGGACGGGTAGTATTGCGCCAACTCCGAAGCGGAAGGCATCGGAAACAGGCGCATCAACCGGCAACCGGCACATTCCACAACTTCGAAAGACTTGTCGGTTGTTGCGAAAAGGCGATCTCCGCCTTGGAAGAGCGTACGCAAATCGTCCGAGCCGCACGCCGGGCAGCGGTCGACGTCACGAATTGGCGGAAGCGGCGTAACTATGACGTCACCTCGCGTTCTCGAGCGCCCGCCAGCGCGGCCCAGCCGAGCTGGTTGCGGAGAATCAGTTGGCGGATATCCGCGTTCGATAGCTTTGCGATTTTCCGAACACTCTCGCGTTTGCCCAGGAACTTCGGCAGCATACAGAGCGCCTGCCATTGTCCCCTCACCAAGCCGAGGGCGAGCCTCGTTTTGCCGCCGATTCCCGCAAACGCGTCGAGGTCGCCTCCTTCGGCGCGCGCGGCGAATCGAAGGCTCGACAACACGCGCAGCGCGAAGTAGAAGGGGTTGAGGAGTAGCAGGCTCCACGGAAACAACTTCGCCGCCAGAAGGATGCGATTTCGTTCGATCAGGCGGATGCGATCCGGATTGCTGCGGCCTAAGGTCGAGCCACGGCGATGACGCACAATCGCCCTCGGCGTGTAGATGCATTTCCAACCCGCGATGCGGGCGCGCAGCCCGAGTTCGGCGTCGTCGGCATACGCGAACAGGTCCTCGTCGAAACCGCCGATTCTGTCGAGCATCGATTTACGATACATGGCCGCGCATCCATCTGGCCACAACACCTCTTCGATTTTCTCGTACTGGCCGCGGTCGATTTCACCGGCTCCGCGCCCGCCGTTTTGGCCATCCGGGTAAATCAGGTGCCCCACCTTGTCGATGCGCCGCGGGTCGTCCCAGGAAACGATCTTCGATGCCGCCATGCCGATGTCGTCGCCGGCGTCGAAGGCCTTGAGCGATTCGCTCAGCCACGCCGGATTGGCCTCGGCGTCGTTATTCAGTAGCGCGATGAACTCCCCGCGAGCTAACGCAATACCCTGATTGTTGCCCCTGCAGAATCCCTGGTTCGTGGCGTTCTCAACCAATGTTACCTGCGCAAATTCGTTGCGCACCATTGCTTGGGATCCATCGGTGGATGAATTATCTATTACAATCAACTCGGTCTTGAAGGAGGGGGCGTTGGCTGGCATCTCCTGTGAAATCAGAGAGTTGAGGCAGTCTCGCAGAAGTTCCTTCCGGTTCCAGTTGACGACCAGTACCGAGACGGTGACAGTTGTAAGACGATGGGGCAAAGGTATATTATAAACGGGATCTGCTACTGGCACAGGCTGAGAGGCCGTGGTGCCGGCGCGGATCCCTCTTAATTCGGCATGCCCTCTCTCGGACAAAAGCTCAAGGATGAGCGAATTCGGCAAGGAAAGCAATTACGCGAATTCGCAGATAACTTGCGCATCGGCTCTCGTTACCTGGAAGCGATTGAGGCCGAGCAATGGGATCAGTTGCCCGGCGCCTTTTTCAAACGCGCGTTCGTCCGCCAGTATGCCGCCGCGTTGGGTTTCGATGCGGCCAAGATTGAGAAGGAGTTCACGGCGATCCTGAAACCCGAGCCGGCGATCGACTTGGACGCGATCGCGCAGGCCCACAATCCGCGCACACGGCGTTCGGCAGAAAAGAAATTGATCTCGGTCGAACCGCTGCCGCGCCCAGGCGCCAAGTGGTTCGATTCGCGCACGGGATTGGCCGCGGCGGCTTTGGTCCTCTTGGTCGCAGGTGGCGGTGCACTGTCCCTGCTGTGGGACCGCTTCAACGCACAGCCCGAATTAACGAAGCAGAATACGGCGAACGCGGCGCCTCCCGTTGCGCCCGCGCCCAAGCCCGCGGCGGATACGCCGAAGCCCGCGGCGGAGCAAGCGCAAGTCGTTCCCATCATCACCACCGACGAAGCGGGGAACATCTCGCTCAACATCGAGGCCACCGAAAAAACGTGGATCGAAGTATCGGCCGACGGCAAGCGAATTTTCGCGGGCATTTTGGAGCCCGGCCAGACCAAGACGATCTCCTCGGCGCAGCGGACGAAGATGGTCGTCGGTAACGCCGCTGGGATCGCCGTACGCAAGGGCGGACGGGATATTGGGCCGATCGGTCCGCGCGGCCAAGTGCGCACGTTGAACATCACCGCCGATTCGGTGGAGATCGTACCGCCCGCGGCTAAGACCGCGATCTAATTCTTAACGCGCTCAATCAGTAGCGGCGTCAACGCCGCGATGAGCGCGCTGCCGGCATTGTCCGCCGAGTAATCGGTGTTCGGCATGCCATCGATCGTAATCGCGATCGCGTATTTTTCCGCGCCGTGCGTAACCAGCGCTACGTCGCTGCGCAGTGCGTCCAAGGATCCCGACTTTGAGGCCACTCGAAAACCATTCAGGCGGCGGCCGATGCCGTCCTTATACTGCTGGCGAAGCAGGATCGCCAGCATCTCCTTTGACGCCTCCGCGGAAACCAGCTCGCCTTTGTCGAGCATCTCGATCAGTCGCGCCATCTCGCGTGGCGTCGACACTCCGATGCCGAACTTCTTGTTCTCTTCCTGCTTTCCGAATGCGCTCCAGCCCGATGGGTTCGGCTTTAAGTTTTTGCCGTCGCCAAGTATCTTCCGATTTGACCGAGTCCGCGCGAATCCGTACTTGTCCATCACCGCGTTGACCGAGTCCGCCGAGAACCGGTCGAGAATCAGATTTGTCGCGGTGTTGTCGCTAACCACGATCATGAGATTCGCCAGATCGCACAGCTTGTACCGGCCGGGGCTGAACTCGCGCAGCACGCCCGATCCCGATACCTTGTCGTCTTCGGTAAGCAGCAACTCTTCATCCCACTTGGCCTTGCCGTCGTGCACCGCCTGGAAGACCGCAACCAGGATCGCCAGCTTGATGGTGGACGCGGTGCGCACAGGGGCATCGGGCTTGATTGAGAACGCCGCGCCGCTCGCTAGATTCTTCGCGTACAGCGAGACGGCGCCCTTGAACCCGCCGATCAACTCGTTGATTGCCTGCTCGGGCGCGGGGCCGTTCTTCGCGCAGCGGATGCCGATATTCGGTTGGCGCTGCGACGGCCGCACCCAATTGCGGAAATACACGGTTACGCGCTTGGCTTGATCGGACCATGCGCCGCCGCGGATCACCTTGTACGAGCCCGTTTCCGGGCCTTTCGGATTCTTCGGGGGCGAGTCTTTGTAGTATTCGCGAACAAACCAGTCGGCCGTCCACTCGCTCATATTGCCGGCCATGTCGAACAGCCCGAATGCGTTCGGCGGGTAGCGGCCTGGTTCGCCGGGGCCCGCTTCGGTGTTATGGCGTGCGAGCTTGACGTCGAATTTGTCGCCCCAGGGATAGTCGGCGCTTTCTATGCCGCCGCGTGCGGCGCGTTCCCACTCGGCCTCGGTCGGAAGCCGTTTCCCTCGGAACTCGCAGTAACCACGCGCTTCTTCCCAGTTGACGTTATAGACGGCGATCTTCGCCAACTCTGAAGGCGACTCACTTCCGCGCCAGTGATGTGGTGCAGAGATCTTCTTTGCTTTCACGTATTCGGCATATTGCGCGTGCGTTGTCTCGTGAGTGTCGAGCCAAAATGCGTCGATCGCGACCTCATGCACTGGCCGATCGTCGAGCAGGATGTGCGGCCGCATGTTGGTCTTGTCATCCGGCGTCAGCTTCGACCGGCCCATCTGAAACGAACCGCGCGGAATCAGCGACATGCCCGGTTCGGCGGCTACCGCCGTCAGGGTGAGGAATAGGACCGCGATCCGCATCAAACAAACAGTTCCGTGATCTCGTCGTCCATCACCATTTCGGTTGCGCCCAGCGAATCGACGTAGCGATACGCGCGCTTAGACGGTGTGTTCGTAATCGCCTTGCGCCAATCGATGCCCAGTGCCGAGTAGATCGACGCGTAGACGTTCTCGGTCTTGATCTGGTGCTTCGCGTACTTCCAACCCGATTCGATTACGTGCTCGCCCGCGGCGTCCGTCTTGCCGATGATTCGGCCGCCTTTTACACCGCCGCCCGCGAACATCGAAACGTATGCGAGGTTGTAGTGATGCCGTCCGGCAATGCCGTTCAGCGCGCCGGGAACGCGGCCGAATTCGGTGATCATGACAAGCATCGTTTCGTCGAGCAGCGTCTTGCCCTTCTCCCGCGGCGACGGCTCGGCCGATAGATCGCGCAATAGCGCGGCCATTGCGCGGTCGAATTCGTTACATCGAATGTAGTGGTTCGATTTCACCGCGTGATTGTAGATGTTGCGGTGGTGATCCCAGTCCGGATGCGTAATGTGGATGTAGCGCGTACCTGCGTCCGACTTCACCGCGTTGCGTGCGAACAGGCAGCCCAAGCCGACCGAGTTGTCGCCATACCGCGCGAGTTCTTCCTTCGACAGCTGAAATGCCGCGGGCCAGCGAGGATCGCCGAGGATCCGATACGCCGAGCGTTGAAAATCGCGGAACGAACCGAAGTTCCGATCTCTTCCGCCGCGCGCACTGGCCAGCGCGTCGTCAAGCTTGGAAAGCAGTGTGTAGCGCTCTTCGAGCAGCGCCATCGCTTCTTTGCTGCCCGGCGCCGCGGCCGATCCTTCCTTCAAATTCACATCGAGCACCGAGTACTTCGGCGGCAGGAATCCGGTCGATAACGCACCGCAGCCGGAGGTATCGAGATTACAGCCGATGTAGGTCGGGAACGTGTCCTGCTCGCGCCGCAGATTTTCAAACTCGTAGCTGATCACCGAACCAACGGACGGAATTTCGGCCGCCTGCGCGGGGTTCAGCGGACGTCCCGCCTGGTTGTAATACTGCCCGCGGAAATGAACGACCTCGTGGCTCTTCATCGAGCGCACGACGGTGACTTTATCCATCTCCTTCGACATCTCCGGAAATAACCGGTACGGCAGATAGAGATCGTTGCGTACCTGCCGCACATCGAAGTCTTTCTGCGTGCCGGCGTTTTCCTTGAAGTCGAACGAGTCGATGTGGCTGAGCGCGCCGGCCAACTCGATCACGATGCAATAACGCGCGGTGCCGCGCGGGTTCGATCTTCCGGCGGCCTGCACTTTTACCGGCATCATCGATTGCGATGCGAACGCGCCCAGCAAGCCGTAGCCGCCCGTGCGCAGTATCTCGCGGCGAGTGGAGAAGAGATCGGAGACTCGTTTATCCATGATGCGCCTCTCAGTAGTTAAACAGGAACTCGGGCGAATTCAGGAGCGCCCATTGCAAATTTTCCGCGCCGCGCTGTCGATTCGCCGCAAGCGCTTCAAGGCCGATCTTCAACTCCGGCGCCGACGGCTTGCGCGAGATCGTGTGCAGATAGAGTTGCTCGACCAGTGTTTTATCGTCCTTCGATTTTTCAAGTAGCGACGGCAGCAATCCGCCTTTGGAAGCGTTCACGCGTTCGGTCACGACCTTGGACTGCATCAGTAACATCGCCTGTAGCGAATTCGGCGGGCCCTTCTTCGGCATGTCGTCGCGGTTCGATTGGCCGAACGTGCGCATGAAATCCTGCGTCTCGTTATCGGCCTTTTTCGGTTCAGACATCTGCATCGCCATACCGACCTTCTCCGATCCGCTATTAAATTTGCCCGGCCGGCCCGTGGCGACGGCGATAGCGTCGTGCAACTCCGGTGCCGACAACATGCGCACATACTTGCGCGCGTAGTAGGCGGTGTAGCGGTCCTCCCACTGGCCAGGGAAGTTTGACGAGAGCTGATAGGCGCTGGACTTCATGATCGTGCGGACGACGTGGCGCAAGCTGTGTTTGTTGGCGCCAAAATCGTCGGCCATCGCATCGAGCAGCGCGGCGTTGGACGGTTGCACGCTCCACGGCGCGGGCGTCGTTTTGGCGTCGTAACGGCCGAGATCGAAATCGTCAACCGGTTCGACAATGCCGAAGCCCATCAACTCGCCCCAAATGCGATTTACAAACGCGCGGCGGAATTGCGGATGCGATGTCAACATACGCGCCAATCCATCGCGCGCGTTTTCGTTGGCTCGCGGCGCCTCGCCGGTGAGAAGGAACTTCGGCTGTACAATGCCCTTACCGCGGCGAGGGACGCGCACGATGCTTTCGGCCGTGCGGTCGTAGCCCGGCGCTTCGTCGTCGACCGTGTACTCGGTGTTGGCCTGATAGCCGTTCTCCCAGTTCATGATCTGCCGCGTCTTGCCGAAGAACGCCGCCTGCGCGAAGAACTCCTCGCGCTTCTTGCCGGTCAGAAATACGTTCACCTTTTCCAGATGCCCCGCGCCGTCATGACAGGAAATGCAGGCGACATTCAAGCCCAGCAGCACCTTCGAGTACGTCACGGTGAACTCGTCGACGGTGTCGGGTTGATTCACCATATCGTGTGCGTTGGGCGCTTCGGGGTCGTCCTTGGCTTTCACGAAATCGCGTTGATAGTAGAGCGCGCCGGGAACCGAGAACGACGTCTTGCCCGCGCCGGTCAACAAGTCCGTGACGACCTCGTTGTACGGGCGATCCAGCTTCAGCCATTCGCGGACCCAGAAATGAAACAGGTTTAGGCCCGAGCCCATGCGCGTACCCGCGCGGAACAGGTCTTCGAAATAGTAGGTCCACTTGTCGATGAACGCATCCGATGTCGTGAGCGTGTCGATCAACTTGTCGCGCTTGTTCGGCGATTTATCGGCGAGAAACGCGGCCATATCGGCGGGTGCGGGAATGCGGCCCGTTGCGTCGAGCCACGCCCGCCGTACGAACTCCTCGTCGGATGACAGCGGAGCGTGCGCCACTTTGTCGGTGGCCATCCTTGCGAAGACGTGTTTGTCGATGAAGTTGCGCTGCGCGACTCTCGCCGCAACCGCACCTGTCGAACGCACGCCCGCCGTCACCGCGCCGGCCTGCGCCGATCGCGGCTTCTCCGGTTGAATGATTGGCTTGTGCGCCTGCTCAAACTCCTCGGCCGACTGATGAGAAAGCTTCGGCGGCGGCGTCTGCGCGAACGCGGCGATCGACAATAGCACTGCTCCGTATCGCATATCTAATTTCTCCGGAAGATCTGCACACGTTTGCCGTTGACCTCGGCCACGTACAGGTTGCCTTTCTTGTCGGTGGACATCAGATGCGGCAATTGCAGCATCTTCTCGTCGCCCCATTGATTTACCAGCGCGCCCTTGTCGATGTCGAAGTGGAACATCTTGTTGACGTCGCCGTCGCTTACGATTAACTGCTTGCCCGTGACCAGCAATCCGAACGGATTGCCGAACCCTTTCCACTCGGCGATGAACTCGCCGTTCGATGAAAACACCTGCACGCGATTGTTGCCGCGGTCGGCCACGTAGATGCGGTCCTTCTTGTCGATCGCCAATCCATGCGCCGTTGCGAACTCGCCCTTCGCCTTGCCCTTCTTGCCGAACTGCGATACGAACTTGCCGTTCTTATCCAGCCGCACGATACGCCCGTTGCCGCTATCGGCGACGTACATGTCGCCGCTCGAAGCGAAGACAACGTCATCCGGCGCGCGGAAGTGATGCTGATCGTTTTTACCCACGCCCTCTTCGCCGAGCGTCGCCAGTACTTCGCCCGACGGCGAGAACTTTCGCAAAATGTGCAGCCCGTTGTCGGTGGTCCAGATGTTGCCGCCACGATCGACACGGAGTCCGTGCGCGACCTTGAACTTGCCCTGGCCGAACCCGCCTTTGTAGGAGCCGTTCTTATCGAATGCCACCAATGGCGGCTCGCCGCGATGCAACACGTAGATGTTGCCCTTGGCGTCAACTTCGACGGCGCTCATAGGGCCGAGCTTCACCGCGTCGGGAATCTTGAGGAATCCCGTCGACGTGTATGGGGCGTCGGCCGCGGCCAACGTCAATGCGAAGAGGGCGAGGAAGTAGCGCATTAGAACTGTAACTTTAATCCTAATTGAATGTTGCGGGCGTCGCGGGCGTTGGTGATCGTCGCGAATGTTCCGCTGATGTTGCGTCCGTTGGCGCCAGCCGCGAAGCCCGCCGCGGGCAATCCGAGGTTGACGCTGTTCAGGAAGTTGAACATTTCCGCGCGGAACTGCAAGTTGAACCGCTCGGTCAACCGCGTGTTCTTGATGAACGACAGATCCCAATTAAACGTGCCGGGCCCGCGCACATCGGGCAACACGCGTCCGATGTTGCCGTAGGTGAAATTCGGCGGATTAATGAAGGCGTCGGTGTTGAACCAACGCGCCGCGCTCGGGTTGTCGAGCTTGGCGCTCTGCCCGATTGAGTTCGGCCGCGATGCCAAAAAGTTGTTCGCGCCCGTGACCAGCACCGGTATGCCGGTCTGCATGATTCCAATCGTGTTGATTTGCCAGCCGCCGATCAGTTTGTTGGCGGCTCCAGGGCCTTTTCCGAACGGTAGTTCATACAGTAGGCTCACGACGGCGCGTTTCGACACATCGGTCGGATCGACGCTCTTCTCCAACCGGCGATTGAACTTGGAATCCTGATAGCCGACGAGGTTGGTCTGTTCGACCGATCCGAAATCCACCGGCGAGTTCATGCCTTCGCTCATGATCTTCCCGCCCGTGAAATTGAACATCGCAGTAAGACCCTTCGACATGCGCTTCTCAACGCTGATGATGAGCAAGTGCGAGGAGCTGTGGCTCATGCGCGGGCCGCGCACGGTGATGCCCTGGTAGTAAGGGAACGGCAAAAGCGATTGCTGCCGTGTGATCGTCGCATTGCCCAGCGCGCCCGGCACACGTCCCGCGAACGGATTCGGCACCTGCTGTTGCAGGCCAAGCCCGAGTTCAAGATGACGATTGTCGAGCTGATTCAAATTCCATCCTCCCGAAGTAAAATGGCTGCCGAGATTGCCCGAGTACGAGACGTCGACCAGGATCCGCGACGGCAACTGGTGCTGCAATGATGCCGAGAACTGGTTCGACATCGGCGTCGTGCCAATCAACTCATCCATCGTTGTGCCCTGGCCGAGAAACGCCCGCGGTCCCAGATTGCGGCCCAGCGGCTGAATGATCGGCTGTTGCGCGGTCGGTAATCCGTCCTGAAAACGAAACGCGCGCGCGTTGGCGTTGGACGAAGCATACGCCGTCGACGTGTTCGCGAAGCCGTTCGGGCTTGCGTAATTCTGACGCCAGAACTGCGACGGGTAGTAGATTCCATAACCGGCGCGCAACACCGTCTTGCCTCGTCCGAACAGGTCCCACGCCAGACCCACGCGCGGTGCGAAGTCGTTGAAGTCGCCGGGCCGGAACTTGCGGCCCTGTCCGTCCGCGCAAGCGAAAACGGTCCCGCCGACAATGCCGGCCTCGAGTTGGCGTGTCGGATCGAAGTTTGTCGAACCGCAATTGGTTTCAAACGGCTGCGTCTGATAATCCCATCGAATGCCGAGGTTCAAGGTCAACCGCCGCGCGATCTTCCAATCGTCCTGCACAAACCACGAGTACGACTTGCCGCGCTGCGTCTCACCGAGATGCGTCGTGATCGAAGCGCTTGTCACTTCGCCGAGCAGGAAGCTGGCGTACGGGCTGCCCGTGCCCGCCTGATTTTGCGGGTTGCCGGTCAGAGCGCTAGCAAAGTTGAACGACCCCGACGGCGCCGAGCGCTGGAAGTTGCTGCCCTGCAGCCACCGGTAGTCGAAGCCAAACTTCAGCGTGTGTTTGCCGGTAACCTTCGTTACCATGTCGAAGATCTGCGTGTTGATGCTGCCGCGAATGCCGGCCGTGCCGGTGTTGAAGCCGGGCAAACCGTTGCTGACGCTGGGTACGGTGTCGGCCGGATGTGAGGCAGGGAAGCCCAGTTTCTGTGGCCAGCCGCCGCCAAAGCTGCGCACGATGAACGGGAAGTATCCGCGCGTCGCGCCAAGGCGAAGTTCGTTGAGCAGCGTCGGTGTGAAGGTGTGAATGTCGTTGATGACGACGTTCTTGTTGTTCAGTGCGTCGTCGCGCTTGGCCACCGTGTCGTCGGGATAGATCGTCGATCCGCTCGCGCCGTTGTCGGTCTTGTGCAGGAAGTACGAATAGCGGCCAAACATCGAGTTCTTGTCGCCGAAACGGTGATCGATCTTGATCGTGTATTGACGCATGCTGCGCCGTTCGGAACCCAGCCGCCCGTAGTTGTTCGCGTTGGTGAACGCGTTCGACGGCGTTCGGTTCGGCGCCGGATAGAACTGATTGAAGTTCTGTGCGATGCGATCCAGCCGCGCTGTCGGAATCACGTTGCCCGGAAAGACGTCTCGAATCACACCCGCGCCACTTGGATTTGTGCGCGTCGTGTTGGGATCGAATACCGGAATCAGTTGGCCGGACGCGCTCAGCAGATCGTTGAAGTTGCCTGTTCGCTGCTGCATCGTCGGGAATGTGCCGATTCTGGCTTCCGCGCGCCGCCATTGATACTCTTCCCAATTGCCGAAATAGAAAGTCCGGTTCTTGATGACTGGGCCGCCCAGCGCCCCGCCGTACTGGTTGTATCGGAACGGTGGTTTTGTGGGGGCGAACGTGTTGCGCGCGTCGAGCTTATCGTTGCGGAAGAACTCATACGCCGTGCCGTGAATTTCATTGGTGCCCGCCTTGGTCACCATGTTGATGACGCCGCCGGCCGTGAAGCCAAACTCCGCCGACATCGTTCCGCTCTGCACTTTGAACTCTTCGACCGCATCGACCGCCGGGCTGATCGCCACCTCGCCGATGTAGCTCTGAATATTGTTGCCGCCGTCGAGCGCCTGCGCGTTCATCGCGTTCGGTCCGCCGTTAATCGAGATCGACGAAAGCTGAATGCCGCGATCGCCGAATCCCGAGTTTGTCGGTCCCGCGTTCGACTTCACGCTCGGCGTCAGCAGCGTTAACGCCAGCGCGTTGCGGCCATTGAGCGGCAGCTCCTGTACGCGCCGGTTCTCGACAACCTTGCCCACAGTCGCCGAGCCCGTGTCGACGAGCGCCGCTTCGCCCTTTACCTCAATCGTCTCCGCCACACCGCCGATGTCGAGCTTGAAATCGACTTGCGAGCGTTGATCGACCTGGAGCGTCAAGCCCGTGCGCACCGCACGTTTGAAGCCCTGTTTTTCGACCTGAATCGAGTAGTCGCCGACCTGCAGCGCCTGCGCCGAGTAGTAACCATCACCGCTCGATTCGGTCGACGTCGAGGTATTGGTCGCGACGGAAGTGATCGTAATTTTCACTCCTGGGACGCTGGCGCCGGAGGCGTCGGTCACGGTGCCGAAGAAGCTGCCGCGGCTTTGTTGCGCGGCCAAGGGTGTGCAGAGCAGAAGGACGAGTGAGTAGCGAAGCATGGTTCTCCTTTGAAGAGGCGTGTCGCTATTATTTCACATTTCACTTTGGCCTGCAATGCACAACCGCGCGATCGAACTGTTCCCGCCCGTTGATTTCGCCCAGCGAGATCGCCTTGAATTCGCGTACCGGAAGCCCGGCGGCCTCGCCGGCGACACGTACCGCGAATCGTGTGTCGTTGTGGATGAAGCAGCCGCCCGGCGCGGTCGCTCGCGCCAGATTTGAAAACGCAACGGCGAGTTCAACGTCGTCCAGATACGTCAGTACGTTTGTGGCGACAAGCAGGTCGTATTGGCCGCTGAGCGTGTCGACAATATCGCCGATGGCGGCCGTGCAGGGCGCGCCGCGCAAGCTCTCGACGATTTCGGCGCGCACGTCGATGCAATCAAACTGCGCCGGCTTTGCGCGAAGCATCGCCAGTAGCGCCTTGGGCTGTTGCGACGCCACCGGCGCGTCGTCGTCGACGCCGAATCGTGAGCCTAACTCCATGCCGGGGCCGATCAACAGTACGCGCCGGTACGCTCGCCGCGCGCCCAGAAAATCAAGCCCGGCGCGCACCGCCTTCATTGATGGCGGATACGGATCGGCGCTCAGGCCGCGCTGTTGATAGAGCGATTCGACATCTTGGATTGAGCCTGCCGCGGTCCTGTCCCGCAGAAATCGAAAGGCCATTTCGACTACTCGTTCGCGCGGCCACGCCGGCGCCATCCGCCGCAACAACCGGTGTCGCTCGTCGACGGGATCGTTCTCCCAGAACGCCTTCACGCGCGCCGCGACCGCCTCCGCATTTTCCCCGCGCGCCGCGCGCAGCGGAGACACAACCGGCGAGTCCGACAGTTTCCGGCTCTGCAGCAGGAAGTAGGCGATGTGTTCCGCCGCGCCCTCGTCGAGCCGTTCCTTCAAACGCACCTTGCGCTTTTCCGCCCACGCATCAAACGCAGGGCGGTCCATGCGAATCAGCGTGCGCGTGCCGGGCGAGAGTTCGTCCCACCCAACGATCGCCGCGAAAAACAGGAATGCCCGCACCGTTTCAGGCTAGCTTACTCACACCGCAATGCGGTGTTTGGGTCGACACGCGCCGCGCGGCTTGCCGGAACCAAGGTCGCGATGGCCGCGACTACCAACAACAAAACGGGCACTCCAAAATACGCTACTGGATCGGCGGAACCAACGCCGTACAACAGCGTGCCAGCGAGCTTGCCGAATCCGATGCCACCCGCCAGCCCGATCGCCGAGCCAATCAGCGCCAGAGCCAATCCCTCGCGCAGCACCATCTGAACGACCTGCCCGCGCCGCGCCCCCAGCGCCAAGCGAATGCCGATCTCGCGTCCTCGCCGCGAAACGCTATAACTGATCACGCCATACACGCCGATCGACGCGATGATCAATCCGAACAGTCCGCAGATGCCGAACAGCGCGCCGGCTACCCGCGGAAAGAACATTGCCTTGTCCATGTGGCCCTCAAACGTCCGCTCGTCAAACACCGGCAACGACGCTTCGCCGCGCCGCAGCGCCTCGCGGATCGGCGTGATCATCCGGTTCGGGTCACCCGCCACATGCGCGATCACCGTCACGCCGAGCAGCATTCGATCCGTTTTCATTTCGGCATACACCGGAGTGTAGGCGATCGCTTGCGGTTCTTCGTTTAAATACCGCGACTTTCCGTTTCCCGCCACGCCGACGACTAGGTGGTCCTTCCCGCTGATACGAACTCTCCGGCCGACGGCCCGCTCGCGCCCGAACGCTTTCTCGGCCAGCACCTCATTAATGACGATCTCATCCTCGCGAGAGTCGCGGAAGTCCGTGCCGTCGAGAATCGCCAGGCCGATTGCGTCGAAGTAGCCCGACGAGGTTTTCATGAAGTTCGCGCGAACTCCCTCCGACGCATCCGCGCCAAACTTGTGATCCGGCAGCACGCGGTTCGAGTTCGCGCCGATCGACAAGGGCACGATGTCGCTCAAGGCCGCGCTTCGCAAGCCCCGTACGGTTCGCACCCGCTCCAGGGCCGCTCGTGTCATTGCCGCGGTTTGATCCGGCGGCAAGCCCTGCAACACCGGATCGAACGCCATCATCGCGATCTGGCCGCGATGGGCGTATCCCGAATCGGCGTTCTGCGTCGCCGCCATGCTGCGCAGAAACAACGCCGATCCAATGAGCAACAACAAGCTGACGGCGACTTGGGCGACGACCAATCCGTTGCGCAGTCCGAACCGGTGGAAGCTGCTTAAATGCCCGTCCTGCTTGAGTGCCGGAACCAAATCGGCGCGGCTTGCGCGCAGGGCCGGGACGATTCCGAACAACAGACCCGTTACCACGCACAACGCCAGGCAAAATGCGGCGACGCGCCAATCGAGCGCGATCGTCAGGTCGATCGGCACGTCCATCGGCATTCGGATAGCGCCAATCTTTTCCGCCGCGGCGACAGCCAGCAGCAATCCAGCGGGGCCGCCGAGCAATGCCAGCAAAACGCTCTCGGTTAGGAGTTGACGGACCAGCCGTCCCCGTCCGGCGCCGATCGCCAGTCGCGTTGCGATCTCTTTCTGCCTCGCTTCGCCGCGCGCCAGCAAGAGGTTCGCCACATTCGCGCACGCCAGCAGCAACACCAATCCGCAAACTCCGAATACAAGCGCGAAGAACACCGACGCCGCCTCGCGAACGCTCGGATTCAGACGCCCCGCGGTTTCGATGGCGTAGTTGAAATCCCGTGTGCCGTTGTTGCGTTTGGCGATTGACGAGGCTTCCGCGCGTACCGCATCGATGGGCTCGTTGCGGCGCGCGATAGCAAACAGCCACTGCGAATCACGGCTCGAAAACCTCCGCAGGGCGCCTTCTGGGTCGAGCGGTTCGACCTCGCGGATCATCGACATCGGCAACCAAAAGTCGCTGACAAACGCTAGTTCCGTGCCTTGGAACCCCGGCCCCGCAACGCCGGCGACGCGCACCTGCTTCTTGTTCAGTTCTATCGTCCGTCCAACGATCGATTGGTCGCCGTGAAACCGCGACCGCCAAAGCGCATGTCCCAGCACAACCGCCGGAGCCGCGCCCAGCTTGTCGTCGATGCGCGCGTCGAAGCCGCCGCCCACCGTGAACGCTGGCTTGACGACATCGAAATAGTTTGCGGAAACGATTGAGCCCCAGTATCGTTGCGACTCGCCGTTGGAAGTAATCGCCGCCGCAAGCAGAGGAAAGAATCCCGCCGCGCCATCTAGGCTTCTGGCATCTCGAAGGTCCGCGACATCGGGATAGGAGAGTGTCTCGCCAATCGGCTAATCAAGCCTTCCGATGACCGCCACCAGGGTTTCTGGCGAAGCGACCGGCAGCGTGCGGTTCATAGCGAAGTTCGCGATCCCGAAAATCGTCGTGCACGCGGCGATGCCCAGTGTCGAAGACAATGCCGCCACTGAGGCATAGCCCGGGTCTTTGCGAATGTTGCGCGCGGCATAGCGAACGTCCTGCCACAAGTCGCGTGCCCAGCTCGCCAGCCAATCCTCGCGGGAATTTTCAGCATGCCGTGTGGCATTGCCAAAACTCCGCTCGGCGTCGCGGCGGCCAACGTCTTCGGCGGCCAGCGCCAGGTGCGCAGCCATCTCCTCGCGCAGCGACTCCGCTCGCGCATCCCGTTCCCGCCAGTACCGAAACCGTCGAATCCACTTTCGCATGTTCACTCCTTATGAAAAAGCCATCACCCGCGCAATCGCCTGCGCCATGTTTTGATATCGCTGACTTTCCTTCAAAAGATGTTTCCGCCCACCCGGCGTCAGCTTGTAGAATCGCGCCCGGCGATTGTTCGCGGTCGTTCCCCACGCGCCTTCAATCCAGCCGTTCAACTCCAGCCGCTGCAGCGCTGGATAGAGTGAGCCTTCTTCGATTTGCAGCACTTCAGCCGAAATCTGTTTGATCAACTGCGCGATGGCGTAGCCGTGCATGTGCCCGCGCGTCAACGTTTTGAGCACAAGCATGTCGAGCGTTCCCGGGAGCAGGTCCTGTTTCATGTCATCGACCAGTCTATCCCTAGACTGTCTGATTAAGCAACGCAGCCCGAGCCGAAAGTGTTCCCGAAATTATTTGTATCTTGCGCGTTCGGTCATGTAGGCAGCCAATGCATCCTCAATCGAAGGCATTGGCGCGATACCGCACGCGGCCAGCCGCGGGTTCTCAAGAGCGGAAAACTTCGGCCGCCTCGCCGCCGTGCGGTACTCGCGTTCGTCGGTCGGCTTGAGTTCCGGCGAAACGCCGGCCGCGCGAAAGATCGCCGCCGCGAATTCAAACCAGGAGATCGCTCGGCCACCACCGACATGAAACAGCCCGCGGTGTGGCGAGGCGACCAGATCGGCCGTCTTCTCCGCCAGCGCCGGCGCATACGTAGGCGAGGCGACATGATCTTCGGTTACGCGAATCGGTTGCCCCGATGCGGCCAACCGAAGCATTACCTCGACGAAATTTCCGCGTGCCGTCCGAAGACCGCCCGGACCGAACACTCCCGAGGTGCGGATGATCAGCGGGTTGTCTAGATACGCTTGCGCGTATAACTCGCCAGCCAGCTTCGACACCGCGTAGGCGCCCAGCGGCCGTGGCCGGTCGTCCTCGGTATAAGCGCGCCCGAGCATTCCGTCGAAGACGTAGTCGGTCGAAAAATGCACGAGTAGCGCGTCAAGCTGCCGGCATGCGACTGCGAGATTACGCACGCCAAGCCCGTTGGCGGCGTAGGCCGCCTGCGGCTCTTGTTCGGCGACGTCGACCTGATTGTAGGCCGCCGCGTTGATCACTACCCGCGGGTCGATCGCCGCCAGCGTACGCTCCAACAGCGGCAGATCGGTGATGTCGACCGTCGCGCGATTAAACGGGTGAACCGCGTATCCACGCGATCGGAAAACTGTAACCAGCTCGACGCCCAATTGTCCCGCGGCGCCGAATACAACAACGTTATCTGCCATTCAGAGGCAGAATAACACGCGACTCCTCGCCCACCTTCCGTTCCTCGTGTTGTAACGCATCGAGCAGGTGCCGGAGATCTCCCATCCCCGATAGAATCTGGCTCACAGCGATTCCAGCGCTGAACGGCAGCGGCGTGCCCGGGTTAGCCGGACCGCAATAGCAAACTTCGCCAAGTATCATGAACTCTCCGACCTCAAGCTTGATTGCCTGATTGACCGATACCTGACGCGGAAGATCGATCCGCATCCCTTTGAAGTGTCCATCGGCAATGACGGCCTGCATCGTTTCCGGCGGATCGGTGAGCAGCGTCAACAACGCCGGTTGGTTCATCTCGAATCGCGGCGTGGCGCGGCGTTCATTCGTTGTGGTGGGCAGCATTAGGAAAACGACTCCTTGGCGTGAACATGATTGTTCAGGAACGCATCGACCTTCTCGAATAGCGCATCTCGCGAGCGGCCCTCAGCCGCCGGAAAACTCACCCAACTCGAACTGATCGGCAGCAGAATTTCGCGGCCGTGATGTTCCAGCGTCAGTTCAAGTTTTTGAGACGCCCATCGCGAGATCTCGCTTCGAACCGTATCGGCTGGAGTGGTGCGCTCCGCCAAAAAGACGAAGGCGTTTGAACTCCATCGAAACAACCGGTCGGCCGGTTGCAGGTTTTGAGAGAAGTGTGTCGCGGTGAACGCCGCTACCCTGTCCGCCGAGTCCGCGCCGAACCGTGACTGAATCAACGAGAAGCGGTCGATCGGCAATATCGCCAGAAAATGATTCCCTTTCCGGCGCGCTTGAGTAATCGCGTCCTCGGCATCGGCCCGGCTCGGCAATCCGGTTACCGGATCGCGGTACAGTGGTTCCAGTTTTTTCGAATCCGCCCCTTTTCCCGCTTCGTCCAACATCTGCCGTGAATCGGAGATGCTCCGTTGCAGCGAGTGAATCGTCGCCTGCGTTTGTTCTCGCTGGCGAATCGCCTCCTGGCGAACCATCGCCAGGCAGTCGGCCAATTCCGCTTTGATGGCCGGCAGATCCGATGCGCCCGCGATATTTTCGATCCGCTTCTCCACGCGCGTCAACTGCGACACGGCGAATTGGCTGGAGTCCGATATCAATGTGATCGTGCCCGTCAACATCGAGATCATCTTCGTTAATTCGTTGCTCTGGACGTTCAGAAAGCGCGTCGTCTGGTACGAGTAATCCTCAAACGCCTTTGCCGCTTCGCCTGCGACAATCAAGACATCCTTCGGGTTGGGTGTTTCGCCGATCCGCTGTTCAAGCTGCATGATGCTCGATTGGAAGCGGTGCAGGTCGTTTTCATCGCCGCGAACGGCGTGCAGTCGAAGCGCCCGCAACAGCATGTTGGAAAGCTGCAATAACGCCCCAGCCATCTCGGCCGCGCTGCCATCCAGGTGTCGTTTTATCGATAAGAACACATCGGCTCCACACAACCCTTATCGGTGTGGAACTCCGGCTCTTACACAAAATTTATCGGCCTGTTGTAAGCAGGGCGTAGAACCCTGCGCCGATTGCGGCAGGCAGGAAAAACGCGATCGCCGCGCGCACCCAGCGCGGCCGCAGCCACTCAGGCAACGACACTGTCGTCCGAGCCGCGGCAAGACGCAACTCGGGCTTCACGGGCGTTCGATTCCGAATCGATGCTGGCCCAGCGGATCGCAACACCGACGGTTCCCCGCGCAGCATCTTTAAGATCTCTTTCCGGCCGCGCTGATCGGCGATCAAGATCGTTCCCGCACCCGACCCATGCAGCGCCTTTTGCATCTTCGATCGCACTTCGGCTGGCATCTCCGCCTTCGAACGAAACACCCTCGTCCGCCGGCCCGTTGCAATCAATATCGTTGACGTTTGAAGAGTTTTTGTTTCCACGCTCGAAGTCTCAGGGCGCCTTCACACCCGCTTGATCCAGAATAACCTGAATAAAACCCAGCGCGGCTTTGGACAAAGCCTTATCCTTACGATAAATCAACCCGAGCCGCCGTTCCAAAGGTTCCGGAGCCAGGGGAATAGTCCGCAGTTTTCCTTCGCGTACCTCGTCGGCGCAGTTGGATGCCGCCAGAAACGAAATACCCAGGCCCGCCATCACAAACCGCTTCATCATCTCGGTCGAATCGAGCTCCATTGAGATATTCAACGAGTCCTCGCTCGCCTCCATCCATGCGTTCAATCGCGCTCGCGTCGTGCCCGCGCGCGGCAGCAACAGAGGAAAGTTGACGATCTCGCTACATGTCACCGCCGCGGCGCCGGCCAGCGCATGATCCGGCGGTACAACACAATTGATTTCATCGGTGTGTATCAAGACGACCTGAAGCTTCTTCTCTCGAATCGGCAACTGGCAGATTCCAAAGTCCGCCAGATTGTCGATGACGGCTTCCACAACCCGCGTGCCAAACGATCGATCCACCTGCAACTGCACATTCGGGAAAAGCTGCTTGTAGCGCGAGAACACTTCCGGCAGAACGTAGATGCATGTCGCCTCGTTGGCCGCGATGATCAACTCGCCGCGAGGAACCTTCTCCAACTCCGCGATGGTCTCCTGCGCCTGCTTTCGCAGCGCCAGAATCTGCTCGGCGTACTCGGCGAAAATCCGGCCCGCCATCGTCAACGAAATCCGCGTTCCCAGTCGCTCGAACAACGTCGTGTTCAATTCCGATTCCAATTGCCGGACCTGCGCCGAGATCGCCGGCTGCGTTCGAAAACACGTCACCGCCGCTTTGGAAAAACTCTTCAGGCGGACGATTTCCAGAAACGTGTGAAGTTGATCGAGATCCACGGCTGATCTACGCGATTGTAACGCAGCTACTCGGATTGCGAAGCGGGTTCTGGCCGTGATACAGCTATTACAGCTTCTTAACTACGGGAGAATCAGAATGCTTCGACTAGGCCTTGCGATCGTCGCCTTCACCTGTGCCGTCTTCGCGCAAACCGCCGGGACCGGCACATTCGTCGGCACTGTCACCGACTCCTCCGGCGCCATCCTCGCCGGCGCGAAAGTCTCGGTCGTCAACGCCGAGACCGCCTTTGTCTCCGAGGCGATGACCAACGCGGAAGGCGCATATTACGTCCCGTACCTCGCTTCGGGCAACTACCGCATTACTGTCGAAGCCGCGGGTTTCAAAAAGTATCTGCGCGAAGGAATTCCGTTGCGTTCCGGCGACATCCCGCGCATCGACGTGCGCCTGGAAATCGGCGCCGTCACCGAGAGCATTAAAGTCGAAGGCGGCGCACCGCTGCTTGAAACCGAAACCGCCGCCGCGGGCGCGGTCCTCGACGGCGAGACGCTGCTCAAGATTCCCGTCAGCCAAAAGCGCGCCATCCGCATGTTGTTCTACTACCCCGGTACCGGTTCGATCAACGGCTTCCATGTGCTCGGACAACGCTCCCGCGCGATGGGCTATCAAGTCGACGGCATCAACGGCAAGGAGCCCGGCATCGGCAATATCGGCGGCACCAACGAGCAGATCTCGACAACGCAAGACGCTTTCCAGGAGGTGAAGGTCCACACCACGGGCGTCCCCGCCGAACATGGCCACTCCGCCGGCGGCCTTATGTCGATCGTTTTCAAGAGCGGCACGAACCAACTGCATTTCTCGGCCGAAGACCGCCTCATCACCAAGCAGATGATTCACCGCCAGTATCTTGAGCAACTACCGCGTACCAACCCCTTCACCTATCACGAGACCACCTTCCTCGCTCACGGGCCCGTCAAGATTCCGAAACTCTACGACGGCACGAACAAGACGTTCTGGCTGTCCGGCTGGGAACAACACTTTGAAAACGCCGGTACCTCGAGCGCCCAAATCACGGTTCCTTCCGAAGCCATGTACAACGGTGACTTCTCCTTCGGCGGCCAGACCTCCCCTCGCCCGTTACCCATCTACAACCCCTTCACTACACGCCAAACCAGCTCGACGTACGTCCGCGATCCGTTTCCGAACAATCAAATCCCCCGCAGCCTCTTCGATCCCGCCGTCACAAACTTTCTCAACCGCAAGCCCCTTGCCGCCGCCAACTCCGCCGGCACGCCCACCGCCACCGGCCCGATCTTGAATCTCGTTCAGAACCAGATTAAGAAAATCCGCCGCATTCGCTGGGACGAAAAGATCGATCACCAGTTCAACGCCAATCACAAGATTTTCGGGCGGTATTCGCACGCCGCGCATCGCGCCTGGAAGGGCGATCATCTAGCCCAGTTCGACAACTGGCGAGACATCGATCCCAACGCACAGCCCGCGCCGGTCGATCACATCAATCTCGCTTTCTCCGACATGCTGATCCTTTCGCCCACGATGAGCAACGAGTTCCGCGCCGGTTTCAATCGCCGAGCGCGCTACGAAACCGCGCTTACCGCCAATCAGGACTGGGCCAAACAACTCGGGATTCCCAACGTCAGCGGCGCGACGTTTCCAAATTTCAACATCGGATTCGGCGTCGCCGCTTTGCCGAGTTTTCAAAACGTCGGCGAGGACTTCACCTTCCAAGACAACTTCACATGGACCAACGGAAAGCACACCTGGAAAATGGGTTACGAACTGATCCGCACGCGATACAACGGTACCGTCGGCGCGCTCCCCGGCGGTACATACAACTTCACCGGAACCAACGCGCCGTTCACTCCGAACACCGGCATCGGTTTCGCGAACTTCCTGCTCGGCACCGTTGGCAGCGCCACGTACACGCAGGAGCGGGCGAGTTGGCTGCCCCGCTGGTGGTCGCATCAGTGGTACATCCAAAACGATTGGAAGCCGGTCCGAGGATTGACGCTCAACCTCGGCGTGCGCTGGTCGTATGAGTCGCCGTTCCAGACCAAGTACGGACAGCAGTCGCAGTTCGATCCCACCGCGCGCGATCCCATCAGCGGCCGTACCGGCGGGATTCTTCATCCGAAGGGAGGCCTCGCCCGCGGCGACAAGAACAACTTCGCCCCGCGGCTCGGCCTGGCGTGGAACTTCCATCCCAAGATGGTCTTCCGCAGCTCCTTCGGTATTGTGCATCAGGATATCTTCGCCACAGCGACGAACATCATGTTCCAGGAGTATCTCGCAACCGCCACCATCGCCGCGCCCGTCGGCGATCCCCAGCATGTCTTCCGCCTTTCGCAAGGCCCGCCTACGTTCCAATTCAACGTCCAGCCCGACGGCTCGGTGCCATTCGTTGGCCAGAACTTCGGCGGACGCGCCGCGGCTTGGTATGACCCCGGAATGCGCATGCCGTATATCATGAGCTGGTCCGGCGGCTTGCAATGGAACTTCGCTAACAACTGGGTTGCCGAGGCGCAGTATCAAGGCCAGTCCGGCGTCGGGCTCATCAACAACTGGGACATAAACGTTCTCCCGCTAGCGGGAGTTTACTGCGAAGCGGCCAAGCAGACCTCTAAGCCAAAGATTTTCCGAGGGTTAGAGCGGCAAGGGTGTATTACCCACGTTGGGTACTACACAGCGCCTCCAAGCCGAGAGCGTCGGCGAGAGCGTGCTGCGATAGGGATTGTTTGGACAAGACGGTGGCGACGCGGTTAGGCCCTTTTTCTCCTTGGGGCGGGTAGAGGAGAACAAATTGCTGGACGGTACGCAGTTCGTCGAGAAGTTGCTCGACCGACAGGCCGGGCCAAGCCGCTTCGGCCTGTTTGTGGACAAACT
>VFZW01000046.1 GCA_016871055.1 Acidobacteriota bacterium
GCGCGAAATTGTTATCACGCTGCCCTAGAGAATCCGTACCGCCACCTGCACCCAAGTCGGTTGGGCCAGCTTGTCTCCGATCCGCGCCTTACCGGCGGTGATGTGCGCCGACTGGGAGTGTTTCTGCAGCGCCTCCTGGCTGGTCCACTCTTCGATGAAGGTGAATTTGGTCGAGTCGCTGATGTCCTGGAACAGGTCATAACGAATGCATCCATCTTCGAGCCGCGTCGGCCCCACGTAGCCTTCGAGAACTTCTCGAACTTCCGCCTCCGTCTCCGGCCGGGCTTGAATGTGTGCGATTACATCGATTTTCATTTATTGTTCTTCCTGTGGCGCGCGGCCGGGATACGGCACGCGATCGCCCGTTTTCAAAATCCATCGCCGCATCAGCGCGACGAGTTCTTCCTGCTTCCGGACGCTTCCTCGATCGTTGATCAGATCGTTCAGCTCGAGCGGATCCTGTGCGAGATTGTACAGGTGAATCGGCTTGCGTTCGCGGTCGACAACAAGCTTATCCCAGCCGCGAATAATCATCCGCCATTCGCCGTTCGTGCCCATTCTCCCCTGCACGTAAATCGACTCCGGCCGTTCCCCTTCACCACGCAGCACCAGGGCCGATCGATCTTCGCCGTGCGCCTCCGCGGGCGGATCAATACCGCAAAGCCCCGCCAAGGTCGGCGCCATGTCGATGTTATTGAACAGCCAGTCCTGCTTCGCGCCCGGCTTGATTCGCCGAGGCCAGCGAATCAACAACGGTACGCCCGCCGACTCTTCATACCAGACGCTTTTGAACTCCAATCCGTGCGAACCCAGCATGTCGCCGTGATCCGCCGTGAAGACGACAATCGTGTCCTCGCTCAGCCTTCGTTCATCGAGCGCCGCCAGCAGCCGGCCCACGCAATCGTCTAGCGCCGAGCAAAGCCCGTAATAACCCACTCGCTGCTTCCGCGCTTCCGGCTGATACTTGTACGGAACATTGTCGCGCAGCGAGAACCCCGCCGGTTGGTACAGCGCGGCGTGTTTGTCCGGCGCGCGGCGCGGTGTGTGCGGCGGTCCGAAAGAAGCGAACAGAAAAAACGGATCGCCCGCGTGCCGCTGAATGAAATCGACGGCCAGCGAAGTCTGATAGTCGGGCTCAAAACCGCCGCGCGCGATTGGTGTTTCGGAATCCCCGAAGTAGGTCGACGCATAGTAAGCGTGCCCGCGATTAAACGCCGCCCAATACTGATAACCCCGCCGCCGCTCTTTCGGTACGAACCCCGGCTTTGGTTCGCCGTCCAAATGCCACTTGCCGATGTAGCCCGTCTTGTACCCGGCAGCGGAGAATCGATCCGCGATGCACGACGCCCCCGTGTCCATTAACTTGTTGTTCCACGGCATGCCGACAGCCGTGCCGTAACGCCCCGTCTGCAGCGCGGCGCGTGACGGTGAACACACCGGATTGGAAACATACGCGCGAGTAAACTCGACAGACTGCTTCGTCAATCGTGCGATGTGCGGCGCAGCGAGGTCTCTGTCGCCCGCGCCCGGCATCACGAACCTTTGCCACTGATCGCACAGAATGAACAAAACATTCGGCCGCCTTCGCCCTTGGGCAACGGCGAACGCGGACACAAACTGGCGGCGGGTAGGCAACTTCTCATGCTACCTTGGGTTCTTACTCAATAGCCACACGTGTCTACCGACTCCAACACGCCCGAACAGTCGCCCGCCCCGAGGCCATCTCTCGCTCAGTTGCTCGCGGCAAAGAACAACCAAACGGTGACCAGGTCGGCCCGGCCCGCCGCCAAGCGCTCCGCTCCGGATCAAGAAACGCACGGGCCGCGTCACCCAGCCACGGCAGGCGGTTTTGCGCGCAACACCGATCGCTACTTCGAATTGAAGTCGGAGATTCACAAAAAGCTGATCGGTGTACTTGATCTCGACCGAGTTTCGTCGATCCCGAAAGAACGCGTGCGTTCCGAAATCGGCCGTGTCGTTGAACGGCTGCTCGACGACGAACGCGTGCCGATGACAACGGCCGAGCAGAACAAGATCGTTGAAGAAGTGCTCGACGAGGTGTTGGGCCTTGGCCCGCTGGAGCCCCTTCTCAAAGAACCGTCGATCTCCGATATCCTCGTCAACTCCTACAACAAGGTCTACATCGAACGCATGGGCCGGTTGCAGTTGACGCCCGTGCGTTTCCGCGACAACGGCCACCTGCTGCACATCATCGAAAAAATCGTCGCGCAGGTCGGCCGCCGCGTCGACGAAGCGCAACCCATCGTCGACGCGCGCTTGCAGGACGGCTCACGCGTTAACGCCATCATCCCGCCTCTCGCTCTCGACGGCCCTTCGCTTTCCATCCGCCGCTTCGGCCGTCACGTCATCACCAGCGAAGAGATGCTCGCCAATCGCACCATCATGCCGTCGATGCTCCAGTTTCTCGCCGCATGTGTCCAGGCCAAGACGACAATCCTCATCTCCGGCGGAACCGGCTCCGGCAAGACGACGACGCTCAATGCGCTGTCGCGATTCATCCCCGGCGAAGAGCGCATCATCACAATTGAGGACACCGCAGAACTGCAACTCCAGCAGCGTCACGTCGTGAAGTTCGAAACGCGTCCCGCCAATCTGACCAAGGAAGGCGGCATCAACCAGCGCATGCTCGTTCGCACCGCCCTCCGCATGCGCCCCGACCGCATCGTCGTCGGCGAGTGCCGCGGCGCCGAGGCGCTCGACATGTTGCAGGCGATGAACACCGGCGTCGAAGGGTCCATGACCACGATCCACGCCAATACACCGCGCGATGCCTTCTCTCGTCTGGAAGCCATGATCCTCATGGCCGACCTGCAAATTCCGACGCGCGTTATTTTGCAGCAACTCGCCAGCGCCATAAAGATGGTGGTGCAGGTCAGCCGCCTGCAAGACGGCTCGCGCAAAATCATCAACATCTCCGAGGTGATTGGCATCAAGGAAGATCACATCGAAGTGCGGGACGTCTTCTTCTTCGAGCGCGTCGGCGTCAACTCCGAAGGCAAAGTACAAGGCCGTTTCCGCTGGAGCGGCGAAGCGCCAAAAATGCTGCACCGCTTAAAAGTCAGCGGCATCGGCCTTCCCGACGGTATCTTCGACGAGGTTCTCAACGTCAACCTGTAACCGAGATCTGGAGTATAATATTTCAGATTGCCCGTGCCAAAACTTCTTGAAGGGGTATACCCCATCGCCAATACGCCGTTTCACGACAACGGTGCCGTCGACTTTAACAGCCAGGAAACGCTGATCGATTTCCTGCTCGCGGAAGGCGCGCACGGTCTCGGACTGTTCGGCAATGCCAGCGAAGGCTACACCCTTTCATCGGAAGAGCGCATCGCGCTGATGAAACAAATTGCCAAGCGCGTAAATGGCCGCGTGCCGCTCGTCGCATCGTCGGGGCACACCGGTACCGACGCCGCCGTTGCGCTTTCAAAAGAGATGGAAGACCTCGGCGCCGATTGTTTGATGGTCCTGCCGCCCTACTTCCTTAAAACCGACGGCGACGGCCTGATGCACTACTTCGACGCAATTTCCAAGGCTGTCAAGATTCCGATCATGGTGCAGGACGCACCGTTGATGACCACCGTCGCCATGCCCGCGCCGCTCTTAGCCCGAATGGCGCGCGAGATCGAAAACGTCCGCTACGTCAAAGTCGAGGCGCCGCCGACTGCCCCGAAAATCACCGCGCTCAAGAAACTCGCCGGCGACTCTCTCACTCTCTTCGGCGGCCTCAACTGCCAGTTCTTCATCGAAGAGCACCTCCGCGGCGCGCGCGGCCAAATGCCGGGCAGCGATCGCACACTTGATCTTGTCAAGATCTGGAACCTGCTCGAAAGCGGTTCGATTGACGACGCTTGGCGGTTGTTCATGCGCATTCTTCCGGTGCTTCGTTTTCAGTTGCAGCCTGGCCTCGGCGTCTCCGCGCAGAAGCACTCGCTCGTCCACGCCGGAATCATCGCGTCGGCGCGCGTGCGGCACCCGACCGCGTCGCTTGAACCGGAGAGCGTCGCCGAATTAAACCACCTTCGTTCGCTCGCTGAGAAATAATTAGCCGATGCCCCATTTGCGTTGGTGGATCGCCGCGCTTCTTTTCCTCTCGACGGTAATCAACTACGTCGACCGCCAGACGCTTTCAGTCCTCGCGCCGGAACTTACGAAAACACTCGGACTGTCGCAGATCGAGTATTCCAACATCCTCACCGCGTTCCTCGCGGCATACACCGTCATGTACGTCGGCTCGGGTTTCTTGGTCGACCGTCTTGGAACGCGCATCTCGCTGGCGCTGTTCATGGCATGGTGGTCGATTGCGAATATCGTGCATGCGCTGGCGCAAGGCGTGTGGTCGCTCGGCGCGTTGCGGTTCTTGTTGGGCATGGGCGAATCGGGCAACTACATGGCCGCGTTCAAAGTGGTGTCGGAGTGGTACCCCGCCAAGGAACGCGCCTTCGTCAACGGTTTGATTCAAGCCGGCGGAACCGTCGGCGCTGTCATCGCCGTGCCTTTGATTACGTGGATCAACCTCGAATACGGTTGGCGCCTCGCGTTTGTGTTGACCGGCGCGCTCGGCCTCGTGTGGCTTGTGTTCTGGCTTTGGATCTACCGAGTGCCGGAGACCACAGCGGCCGCCGAAGAACAGCGCCCTGCCATTCCCTTCGCCGAACTGTTCCGCTACCCGCAAACCTGGGGCCTGATGGTCTCGCGTTTTCTCTCCGATCCCGTCTGGTGGTTCTATCTCTTCTGGCTGCCAAAGTACATGGTGGAGAAGCGCGGCTTCACGATGTTGGAGATGGCCGCGATCACATGGCTGCCGTATTTGACCGCCGATATCGGCGCGCTTTTCGGCGGCTGGCTGAGCGGCCGCATGATCGCGCGAGGAAGGGAAGTGCTCCACGCGCGCCGCCTGTGCATGTTGCCATTCGCAATGCTGATGCCGCTTTCGATGCTGGTTAATCATGTCTCCGCGAACGCAGCGCTGGCGTTGATGTCGGTCATCACCTTCGCGCATATGGCGTGGAAAGCGAATCAATCGACGCTAACCAACGACATATTCCCCAAACCGATGATCGGCCGCGCTTCCGGTGTGCTGGCCTTCGGCAACGGACTAGGCGGCACACTGTTCACGTGGGCCACCGGCTACATTGTGCAATGGTTCGGCTACGACGCGATCTTCTTCATCATGGGCCTGCTGCACCCGATCGCGTACTTGATCACCCACCGCTACGTGCGAAAGGCCATCTAACCTTGCTGCTGCCAGGCATTCATCAACGTCGACTTCGCCCGCGAGATATGCGCGCGCAGCGCCGTCTGCATGCGGGCGACATCGCGTGCGCGCAGCGCCGCGACGATCTCTTCGTGTTCGGCCTGCTCGATTTCGAAGCGTTTGCCAAACTCCGTATTCCTGGATTCATTGCGTTCGGCCGCGTGGATGCGCGCGATCGTAAGGTGCGCATTCAACCCGTTGTAAATCTCGGCAAGCCGCTTGTTGCCCGCCGCGTTGATCAGCAGTTGATGCAACTCGCTGTTGGCCTTTTCGTGTTTTCGCAGCGCTTCTTCGTTCGTTACCGGCTGAGCGAGAGCCTCGATCAGATCTTCAATACGAGCGAGTTCATTCGGCTTAATGCGCTCGATCGCTTTTTCCGCCGCAAGGCACTCCAGCGCGATGCGCACCTCGAACGTCGCCTCGATATCTTCGATCGACAGCGTCGCGACGAACGTGCCACTGCGCGGCTTGATTTCGATCAGTCCCTCATTGGCCAACTGCTGTACCGCGTGCCGGACCGGCGTCAAGCTGACGCCGAGCTTGTCGGCAATTTCATCCACCTGCAGCCGCTCCCCAGGCCTGAAATAGCGCGTAAGGATGGCCTCGCGAAGGGACTCGTACACTTCATCGGTTGCGCGTTTGCGAGTCAGACGCCGTAGTTTCATGCAAACCTCCTATTGTATATGCGGATCACATCTCTAGACGCATTTCCCATCTGCCTCCCTCGCGATCTGGCCGCGGCCAAGGGCACAGCAGGCTCTCCGACCACTCTCGCCGGTGAAGGCCGCTACCGCTGGTCGACGGCTTATCCAGCGCTCTATTCCACCTGCTTCGAGACTGCGCTGATTCGCGTCCGTCTCGAAAACGGGCTCGATGGATGGGGGGAAGCCCAGGCCCCGCTCGCGCCCGAAGTCGCATGCACCATCGCCGAACACCTCCTTCGCCCGGCCGTTGTGAACGAACAGTTCGACGGCTCCGTCGCGCGCATCGAGGAACTCTGGTCGCGCATGTACGCTACCATGCGCGTGCGCGGACAAACCGGCGGCTTCATGCTCGATGCCATCAGCGGTGTCGACATCGCTCTTTGGGACCTCGCTGGCAAACTTGCCGGCAAGCCCGTGTCGGCGTTACTGTCAACATCTCCCAAGACCCGCCTCCGTGCCTACCTTAGCGGAACCCATCTCGCCAAGACGCACGCCGATGCGGGCTTTGATCTCATCAAGCTCTACTACGAAACCGACTGGACCGCGCTACTGCAAGTAGCCGACGCATTGCCGTCCCAAATGCGCTTCGCCGTCGACGCGCTGTGGCACTTGCCGGCAGCGGAAGCCGAAAGCATGGCGCGCGAACTCGACGCCCGCAACGCCCGCTGGCTCGAATGCCCGCTGTATCCCGAAGACATTGATGGCCACGCCGCTCTGTCGCGCTCGATCGAGACGCCCATCGCCATCGGCGAGAGCTATCGCACCCGTGCCGAGCTCATGCCGTTTGCCAATATCGCCGGCGTGTTGCAGCCCGACCTCGGCCGCTCCGGCATTACTGAGAGCATGGCCATCGCCCGTGAGTTCAACAAAGAAATCGTCCCGCACGTGAGCATCGCCATGGGCCCGCAGCTCGCCGCCGCGCTCCACTTCGCTGCCGCGTGCGATCAGTGCAATCTCTGCGAGTACAACCCCAACGTCGTGGACACCGCCAACGCTTTCCTTGCGGCCAAGCTCATGATTAACGACGGCCACTACGACCTGCCCGCGGAACCCGGCCTCGGGATCGTTTGGAACGAGCGCATCACCGAACTACTCGGCGGGAAATAGCCCAGCTTCGCCAACCGCTCGCGCGCGAACGACACCCGCTTCGAAAAGATGTCGTCGAATGTCGTCGAGCCCGCGCTCATCGCGAAGTACGTCCGTTCCTCGCCGTTCTGCACAAATCCCACCAGCCACACTTCCGGCCCCGCATCGCGATCCGTGCATGCGCCCGTCTTGTAGTGAAGAACACGCCCGTCCTTCTCCAACTGCCGCATGAAGTCTTCCAGCGCCGCCACCGTCTTCGGCGACAGCCCAAACTCATTCCGGAAAAACTTGTCGAGAAACTCAACCTGCTCGACCGGAGAGATGCGCAGCGTGCTGCCGATCCAAAACGGATCGTTCCATCCCGACGTGTCTTTGTTACCGTACTGAAAGCGCCCGAGAAAGTTCGACATCGTGCCCTGTCCCACGCGCGTCGCAATCTCGCGGAAATACCAAACCGCCGAAACGCGAAACGCGCTCTTCAAGTCCTGATCGCGCGACCACTCCGCCGGCCAGAACGCCTGCGACTTGTGCTTCTTCTCGTCGTACTGCAAGACGTGCGAAGGACTGGGAATAACACCGCTTTCCAGTCCGATCGCCGCGTTCGGAATCTTGAACGTCGAACACGGCGCCAGCCGTCGCCGTGCCCGCGCCGCGCCTTCGTGAACCTTGGGCGTGCCGTTCGGCGTCATCGTTACGAACGCGATGTCCTGCGCAAAAAACGCCGGAACGAAGCAGAGTAATCGAAGTAGCATTCTGACAATTGTCCCCTTTCAGCAACAGACTGCGCCTATGCTGATTAGGTTATGCTCTCAATCGATTCCGACGTTAAACTCCTTGCCACCGCTTCCCACGCCGCCTATGACACGCCGGAAGCGATTGCCGCCTGGGCCGCAGGCAAAGGTCTCCGTTCCGAATCCTTTCATGAACCTCAGAGCGACACGCGTGGTTTTGTCGCCTCGAACCAGGAGATGGTAGTCCTCGCCTTTCGCGGATCGGCGAGCCAGCGGAACTGGCTCACCAACACGCGCGTCGGCAGGAAAGACGGCGTCCACGCGGGTTTCGGCGACGCCGCGGAGAAGTCGTGGGACCTGTCGATAAAGAAGTTGCTCGCCGACTCCGGCGCACGCCAAGTACTGGTTACCGGGCATAGCCTAGGCGGGGCTCTTGCGTTGTTGTCGGCGCGCCGAATCGGCGCCGGCGTTTCAAAATTGGTAACCTTCGGTCAACCGCGCGCCGTCGACGAAGTCGCCGCCGCTGAGTGTCAGCAGAAATTCGGGGATCGTTACCTGCGCGTGATCGACGACAAGGACGTCGTGCCCCGTGTTCCCGCATTTACCCAAGGGTATCGTCACTGTGGCGGCGCCGTTCGCGTCGGGGGCAGTAACATGGCCTTCCCAAACCGAGTGGAAACTGCCGAAGATGCCGTTCGCTTGATCACCGGACGCGATGTTGTCGTGCCGGGGGCGTTCGAACTTGTGCTGCTGCTCATCGAAGACCGCATCGATAGCCTCGCGGAAACGGCGAGCGGCGGTGTCGAGGTGATTGGGCAGATCGGCGATGTCCTGGGCGGGCTGATCTCTTCACCCATGACAGAGTTCCTTCACCGCTTCGATGACACCCTCAACAAAACCGCTCGCGCGAAATCGCCCGGCGGCCTGGAAGCCCCCGAAATCTTCGAGGATCACAAAATGCTCAGCTACTTCACGGCGCTAGGCATACCAACCGCTTCTCACTCCGGATAAACAGCGATCCTCCCGACACCGCAGGGTACGCCCGCACCGTCGCTTCAAACGCCTTGTGCAAAGCCATACCCTTAAATCCCGCCGGATTCGCTTCGGCCAAAACCACCTGCCCCTGCTCACGCACCATCAAAATCCGGTTGCCAATCAGCACGATACTCCCCGCGCCGAACTTGTCGTTCGCCCATTTCACCTTTCCTGTCTTCCATTCCACGCAGCGCAACTCCGCGCCCGTCTCCTGCCGCCCGTGATAGCCATACAAGAAACCGTCCTTGAGCACCGGCGTGCCGTAGTGGCACGACATCGAATCGTCGTTCTGCCAGATGGACTTCGGCTGGCCCGAACTCATATCGAGCAGCACCGCGCCCGTTCCGTAGCTCGATGTCAGAAAGATCTGATTGCCGCTGACGATCGGCGTCGCCGCATTCACCGATGCCGCGCTGCGCGATCGCCATCGCATCTGCGCCATTACTTTTCCATTCGATGGATCCAATACAACCAGTCCCGTGCGTGTGAAAAATATCGCGCGCGGGTGACCGTTCAACGGCGCTACGACCGGTGACGAATAGCCCGCTTCATCGTCCAGCGCCTGCCACACGTTCTTGCCGGAACCCGCGTCGAACGCAACGACTCCGCTGCCCGAGCCCCCGACGCCCAACAGCACCTTCCCCTCGAACACAACCGGTGAACACGCCGCGCCAAAATATCCCTTCGGCGCTCCAAAGTCTTTCATCGTGTCGCGATGCCAGAGCCGCTTCCCATCGAGCGACGTCGCCGTCAACGTCCCCGCCGCGCCATGCGTAAAGATCGTGCCATTAAAGACCGTCGGCGCCGCGCGCGGGCCATCGTCGAATCCAAAATCGTCGCGGTAGTTGGTCACATACTCGCTCGACCATGCCGTCTTCCCGCTCTTCGAATCGATCGCTTCGACGACCTCCTTTCCGCCGCTGCGGTGAAACAAATACAACCGCCCTCCAACCACCGACGGCGCCGCGAAACCCGCGCCCACATCGCGCTGCCACATCGTTCGAAGCCCTCCGGCAGCCCACGCGAAATCCTTGTCCGCGTACAGTCCGTTGCGAGCCGGACCAAGATGCTGCGGCCAATCGCCCGCCAATGCGGCCTGCCCCAAAAGTGTCAGGAAGCTACGCCGTCTCGCTATAGTAGTAGTTACGTTTCGGGGCAATTGCAGGAGACCTTTCGAGTGAAATTCCGTTCTTCCATTCTTATGCTGTTGATGACTGCTTTGGGAATCCACGCGCAGACCTTGCGCGGGACGATCGGCGTCACCGTTCGCGACGGATCGCGCGCCGTGGTTCGCGAGGCGCAAATGACCCTCGTTGAGAAGGCCACCGGCAAGGAACGCCGCGCTTCGACCGACGCCAACGGCGCGTTCGTATTTAGCGCCCTTCCGCCCGGCGAATTTCGCCTCGTCGTCGACGGTCCCGGCTTCCGCAAGATCGCCCAGGAATTTGTCATCGCCGTCAACCAGGAACAACGCACCGAAATCCTCCTGCAACCGGGTGACGGCACCGAAACCGTCGAAGTCCGCGGCTCGACCGAACTACTGAAGACCGAAACGGTCGCGCTCGGCGTCGTAATCGACAACCAGCACGTCACGCAACTGCCGCTCGACGGCCGCAATTCGTTTGAACTCGCGCTGCTCGCACCCGGTGCCGCCGCTACCGCGCAAGGCGCCGCCGGCACGGCCCGTGGCGAGTTCACTTTCCACTCGAACGGCGCTCGCGAAGACTCGAACGGTTTCCTGCTCGACGGCGTCTACAACGCCGATCCGAAATTGAACGGAGTCGCCGTCACGCCGCCCGTCGACGCCATCCGTGAGTTCGAAGTTCTCACTGGCAACTACGACGCCTCCTTCGCGCGCAATGCCGGCGGTCAGGTGAACGTTGTGATGAAGAGCGGCACGAACAACGTGCACGGCACGGTCTACGAATTCTTCCGCGATCAATCGATGGACTCCCGCAACTTTTTCGCGCCCGCCGGTTCCGATCCGAAGTATCGCCGCAATCAGTTCGGAGGCGCTATCGGCGGACCCGTCGTCAAGAACCGTACCTTCTTCTTCGCCGACTACGAAGGCCGACGCGCCGACGAAAGCGTTACTCGCACCACACGCGTGCCAACCGCGCTCGAACGCGACGGCAACTTCTCGCGCAGCGATCCCCGCACCCCGCCCATCGACCTCTTCGCGCAAATGCCGTTTCCCGGCAACATCATTCCAGCAACGCGCGTGCATCCCATCGGCCGCGGCCTTGCCGGTTACTATCCGCAACCGAACATCGCCGACGGCGTGCGCAACTTCTCCGCCGCGCCCGACCTCCGCGATCGCAATCACTCCTTCGACGTCCGCGTCGATCACCAGATCTCGCGCAACTCCGATCTCGCCGCGCGCTACAGCTTCGGCGATCGCGATGCCTACGAACCCTTCGCCGGGACGAACTTCGCGCAAGTGCCCGGCTTCGGCAACAACATCGACCGCCGCGCGCAAAACCTGATGATCGCCGAGACCCACGCCTTCAAGCCCACGCTGCTGAACGAATTCCGCGCCGGTTTCACTCGTGTCGCCTTCGGCGTCGCCCACGAAAACCAAGGCAAGAGCCTCAACCGCCAGATCGGACTTCCCGAAGTGTCCACTAACCCGCGTGACCATGGCCTCGCTTTCATCTCCATCGCCGGCTTCGGCTCCATCGGCGACGAATACAACAACCCGCAATTCGGCGCCGCGAACACCTATCAATTCCTCGATCACATTACTTGGACCCACGGCCGCCATCTCACCCGTTTCGGCTTCGACATGCGCGCGCACCAGCAGAACGCCTTCCGCGACGTGCTCGTTCGCGGTCTCATCAGCTTCACCGGCTTCACCGGCAACGGCCTCGCCGAAGCGCTCCAAGGCGTGCCGACGGTGACCTCGGTTTCGAACGTCGACAACTACCAGCACATGCGCGCCAAGAGCTACAACTTCTTTGCGCAGGAGCAATGGAAGCTCGCGCCGAACGCCACACTCACACTCGGTCTTCGCTACGAATTCAACCAGCCCCCCTACGACGCCGAAAACCGCGCCACGATCTTCGATCAATCCACGCGTTCGCTGCGTCGTCTCGGTTCGAACGGAATTTCTCGCGGCGCCTACCTCGCCGATAAAAACAACTTCGCGCCCCGCATCGGACTGGCCCTCACGCCTTTCGGACAGAACACCGTCATTCGCGCCGGCTATGGCTTCTATTACGATCAATCGCCCACCGCGCCCGTCGAAGGCATCTACTTCAATCGTCCGTACTTCAAGCTCAACACCTTCTTCATCGGCGAGCGCTACCTGCTCTTCCTCCACAATCCTTACCCTGCCGATTTCCCGATCCCCATCCCCGACTCCGCCGTCACCTATCAACGCGACTTCCGCACCTCCTACATCCAACATTGGAGTTTCAACGCGCAGCAGTCGCTCGGCCGCGGCCGCGTCTTCGAACTCGGTTGCGTCGGTACGAAAGGGACCAAACTCATGGGCGGCCGCGATGGCAACCAGCCCGGCGCCAGCGCCGCTCGGTTGAATTTGCGCCCCGATCCGCGTTGGGGCGACATCACCTACATCGAGTCCCGCTCGAACTCGATCTACCACTCGATGCAAGCGCGCTTCGAACAGCGCATGCAGCGAGGTCTGACCTTCCTCGGTTCCTACACCCTGGGCAAGTCGATCGATGATTCCTCGAACTTCTTCTCCTCTGGCGCCGATCCCAACTTCCCGATGGACTCCAACAACGCCTCTCTCGAACGCGGCCGCTCCAGCTACGATGTGCGCCAGCGGATGTCGCTCGCCTACGTCTACGATCTTCCCTTTGCCAAGAACCGCTGGTTCGGCGGCTGGCAGACCAACGGCGTGTGGACCTTCCAGACCGGCCGTCCTTTCACCGTGTCGTTGTTGAGCGACCTCGACCGTTCCAACACCGGCCGCACCAGCTACGGCTTCGGCGCTAACGACCGTCCGCTGCGCCTCCGCGACGGCGCGCTCGATTCGCGTTCCGTCGATCGCTGGTTCGACACCGGCGCCTTCGCGCTTCATCCCTTTGGCACGTTTGGTAATTCCGGCCGCAACATCCTAGACGGCCCCGGCCTCGCCGTTGTCAACCTTTCGTTGGTCAAGAACACGCGGCTCAGCGAGTCGATGTCGCTGCAAGTGCGCATGGAAGCCTTCAACGCGTTCAACCGAGCCAACTTCGACCTGCCCGATTCCGTCTTCGGTTCCGGCACATTCGGCCGCATCAATTCGGCTGGTGCGCCGCGCCACATGCAGCTGGGTATGAAACTTCTGTTCTGATGCACACGTCTCAATTGTGTTGAAATAGAGGCGCTGGTCAGGATTCTCATGAGTAAACGTAAACTGATTGCTCTGGCGCTAGGCGCCGCTTTCGTCGCGAGTTTCGCCGTCACTTGGGCGTGGCAAGGGCCGCTTCCGAAGAACACCGAAACCGTCGCGCGCCCCCGAAAAAAGGGCGCTCCGGAAACACCGGAAGAAAAGCAAGGCGACAAGGTCGAGTCGAAGTTCAAGAAGAAAACGGGCGAGGAGATTCCCGCCGGCGTGCCGACGTTTAAGAGCGACGTCACCACAGTGACCGTCGATGTCGCCGTGCTCGACAAAAACGGACGCTTTATTCCCAACATCCCGCGCGGCAACTTCCGTGTGCTCGAAGATGGCGTGCCGCAGCAGATGGCCGGCTTCAATATGGGAGAAGCGCCGATGACCGTCTGCCTCGTCATCGAGTTCTCGAATCTCTATCAACAGTATTGGTCCAGCGGCTGGTATGAAACGCTGCAGGCGTCCTACGGTTTCCTCGAAACTTTGAAGCCGGAAGACTACGTAGCCGTCGTCGCCTACGACCTTCGTCCCGAAATTCTTTCCGACTTTTCAACTGACAAACGAAAAGCCCTTGAAGGCATGCAGCGCCTTCGCATCGCCGCTTACTCGGAGTCGAACCTCTACGACGCCATCACCGATACCGCTGATCGCATGTCCGAAATCGAAGGCCGCAAAGCCATCGTCCTCATCGCCAGCGGCGTCGACACCTTCAGTAAATTGACCTTCGATCAGACGCGCAAAAAGATTCAACAGGCCGGCGTGCCGATCTACTCGATCGGAATCATGCAGGCGTTGCGCGAATGGTTGGATGCGCGCGGCTTCATGGGCGGCATTCAACGTCTTGACTTTCTGCAAGCCGACAATCAAATGCGCGTCTTCGCTCGTGAGTCGGGCGGCCAGTCCTTCTTCCCGCGTTTCTTCGGCGAGTTCCCCAACATCTTCCGCGGTATTCATCAAGCGCTTCGGAACCAGTACTCACTGACTTACCAGCCCTCGAACAGAGCGAAGGACGGGAAGTACCGGAAGATCACCGTGCAGCTTGTCAACCCCGCGACCAACGAGCCTCTTCGCATCGTCGACGAGAAGGGCAAGCCGATGAAGTACACGGTTGTGGCCAAGCAAGGCTACAATGCGCCGAAGGAAGTAGAATAACGAAAAAGTCAAGCACTCGATCTCACGGCGAATGAAGCCGTTAGAAATGTGTTGACACGTCTGTGATGGAACTGTTACCTTCGCTGAGTTCCCTTGACCCTTTTGCAATGACAACGTCCCCTGAAAGAACGAAAGCGGCGCCTACGCGGTTGCTGCTTGTTGATGACCATCCCGGCGGACTCGCCGCCCGGACTTCGGTACTAGCCGAGTTGGGTTTCGCGATCACTACCGCAGTCTCCGCGGAATCGGCGCTCGAGAAATTCAAGGCCGAACCTTTCCCCCTTGTCGTCACTGACTATAAACTTCCAGGCATGACTGGCGTCGACCTCATCGCCTCGATCCGCCTGATGAACTTGGATACGCGTATCGTCCTCATCTCCGGCTTCGTGGATGCGCTCGGCCTCACCGAAGAGACCACGCAGGCCGACGTCGTCCTCGCCAAGAGTTCGAACGAAGTGAACATGTTGATCCGCGCCGTGCAGCGCTTGACGCGCCGCGCCGCGGCAAAGAAACCGGCCAGCGCAGCCAAACGCCCTGCCTCGCGACGGAAATCTACGGGAGGCTGATCTTGCGCGCGGCGATCTGCGGTCTCCTGTTCGCGGTCTCGGCCTTTGCCCAAACCGCCGCGGAAAAAGCCGTCGTCGATCGCTGGATGAAGACGCTCACGCCGCGGCAACGCATCGCGCAGTTGATCGTCGTGCGCACGCACGGCTCGACCGGCGGCGCCCGCAGTCGCGAGTGGCGCAACATCGTCGGTTGGATTAGCCAAACGCGCGTTGGCGGAATCATCGTCGTCAACCGTGTTCGGCGCGGAGGCGTCGTTAAAGCGCAGCCGCACGAAACCGCCGGCTTCATCAATCGCTTGCAAAAATTGTCGCGCCTTCCGCTCATCGTCGGAGGCGATTTCGAGCGAAGCGTGTCCATGCGTTTCGACGGCACCGTCGCTTATCCGCACGCCATGGCCTACGGCGCGGCCAACGACCCCGCCCTCACTAAGGAACTCGGCCGCCTCACCGTCCGCGAAGCCCGGGCTCTCGGTTTCCAATGGGTCTTCGCGCCCGATGCCGACGTCAACAACAACCCCGACAATCCCATCATCGGCATCCGCTCCTTTGGCCCAGAGCCAAAGCTGGTCGGCGATCACGTCCGCGCCTTCATCGCCGGCGCGCAGGCCGTCAAGCCCCGTTCGCTCGTCACCGTCAAGCATTTCCCCGGCCACGGCGACACCGACGCCGACAGCCACCTCGGCATGCCTGTCATCAGCAACGATCGCGCGCGCCTCGACCTCGTCGAGTTCCCTCCGTTCGCCGACGCCATCAAAGCCGGCGTTGACTCCGTCATGACCGCGCACATCTCGCTGCCGAAACTCGACGCGAGCAGCGTGCCGTCGACCATTTCGAAGGTCGTCATCGGCGACGTACTCCGCAAACAACTCGGCTTCGCCGGACTCATCACCACCGACGCCATGGACATGGAAGGCCTCGCGCGTGAGTACGGTAGCGCCGAATCCTCGGTACGCGCCCTCGAAGCCGGCGTCGACGTGCTGCTCATGCCGCGCAATCCCGTCGAGGCCGTCGAAGCCATCGCCAAGGCAATCACCGCCAAGCGCCTCACCATGGCCCGTATCGATACCAGCGTGCGAAAAATCCTCACCGCGAAGGTCCTCGCCGGACTGCACCGCTCGCGCTTCGTCAACACCGAAGCCCTCGACGAAGTTATCGATGACGAAGCCGCGCAGGCCCACGCCCAATCGGTCGCCGATCGGGCCGTCGCCGTGCTCCGTGGCGATCGAACAAAGCTGCCGCTCAAGAACGAAAAATCCACGTGTGTCTTCGCTCTCGCCGAACGCCGCGGCAACGGCCAGGGCGCGCAACTCACCGATGACTTGAAAGCCAAAGCACCCTCGGTCCGCACCATCGTTCTCGACCCGCAAATGCCGTCCTTCGACAACATCGAGAATGGCTGCGAGTCGATCACTATCGCCGCGTTCCTCGGCTTCGGCGGAACCGGCAAATTGAACGTGGCATATCAACCGCTGATCGAACGCCTCCTGGCCGCCGGCAAACCCGTTGTCATCGGCGCGCTCGGCAATCCCTTCCTCGTTCGCGCCTTCCCGCAAGCCGCTCTCGCGTTGACGACGTACTCAACCGTGCCCGTCTCCGAAACGTCGTTCGCCAAGACGCTCACCGGCGCGTTGCAACCCACCGGACGCGCCTTCTTCGATTTCGAGAAGTAAGATTGTAGTCATGGTGCAGATCACGTGGCTTGGCCACACGACGTTTTCCCTGCGGCTCGCCAACGGCGAAGTCGTTATCATTGATCCCTGGATCGACGGCAATCCGAAGTTCCCCACGGGCTATCGAATCGACCGCGTCGACACCATCCTCGTCACGCACGGCCACTTCGATCACATCGGAAATGTGAGTTCGCTTGCCGCGCAATTCAAGCCGCGAATCTACGCCAACTACGAGATTTGTACGTGGCTCGGTTCAAAGGGCGTCGACAACTGCAACGGCATGAACAAAGGCGGCGCCGCGCAGGCCGGCTCGCTGAAGATCACAATGACCCACGCGCTGCATTCGAGCGGCATCACCGACGACGACGGCAAGATGATCTACGGCGGCGAGCCCGCCGGCTATGTCCTCCACTTCGACGACGGCCGCAACGCTTACTTCGCCGGCGACACCGATGTCTTCAGCGAAATGGCCTTCATCGCCGAACTGCACAAACCCTCGCTGGCCTTTCTGCCCATCGGCGATCTCTTCACGATGAACCCGCGCGGCGCCGCCATCGCCACACGACTGCTCGGCGTCGAGACAGTTATTCCCATGCATTACGGTACGTTCCCGCCATTAACGGGAACGCCAGCCGAACTCGCCGCGCTCACCAGCGCCAAGGTACTCACACTCGAACCCGGCAAGCCTGTCGAATGGTAGCCGGCGCTAGATCTTGATGATGTAGTGAATCGCCGCCGACGGCTGCACCGTTGGCACGTGTTGATTCGCTCCGCCCCAGTCGGTCGCCCCGCCCGTAATGCCCTTCACTTCATGTTTGTGCACATGTTGTCCTCCGCCATAATCTCCATTGTTCGGGTTGCTGACGCAGCACCTGCCGCGGTCGACATTATCGCCGCTCTTGATGTCGACAAGATGCTTGTGAGCCGGAATCATGTCGGGGCCGAGCAGGATCTTCTCCGCTCCAAAAACCGAACCGGCCGGACGCGGAGTCAGCGTTTCGCCGGCGCCGGCTCCAACGATGACCCGCCCGCGCAAATCGGGCAGCCTGAATTTTCCCGCGCCCGGTGTGCCGAACTTGTTGCCAAGAACAGCCGCCAGCCCGGGATATTGCGACGTGTTCTGAATGCTCCCGTCGCACAGCAGCCACCCATTCGGCGCTTTGTCTCCGCCATACGCAATAATTGTTCCGCGCGGCGTCTGCGCTATGCACGAGGCCGCGAGTAAGAGAGAAAAGAGTAGTGTCTTCATGACCAATTAAGCGCAGCCAGCCGGCGTTCGGTGACATCGATCAAGTAAGATCAACTCTTATGCCTTCCAGTCCACCGCGCCCCTGGGTCCGCTTCTGGGCGCGCGGCGTTGACTCCACCGTCGCCGCGCTCATCTTCGAACGCACAGCTCCTCTTCTCGGCATCCCGCTCACAAGCTGGAGCGACTTCGCCGTCATGTGGACCGGCTTCATCGTCTGGATCCCTCTTGAAGCGATTAGCATGACCGCCACCGGAACAACGCCCGGCAAGTGGCTGCTGCGCGTGTCCGTCACGCCACGCATGAACTTCGCCACCAGCCTCAACCGCGCCGTGCAGGTCGTGCTCAAGGGCATGTGCGGCGCGATCCCGCTCATCGGCCTCATCATGATGTACAAGTCCTACAAGCGGCTCAGCGCGCGCGGCATCACCAACTGGGATGAATCGGTCGGCCTCGCCGTCACGCACGAAACGATTGGCCCGCTGCGCATCGCCGCCACCGCGCTCATCACCGCGCTCAGCTTCCTGTTGCCCGCCCTCGGCATAATACGTTAACTACTCCCCGTTCTGCGCCAGCAGTTTCGCCACCAGCGCCGTCCAGCCGGTCTGATGACTCGCGCCCAACCCCTCGCCAGTGTCGCCGTGGAAGTACTCGTAGAAGAGATGATAGTCCCGGAAATGAGGATCGTTTTGAAACTTCGGATGCGGCCCTAACGACGGCCGCGTTCCGTCGGCGCCGCGTACGAACAGAGCCGACAGCCGCTGAGACAACTTCGCCGCAACTTCCCACAGATTCATCTGCTCGCCGCTCCCCGCCGGATACTCCACCGTAAAGCCGTCGCCCAAATAGTGATGAAACCGCTGTAGCGATTCGATCAGTAGGAAATTCACCGGAAACCAGATCGGCCCGCGCCAATTCGAGTTCCCGCCGAACAACCCCGTGCTCGACTCCGCCGGCTCATACCGCACCTCATGTCGATTCTCTTCGACTAGCAACGAGTACGGATGCTCGCGATGATACCGTGACAACGCCCGCACGCCATGCGGCGCCAAAAACTCGTCTTCGCGCAACACCCGTTCCAGGATCCGCCGCAGCCGGTCCGGCCCCACCAGCGACAACATCCGCCGCTCGCCCACGCCGCGTTCGGTCATCGAAGCCAGATTGCGGCACAAGTCGGGTCGGTTCTTCAAAAACCACTGCATGCGCCGCCGGAATCCGGGCAGCTTCTCGATCACCGCCGGCTCGATCGTCTCCATCGCGAATAGCGGAATGATGCCGACCATCGACCGCACTTTCATCCGCAGCGCCTCGCCGCTCGGCAGCCGCAGCATGTCGTAGTAGAACCCGTCTTCGTCGTCCCACAGCGACTCGTGCCCCGTGCCGTTCATCGCGCTGGCGATATAGAGGAAGTGCTCGAAGAACTTCGACGCGATGTCTTCGTACGTTCGATTCCGCTGCGCTAACTCAAGCGCGATCGTCAGCATGTTCAGCGAATACATCGCCATCCAGCTGGTGCCGTCGCTTTGTTCGATGAACCCTCCGGTCGGCAGCGGCGCGGAGCGGTCGAACAGCCCGATATTATCCAACCCCAGGAATCCGCCCTCGAACACGTTGTTGCCCAGCGCGTCTTTCCGATTCACCCACCACGTAAAGTTCATCAGCAGTTTGTGAAAGCAGCGTTCGAGAAAATCGTAGTCCGGCCGCCCCGCGCGCCGCCGATCGATCTGAAAGACACGCCAGCAAGCCCACGCATGCACCGGTGGATTCACATCGCCCAGCGCCCACTCATATGCCGGAATCTGCCCGTTCGGATGCATGTACCACTCGCGCAAAAACAGCGCCAACTGCCGCTTGGCGAAATCGGAATCGATCGCCGCCATCGGGATCATGTGAAACGCCAAATCCCACGCCGCGTACCAAGGATACTCCCACTTGTCCGGCATCGAGATGACGTCTTCGTTGTGCAGATGCTCCCAATCCGCGTTGCGCCCGCGCCGCCGCGCCGCCGGTGGCGGAGGCGACGACGGATCTCCCTGCAGCCACTCGTCGATGACGTAATGAAAATACTGCTTCGTCCACAACAGACCCGCATACGCTTGTCGGCACACGCCCGCGCCGTCGGCCGATAAAGGCACGCTAGGCAGGTCGTCGTAGAACTCATTCGCCTCTGCGATGCGCGCCGGAATCACCGCTTCCGCGTCGATGACTGCCGCACCCGCCGGCGCAAGCCGCAACGTCACGGATCTCGACTCTCCTGCGCCCAACTCCCATCGATACAGCGCCGCCGCCTTCGTGCCGCGCAACGACGGATTTACCGCCGCTTCCTCGTTCTGGATCACATACCGGTGAAACGCGTCTTTCACGAAGCCCCGATTCGGCAACCCCCACAACTTCTCCGCGTTCCCCTCATTCTCGGTGAACAGTAGCTTCGAAGTTCCTGGGCACTCGAGCGAATAGGCTCCCAGCGACGCATGCGTCGCTAAAATTCTCGACTCTCCCTCGGCCGTCAATACCGGCGGCGTCTCTTCCGATCGGCCCCACGTCCACGTGTTGCGAAACCACAACGTCGGCAGCATCCATAACGGCGCCGTCTCCGGCCCTCGATTGACCGCGGTCAGGCGGATTACCGTATCATCGGCGTCGTTCTTTGCATACTCCACCGCAACATCGAAATAGCGGTCGCGATCGAAAACGCCGCTGTCCATCAACTCAAACTCCCGGTCACGCCGCGACCGCGCGCACGAAACATCCAACAACTGCGAATACGGAAACGCCCCCTGCGGATACTTGTACAGACCCTTGCAATAGGAATGCGTCGGCGTCGCGTCCAGATAGTAATAGAGCTCTTTGACGTCCTCGGAATGATTCCCCTGCGGCCCCGTCAATCCGTACAACCGCTCTTTCAATATCGGATCGCGGCCATTCCACAGCGCGATCGAAAAGCACAACCGTTGATGATTGTCGCACCACCCAAGCAGCCCGTCCTCGCTCCATCGATACGGCCGCAGATGCGCGTGCTCAAACGGAAAATAGTCCCATGCGCTGCCGTGCGGCGAATAGTCCTCGCGCACCGTTCCCCACGCACGCTCGGAGAGATACGTGCCCCAGCGCCGCCAATGGCGTTCCTGCTTTTCGGCTTGTTGCAGCCGGATCCGTTCCGCACTCATCCCTTATTGGATTGTCACACGCCGCACCCGAATACAGTACCTGCTGGACTTGTCAAGACGTCCCTCCATATGCAACGATGAACGAAACGTAACGGACTATGATTCACGAAAGCATCAGCGTGTTTTTCCCTGCCTACAACGATGGGCAGACCATCGGCGATCTCGTCCGCCGTACCATGGCTTTCCTGCCTTCGCTCACCGAAGACTACGAAGTCATCGCCGTCAACGATGGCAGTTGGGATAACACCGCCGCCGTTCTTGCCGAACTTGAACTGGAATTCCCGGGCCGTTTCAAGGCCGTCACGCACGAAGCCAATCGGGGCTACGGCGGCGCCCTCCGCAGCGGTTTCGAAGCCGCCACGAAAGACCTCGTCTTCTACACCGACGGCGACGGCCAGTACGACCCCACCGAACTCGCCGAACTCGTCGCTCATCTCGGCCCCAACACCGGACTCGTCAACGGATACAAATTGAACCGCAACGATCCTTGGCATCGAGTCGCAATCGGCTGGCTCTACAACCGCTTCGCGCGCTTCATCTTCGGCATCCATCTTCGCGATATCGATTGCGACTTCCGTCTCGCCCGCCGCCACCTTCTCGAAGAGATCTCGCTCCGCTCCACCAGCGGAACGATCTGCGTCGAACTCGTCAAGAAGATCGAGCTGTGCTCCTGCCTGGTCGAAGAGGTCGGCGTGCATCATTACCCGCGCCTGCACGGTCGCAGCCAGTTCTTCCGCCCCAAGTCCCTGTTCAACACCTTCGGCCAACTCTGCCGGTTGTGGTTTGCGCTGGTCGCACTGCCGCAGGTTAGCGGACGCGACGCGCGCTTGGCGTAACCGCGGCCTGCACCGCGATCGTCACCACCTGGCTCTCCACGCCGTTCGCGCTTACAACCACAGGCACGGCATCGCCTGTTGGCGCCTCCGCCGGCACAACCGCCGACACGAAGTAAATGCCAATCTGCCCCGGCATTAGCCAAGCCGCCACGTCGGTCGCGAGCGTATTGCCGATCCGCACCCGGACATCGCCCGTCGTGCCAAACCGCGACTCCGCCGACACGGCTTTCCCTTCGTCCACCAGCGGATTAGTCGGACCCAGCCCCGTCGCGACGACCAGAATCGACTCTCCGGGCCGCACTGCGTTGGCCGCTGTTGCGAAACCAGCGTCGACTTCAGGCGCGATCCGGTAAATCTGCCCCTGTCCCTTGCCCGAGCCATCCAGCGTCGCCACCGCGGGCGATGCGCTGCCCACGCTCAATGAAGACGGCGCGGAAACGAGATCGCCCCTGCGGATCACCATCCGATACTCGGTGAACTGCAAATCGTAGGGCACCTGCAAATTCACTTGTCCCGGCGAAACGTAAAGCAGCGGCGCCGGTTTGCCGTTGAACTGCACCTGCACTCCGGCCAGATCGGTCGGGAACGTTCCCGGCGTGTCGAATCCGAGCCGTTCCGACTGCGCCAGATTCTCTCCAAAGATGCTGATAAACGCTCCGGGCGCCGTGATCGTCTTCTCCTCGAAGCTGATCGCGTCGCGCACGCTGAACGATCGCAGGCTCGGTACTTGCGAATCCGCTACCCGGCCGTTCAACGTCAGTGTTCCCGCGTAGATCTCGCGTTCGCTGACGGCGCGCACAGCCACCAATTTCGCTACGACGTTCTCCTGTACCCTCTCCGGCCGCCAGAAAATATCCCACACGCCGTTACCCGTCGACGTCACCGTGGCCGTTCCGTTGGCCGGCTCCACCGCAAACCGCAATTGCGCCTTGTCGCTCGCGTTCACAAGCTGGTTGCATTCGTCCTTCAACTCCACCCTGAATCGCAGTCCGACATTGCGCACCACCGAGAACGGCAGGCCCGGTTCGCGCGGCGTCAACAGCAGCCGCGTGTTGGCGCACGATCCGATCTCGCGCCGGCCCTTCGCCGCCCCGCTGACTTGGGTCGACGTCACTGCATTCACCGTGATCACCAGCTTCTCGCCGTTGGCGAACAAAATCACGACATCCTTGGTCTCCGACGCGCCTGTCGCCGCGCCTCCGCGCGTTACTTCAAGTTCGATCTCCGCCGCTCCAACGCCAACCACGCCCTGCATGGAAGGTACCGTCACCACGCCGGCCTCGTTGCCCAGCATGTAGGTGCTGTAGGCCATCGGCGCCGTCGCGCGGCTAAAGATCGGCACCCGAACCGTCGCCGCTCGCGCTGTCGCCAGATTTACCGACGCTCCCGCAATGCCCGACTCACACAACCTCTGCGCCGCGAAACCCTCCGGGAAGTAAAACACCGTCAGGAAACGGCGTGACACGCCCGGCACGCTCCGGCTCGCGAATGTGACGACATTACTCGCCGGTCGCGTTGGCAATCCCGTTCGAGCCGGCACAACCGCGTATTCCACCGCTAGGGAGCCATCTTCTCCGCGCGCGGAGCTCGTCTTTTCGAGAGTAAACCACGGCGCCGCCTGGCCGAAGTCGATCGAACTCGCGATGTCGGCTTCCTCGATCCCGTTGATAACAAGCGCCGCCGCCGCGACACGCGTGACGCCGCGCGCCCGCAACGCCGCCGCATCCAGCAACACCGCTTCGGCCGAAATGTCGAGCGACGTCGTCCTCCCGCTGATCTGAAATCCAAAATCGATGCCGACGCCGTCTCCTCCGCATGGCGTACACACCGCCCGCAAAGGCAAACGATACACTTGCCTGGGTAACAACGCCGGTGTGAGCGTAATCGTAAAATCGCCGCTCTGCTTCGGATCGAGCGTAAGCGTCGCGGGCGTGACAACCACCCCTTCCGGCACGGTCCCGGTCAGGTTCACCGTCACCCTCTCCTGCGAGGTGTTTAACAACCGGATCTGCTTTGCTGTTGTTGCAACAGCCGGATCGATGCTGAACGGCTGCATCTGGCCGAGCATGCTCAACGGCGGTATCGCCGCCAGCTTCACCGGATCGGGAACCAGGTCGAACGTGGTCGTCGCCATTACCCGCGTCGTATCGGTAGCCAGCAATTCGATCCGGCAGCTTGCCGCGCGCGACGGAGCGTTGGTGGTGTCGAGCGCCAGGCGCAATTGCGTCGGCGCCACCGCCGCCGCCGGTCCCAGGCGTACCCATCGCTCAAATCCTCGATCGCACGTCATCCGGGTCCGAAAACCGGTGGGGCCATACACTGGGGTCACCGGTGTCGCGAACTCTTGTACGCCCGCATCCGGATCGTAGGTCCAGGTAACCCGATTGATGACCGAAATCGCTGAGTTCGACCGAAACGCGGGCGCCTCCAACATGTAGATCCGGTTCAGATTGGTTCGGAGCAGCGCTCCCCGTAGATGCGAAAACACCGCCGACGGACTCTGCGCCGGCTCGTCGAAAAATACGATCGGCCGCGCCTCGCCGCTCAACACATCGCCCGGTCCGATCTGCAACGAAACCAGGAATCGCCGCCCGGCCTCGCTCGAAGCGCCTGTCGTGCAACACGAAACCGCCAGTATGCGCCCGGCTGCATCCACCGCCGCCGAAGACAACCGGATATTCGTGTTGTTCCGCAACGCCTCGTCCAACCGGAACGTCACGGCGGCTCGCGTTGTTGGATTAAGACGCCGCAGCGTCCACGTCGTCGATTCGCGTCCTTCCAATACCAGCAACTCGCCCGACTGCATTTGGGAAATCGACTGCAAAACACCGCCCGAGTAAATGCGCGTAAATGTGTAATCGCCGCCAAGCGGGTCTCCGTTCGCCGAATGAATCTCGCCCTGCGCGTGCGCGCCGATCATAACGCGGCCCGACGGATCAATAACCATCGAGGCCTGCGCGCAGCCCTTGTCGATGCTCAATCGCGCCGCTCGCCGCGCCGTCGTCGGTGATTGCTGAATATAAAAATTGCAGTCGCGGTCGAACATGTATAACCGCCCGCTGATGTCATTTGCCGTGGCGACAACCGGATACGGCATCTGGTCGAGCGCGATGGTATCGCTCGTAAAACGGTATGGCGTTGTGCTGTCCGGATTGAAAATGGTTCGCGTCACCCGTGACAGCATGCCGTTGTTGGCGATCCGGTACACCGACCCGTCTTCAGCCTCGGTGACAAAAACCTGATTCTGGTTGTCCGTGGATACACCGATCGGACTGTCGAACGCCGGCCGGAACGCACTGTTGCCCAGCACCGGAATGTTGCGCAGCAGCCGGCCGATCACACGCGCCGCGTAAATTCTCGTGGCATCCGGTTCATACCGCAACAGGCGGTTTTCGCTGAGGTCGAACCCGATCGCGCTCGAGCCGGCTCGCGTAATAGGCCCGTTCAAAAAACCCACCGGATGGAAGTCGGTTCGCAGTTCAGCAAACGCCAGCCGGTACAGGTTCCCGTTGAAGGACTGAATCAGCACATCGCCGTTTGACGCGAACGCCACCGTCCTCGCCGGGTTGTTGACCATCGGTTGGAACGGGCCGCCCCGGAACTCAACGTAGTTCGACGTTCCCGTGAGCCGCGAAATCTGCCCGTCCATCGCGAAAAACATCGTGCGTTGCGCGTCGATGGTCACCGACGTCAGTTCCGGCAGAGCGCTTTTCCCCGTCATCGCCGCCGAACCGTCGTAGTAGAGCGACATCGTCGCGCCCTTATTCTCCAACCGGAAGATCCAAAACGACCGTCGTGTCGGCGACGTGTTCGATACCTCTTCATGCAGCACGACGATGTACAAATTACCTTGATCGTCAATGCCAAGCTGCGTGAAGTTGGTATAAAAGTCGCGCGTCAAAACGAAGAAGGGAAGATCGAAGCTCCGCGGATCCATCTGCGCCTTGGGGATCCGGTCCGATCCCGCCCCCAGCAGCCGCGTCACCGTACCGTTCGGCGCCACCAACGACAACGTCCCGCGCCCCATATCGAGCACATACAACGATCCGTCCTCGGCCGCCTTCGCTTGCAACGGCCCCGTAAAACCCGACGCCGCTTGACGCACGAGATTCGTGGCCGACCATTCGAGTATCGTTCCGCTGTCGGAAAGGCAAAAGAATCGGCTGCCGGCAGCCGTAGCCTCAAAACAAGACACATCCGCGCTGCCCGGCAGGTAGAACGCCTCCGCCGCAATCCCCGCCACCGGCACGCGCGACTGCAATCGCGCCGTCAACGGAAACGCCGCTTCCTGCGCTACGGCCGCACTTACCGCAACGAAAAAGCCAACCAGTTTGTAGGCCACAAAGTCTCTCCCTTATAGTAAGCGCGAACGCGCGCCGGTTGCCATCAATATTATGACTACCCGCAACTGCGGGTAACTACCACCCTCACGATACCACTGTAAACACCACCTAATCGTCCTCTGTCCTTTAAGGTCTTTGCTGTACAACGGTAATACACAACAAAATGACAAACGAAACAAATCTCGACTTTTACCCGGAGGGCTGTTCGAGGAACTCCTCGGACTGTGGGGATTGTGTTCGGAGGACGGCCGGCGCGCTTGTATCCATCACCAACGCGCCAGAACCGGAGTGGGCGGCGGCTGCGTTTCGGAGGATGTACAAGCATGCCGCCTGCCAGCTTATGGAGCACAACTTCGTTTGGGCCGTTTGCGGCCAACCCGATCGTTTAGTATCGCAGCGCCGGGTCTAATCCCCCCGCCTTTCAGGCGGGCTGCTTTCAGCCACGGTACTGCAAAATGGAAAGATGGCCGAGTACCGACGGAGCGCGCATGCG
>VFZW01000047.1 GCA_016871055.1 Acidobacteriota bacterium
GCGGCACTCCTCCGGGCTTGTCGTCGAATTCAAGCGGACTGCTCTCCGGGACGCCGTCGCAAGCCGGTTCGTTCACCTTCTCGGTCACCGCAACCGACTCCGCCAACGGCCGCGTTTCGAAAACCTACACGCTCACCGTCGGCGGCCAGTTGAGCATCACCACACAACCGCCGCTGGCCGAAGGCACCGTCGGCGCGGGGTACTCGGCGTCGTTCGGCGCCTCGGGCGGCCGTCTGCCGTATCAGTGGTCGATCACCGGCGACACGCCGCCGGGTGTTGGTTTCGACGCCGCTTCAGCAACGCTCTCCGGCACGCCCACCGCGGCCGGTTCGTTTGCCTTCACCGTCACCGTTCGCGATGCGCTACGACAGGTCGCCAACGCAAGCTTCACGATCCGCATCTACGACATCCTGCAGATCACCAACGCCCCTGCCGGCGGGCCGATTCAACCGAATCAGCCCTACGACTTCGGCTTCACCACGACCGGCGGCAAACCGCCCATCGCGTTTGCGCTTACGGCCGGGAATTTACCGCCGGGCATCTCGCTCGGCTCCACCGGATCGCTCAGCGGTACGCCGACGACGCCCGGCGTTTACAACTTCACCGCGCAGGCCTCCGATTCGCTCGGCAATCGCGCACAGCGCTCGGCGGCCCTCACTGTCGCCGCGCCTCTGACGATCACCACATCGTCACTTGCCAACGGCGCCGTCGGAGTGGCCTACTCGGCCGGACTCGCCGCAAGCGGCGGCGTACCTCCGTTGTCGGGTTTCTCGATCTCGCAAGGCAGCCTGCCCGCGGGCCTGTCGCTCGCGGGATCGACCATCAGCGGCACGCCGACAACCGCCGGCGCGTCGACGTTCACCGCACGCATCAACGATTCGCTCGGCGCCGTCGCCACACGCGTCTTCACAATTACGATCGCGCTGCCGCCGCTGCCGCCACCGAACTTCGTTGGCTTGCCGACGGTTCTGCCGCCCGGCCAGCAGACCAACATCACGCTGCAACTGGCGCAGCCGTTCCCCGCGCCGGTCAGTGGTTCGATGACGCTGACTTTCGTGCCGAACGCGCTGGCCAACGCCGACGACCCGGCCGTCCAGTTCTCCACCGGCGGCCGCAGCGTTACGTTCAACTTCCCGGCGAACGCGACCAACGCGACGTTTCCGGCCGACCCGCTGCGCATCTTGACCGGCACCGTGGCCGGCACGATTCGCCTCAGCACGACAACCAGCCCGGCGTCGTCGACGCCCGTGCCCGATCGCGAAATTTCCATCGCGCGTTCGGTCCCGGTCATCACGGCGAGTTCGATCCAACTCGGCAACGGCCAGTTCACGCTCGTGCTCGACGGATACTCGAACACACGGGAACTCTCGGCCGCGACGATACGGCTGATTCCGACCGCCGGCGCGCCCCTGCAAACGACAGACATCAATCTGAACGTGACAGCGGCTTTCGCCAGCTACTATCAGACCTCGACGCTCGGCGGCGTGTTCCGGTTGACGATTCCGTTTAACGTCTCAGGCACGCTCAACGATATCGAGTCGCTGACCGTTACGCTGACGAACTCCGTGGGCACATCGCAGCCGGCCACAGTCCGGCTGCGGTAATCATCGGACGCCGCTGACCAACTCCAAATCCGTATCGGTTGTCTGGACATTGCCGAAGACGATTGTCGAATCGTCGGGCGAGACGCTAAAGCCAATCATGGACCGGAGCGTGGTATCTGGCACGTTCAGCGGGCCGATTCGCCGCGGCGGCCCGCCCGCGAACGCCGCGGCGTGCAGGATCTGATTCCGATCGATAAAATACACGGCGGTGCGGCTGGCGCCAAAAAACAGATCGACGTCGGCTGCGATGCGCTCAGTCGACGCGGCGCCGGTCTGGCGGAGCAATTCCCACTTCTGCTGCGTCACGCGCATCCAGTACATCGTCGATCCGTCGGCGCTCGTTCGCACCGTCGGCTCATTCGGGAATCGGCCTGCTTCGCTGGCCGCGCCTGTGTCGGGATTGAGGGTCGTCATCGTGCCTTGCACCGTGAAGTACAGCAGATTCCTCGCATGATCCCAGTGCGGCCAGCGGACGGGCGCTCCAGCCCCGTCGATCTTTTTCAGCGGCCCGCCCGTTACCGGCGCCGTCACCAGACCCGCGCCGATCGAGCCGAACAAAACGCGGTCGCCGGCGGGCGACCACCGCAACGTGCCCGTCGCCGCCGCATCGCTGATCTGGCGCGGTTCCGTGCCATCCGCCTTCGCTACCCATACCGTGCGCGCGCCGGACCGCGTCGACACAAACGCGACCAGCTTCCCGTCCGGCGAAAATTCCGGATTGCCGTCATACCGGCTCGACGGCGCGAACCGCTCGCGGCGGTCGAGGTCGTTCAACGGCGCGCGCCACAGCGATCCGCGCTCGGCGCCGCTTGCGGCATAAATCAGATCGCCGCGAGCCGAGATCGCCACGCCACTGCACGACGCGTCGCCGATCGGCTCAAGCGGCGAACCGGGCCGCGCACGCAGCCGGTGCAGCGTGGCCGACGTTTGACTCATTTGCATGCAGACGATTAAGCCGTCGCCGCCAGGCGTCCACGCAAAGCCGCGCACGGCGCCCGGGCCGCGGTAGATCGTCTTGGGCGCGCCCGCCGCGCCGCCGTCGGCGTTCAGCGGTACGAGGAGAATATCGCCCGGTCCGCTCGGCGGCCCGCCGATGGTCCGAAGCACGTAGGCGACCGACTTCCCGTCCGGCGCCAATGCCGGTGCGTGGGAACCGGGAACCGTACCGTCAACCTTCTTTATCGTGCTGTCCGCGATGTCAATCCAACAAAGTCCGCCCTGTTCGCTGTACACCGTCGCGAGAATCCGCTGGCCATCGGCGCTCCAGGCGAGATGTTGATTCTCCGCTGTCACGCGCAACCGTTTCGAGAGCTGCGCCAGCCGGCGCTCGGGACCACCGCTTGCCGCGATCACCCACACCCACACACCGTCTTCATTCGTGCGCCGTAAAAACGCGATCGTCTTTCCGTCCGGCGACCACGCGGGACCATATTCAAACGCCGCCCCCGTCGCCACCAACTTGACGATTGCCTCCGAACCAATCTCCTTGACGTAGATCCCGCTCGGTGCGATGCCATCGCCCGTCCAATAGAACGCGACCTTCTTGCCGTCGGGCGAAAACGCCGCGCCGTACTCGGTACCGCGTAGCGCCGTGAACGGAACCGGCTTAGCCAGCGGCGCCGGCTTGCGGTCGATCGCCCACCACGCGATGCCAACCACCGCAAGCAACATAGGCGCCACCAGCCAGGACTTTCTCGAAGCAGGGGCGGGAGGCGCCGCCGTGACGGTCCGCTGCGCAAGCCACGCATCCAGTTCGCTTCGAAACGCCCACACCGAGCCCTTTTGCAAGTGCTGATGTTTGTGCACCGGCAACCCTTCGAGCTCGCTCCAACGCCGCACCGTGCGCTCGCTCTTATTCAGATACGCCGCGATCTGTTTCCAGGAATCTAAACGATCGGATTCTTCGGGCACTCGTGTCATTCTATACTTGCATCCCGGCAAAGAAAAAGCGAAACTGCGGTGTATGAACCTGACGCTTGGCTTTCCCGAACCGGAGCAAAAAGACCCCGCGCTCACGCTCCGTCGCCCGTCGGGATTGGAGGGCGCGCTCAGCCGCTTTCAGGAGTGGATGGAAAAGCCGGAGTCGCCGGTGCGGTCGATCCAACACCAGCCCGCGCGCGAGGGCGACTTCGCGCCGATGCCTGTCACCGTCGCTCCCGCGCTCGCCGAAGCCTATCGCGCGTGTGGTATGGACAGGCTCTACTCGCACCAGGCCGAAGCGTTCGCCGAAGTCGAAGCGGGTAACAATGTCGTCGTTGTCACGCCCACCGCGAGCGGCAAGACGCTCTGCTACAACCTGCCTGTTTTGAATAAACTGCTTGCCGATCCCGGCGCGCGCGCGATGTATCTCTTCCCGACGAAAGCCCTCTCGGAAGATCAACTGCAAGAGTTTCAAGCCGCCGTCGATTCGATCCGCGTTAACGGCAAAGCCCCGGAAATCCGCGCGTTCACCTACGACGGCGACACCCCGCAAGACGCTCGCCGCGCCATCCGGGAACGCGCCAACGTCGTCTTCACCAATCCCGACATGCTGCATGCGGGCATCCTTCCGCATCACACCAAGTGGGCGAAGGTCTTCGAGAACCTCCACTACATCGTCATCGACGAGCTGCATTACTACCGCGGCGTCTACGGCAGCCACCTCGCCAACATCCTGCGCCGCATCAAACGCATCGCCGAGTTCTACGGCTCCAAGCCCCAATTCATCTGTTCGTCGGCGACCATCGCCAATCCCCGCGAACTCGCCCAGGCGCTGTGCGAAGCCCCATTTTCATTGGTCGAAAAGAACGGCGCGCCCAGCGGCGAGAAGTACTTCGTCTTCTACAACCCGCCCGTCGTCAACCGCGAACTCGGCATCCGCCGCAGCTATCTGCACGAAGCGCGCCGCATCGCGGTGGAGTTTCTGGAGCGCGGCCAGCAGACGCTCGTCTTCACCAACAACCGTCTCGCCACCGAAGTGCTGACGACGTATTTAAAGGACGCGGCCCAGCGCAATCCCGCGCTGGAAGGCCGCATCAGCGGCTATCGCGGCGGCTACCTGCCGAAGGAGCGCCGCGCGATCGAGCACTCGATTCGCAGCGGCCACATTCGTGGCGTGATCGCGACGAACGCGCTCGAACTCGGCGTCGACATCGGCTCGCTCGACGCCGTCGTCATGGCCGGATATCCAGGTACGATCGCCTCGACGTGGCAGCGCGCCGGCCGCGCCGGCCGCAGACGGAAGGCGTCGCTCGCGGTGATGGTGGCGTCGAGCGCGCCGCTCGATCAGTACATCATCGAGCACCCCAGCTACTTCTTCGACCGTCCTCCCGAAAGCGCGCACATCAACGCCGACAATCTCGAAATCCTGCTCAGCCATCTCAAGTGCGCGGCTTTCGAACTGCCCATCCGCAACGGCGAAAAATTCGGGCCGCACGATCCCGCCGGCCTCTGCCGCTTTCTACAAGAACTTGGCGTGCTGCATCTCACCGGCGACACCTGGCACTGGACCAGCGACAGCTATCCCGCCGATGCCGTCTCGCTGCGCGCCATCACCAGCGACAACTTCGTCGTCATCGACAACACCGGCGAGCCGAAAGTGATCGCCGAGGTCGACTTCACTTCGGCGCTGACGACCCTGCATGAGAAGGCCATCTACCTCCACGACGCCCGCCAGTTTCAAGTCGAGCGCTTCGACTACGACAACCGCAAGGCCTACGTGCGCTCGGTCGAATGCGACTACTACACCGATGCCATCGACTACACGCAGGTCAAGATCCTGAGCGAGTTCGACCGCGCCGAATGGCCCGCCACCGTGCGCGGCACGCATGGCGAAGTACGCGTCAATCGCCAGATCGTGGGCTTCAAGAAGATCAAGTTTTATACGAATGAGAACGTGGGCGCGGGCAATCTTTCGATGCCCGAACAGGAAATGCACACGACCTCGTTCTGGCTGCATTTCCCCGAGGGTTTTCTCGCACGTTTTCCCGACCTCACGCCGACCGAAAAACAGAACGGGCTTGTCGGACTCGGCAACGCGTTGCGAGCCGTCGGCGCGCTGCTGCTCATGTGCGACCCGCGCGATCTCGGCGTGACGCTGACCGAAGACTCCACCGAACCCTCGCGCGACTACCGGCCGAATCTTTATCTCTACGACAACTATCCCGGCGGCATCGGCGGCAGCCAGCCGCTATTCGAAGTGCGCGAAAAACTGTTGAACGGAACCGCGCAACTCATCCGCGGATGCTCGTGCGACAACGGCTGCCCAAGCTGCGTCGGCCCGGTCGGCGAAGTCGGCGAACGGGGCAAGGAAGTGGCGCTGCGTGTGTTGGCGGAGATTGGTGCTGGCGTTTCTATTGCAAAGGTGTGAGCCCGCCCTGTGCTTCACAACGGCGTCGTCCGGCCTTCCTCGTAATCGCGTAACGCGCGCGGCAAGCTCGTCGATCCTTCCGGCGAGTACGTCGGATTCCAGGTGCGCGTCCCACAGATCTGGTTCATGATTCGCAAACCACCCGCGAAACTTGTTAGACCAGCTTCACAATCACTTCGACTTCAGGCGCCATCGCCCACATCGCGGCCCAACACCTTCCGCTACCATCTGAGTATGCCCTCCCTGATGAAAGCCCTCGTCAAACGCGAGGCGGCGCCCGGCCTCTGGATGGAAGAGATCGCGGCCCCGGAAATCGGAATCAACGACGTCCTGATTCGCGTCCTCCGCGCCTCCATCTGCGGCACCGACGTGCACATCTACAAGTGGGACGCATGGGCGGCCAAAACCATTAAGACGCCCATGGCCATCGGGCACGAGTTCGTCGGCGAGATCGTCAAGGTCGGCTCGAACGTCAGCGACTTCTCGCCGGGCATGCTGGTCAGCGGCGAGGGCCATGTCGTCTGCGGGCGGTGCCGGAACTGTCTGGCCGGCCGGCGTCATCTTTGCGCTCACACCAGCGGCGTCGGCGTGAATCGCCCCGGCTGTTTCGCCGAGTACATTTCGCTGCCGATGTCCAACGTCTGGCATCACGACGAGCGCATCGATCGCGACGTCGCCTGCATCTTCGATCCCTTTGGCAACGCCGTGCACACCGCGCTGTCGTTCCCGGTTTTGGGCGAGGACGTGCTTGTGACCGGCGCCGGTCCGATCGGCATCATGGCCGCCGCCGTCGCCAAACACGCCGGCGCGCGCTTCACGGTCATCACCGACGTGAATCCGTACCGCCTCGAACTGGCGCGCAAACTCGGCGTCACGCTCGCCGTGAACCCGATGGAGACGCCGCTCGAAGAGGTGCAGAAGCAACTCGGCATGACCGAAGGTTTCGACGTCGGCCTGGAGATGTCCGGCAATCCGGCCGCGTTTCGCGGCATGCTGGCCAACCTCGCTCACGGCGCGAAGGTGGCCATGCTGGGCATCCCCGCCGGCGGCGAGATGTCGATCGACTGGAACACCGTGATCTTCAACATGATCACGATCAAGGGCATCTACGGCCGCGAAATGTACGAAACCTGGTACAAGATGACCGTCATGCTGCAATCGGGCTTGAACCTGCGCCCCGTCATCACGCACCGCTTCGGCTTCGGCGACTTCCTCGAAGGCTTCGAAAAGATGGCCAGCGGCCAGAGCGGCAAGATTATCCTCGACTGGGCTATGTAATCGGGACAATCAACCCGAAGGTTAGATAGCTGCGCAGTTTGTCGGCCAAGCTCTCGCCTTCGTTCAATTTGGCCCAGCGAATCGACGACTTATCGCCACGTTCGTTAAAGAACCCGACGCCGCCCGTCCGGAAGCGCGCATCGCGCCACTGATCGACAACCCGTCCGCCAACCAGCGTCACGATACGGTCTCCAACGGCCTTGACCTCGTATTGATAGAACTCCTCGCGCGAGAGCGCAACCGGGATCGGCAGGTGGCGGCGGCGTGACTCTTGGCCTTGAATGACCGAGAAACGGACGATCTCGGGTCGCGTCGACGAGCCCTTCTCAGGGATCAAAAGCTTGGAAGCATAGTAGTTGTGATGGTTCGGCGCGCGCACCACCCATCCGAGTGAGTTGGACTCTACCCGGCCTTCAAACTGAAAACTGTAATCGGCCAGGTTGCGCGATTCGTTCCAAATGCGCAAACCGCCCGGCTTCACTAGGCCGTTCTCAGAGCGCCACCCGGCGGGCCCGCTGCCCGGAGCCGGCAGCCAACTTCGTAACCCGGTCTGGAAACGATCTTCAATCGCAACGCCACCCGTCGCCGACCTCGGCAACCGGTCGATCAATCCGCCGACGGCTGTCGCGAAGGCGCCCTGTCGGCCGCCATCCCGTTCTTTCTTCGATTTCGGTCCGGCGTCGATTCCCATCCGTTCCAGGATGATCAGCCCAGCCACGCTCAGCCCAGCCAGCGCCAGGACCGTCGCCATCGACCGCGCCCCGGCCGACTGCCCGCGCTTCTTCTTCGGAACCGCGAATTCGTCGGTATCACGCAACACATCCGCCACCGAATAGGTGAACTCGCCCATCTCGCGCAAGGCGCGGGCGGAGCGGGCCGAGTAGGCAGTCCGGTGCTCTTTGGAGCAGAACTCCTTATCGACGAGACGGTGTATGATTCCGATTGGGTTTCGACAGTAGCGGCAGACCATGGGGTCTCCTTCTGCTATTGTCCGCGAAACTGTCCCAATCTCGACACGGTTAGGGCAGAATAGTGCAGTGGGTCAGGTCAAATCCCTAGCCACAACCCGTCGCACTGGTACAATATGGAAACAAGGGCTACGTCACAGCGCGCCGACCGCCGCCCGTTTCACGTAACCGTTTCATTCTACTGATGATAAGCGCTCTGTACACCCGCTGGATTAACGCTTGGGAGCACCGTCTCTGCTTTCGTTCCACCGACCGTATCGTCCGGCCATTTGAGTGGGGCGACGAATGGTCCGATGGCTGGCCGACCCTTCAACGTGCTGAGAAAAATGGAGATACTCCCGAGCAGTGGCTCCTCCGCCTCAACCGGACCGCCATCGCCCGTAGCGACGAGTTCTTCACTTATCAAACCCCCGAAGACTTTCGCCTCGAAGGCGGCTTCGTCCGATTCACCTCTTCCGTCCGATCCCCGTACCCGGCGAATAATCTAGTTCATGGGCAGTGGTTCCCCGCAAAGAACCCTAATGGGAAAGCCGTAATCGTCCTCCCGCACTGGAACGCCAGCCGCGATCAACACGGCGGTCTTTGCGCCGGAATGGCCAAATTCGGGCTTTCGGCGGTACGCCTCAGCCTTCCCTATCACGACTACCGCATGCCGGCCGAACTCAATCGCGCCGATTTTGCCATGTCCTCCAACATCGGCCGTACCATCGACGCTGCCCGTCAGGCGGTCGCCGACATCCGCGCCATGATCGACTGGCTGTACAGCCAGGGCTATACCCGCGTCGGCATCTGCGGCACCTCGATCGGGTCCTGCTACGCCTGCCTCGCCTCGGCCCACGACGAACGCATCGCCGTCAATGTCTTTAATCACTGCTCCACCTACGTCGCCGACGTCGTCTGGACCGGCCTGTCGACCCTCCACGTGAAAAAGGGCCTCCAAGAGCAGTTGGATCTGGACCGCCTCCGCGCGCTTTGGGATGTCATCAGCCCCGTCAACTACCTGGAAAAGCTGGCCGCGCACAAACACAAGCGGTCGCTGTTCATCTACGCCAAATACGATACGACGTTCATTCCGAGGCTCTCTCTCGACATCATCAATCGCGTCCAAGAGCTCGGCATCGCCAACAAAGTCGTCTCGTTGCCATGCGGCCACTACACGATGGGCGAAACGCCGTTCAAATTCCTGGACGGCTACTACATCATCAACTTCCTGAAGAGGAGCTTGTAGGTGGACGCCGCCTCGGTTGCCGCTCTGGTGGCTTTCTGGAGCGACCCCGCCGACGGCGAAGCCGCCAAAAGCCAGGAACTGATTCTCGGCCTGCTGCGCGGAACGCCCGCCCCGTTCTCGCGCGATCAATTCGAGCCCGGCCACCTTACCGGCACCGCGTGTGTGCTCCATCCCTCCGAACGGGCCGTGTTGCTGGTCCATCACGCCAAGCTCGACCGCTGGCTGCTGCCTGGCGGCCACGTCGAGATCGGCGTCGACACCGACCCCGCCTCCACCGCCCGCCGCGAAGCGGAAGAAGAGAGTGGCGTGCAAATCGACGCATCGGCACCGCCCCGGTTGGTCGGCCTCGACGTGCACTTCATTCCCGCGCGGAAAAAGGATCCGTTTCACTTACACCACGATCTGATCTACCGCTTTCAGGCGTCGTCGCCGGTTCTGGGCGGCTCGGAAGAGGTGCGCGAAGTGGTCTGGTGCGGCGTCGATTCCTTTGACCGCTTCGATGTCCCCGCGCCAATCCGCCGCGCCGTGCAGCGCAGTTTCGGCGGACCGGTCAATATCCCATCATCCGCATCCGCGCATCGATAATCGCCGCATACTGATTCATCGCCGCGGGCCTTCGCCTTCTGGGCGCGGGGACACACGCCGCCAAACGCGCCGCCTGATCCCGCGACAACGACGCCGCGCTCGCGCGATAGTGATACCGCGCCGCCGCTTCGGCGCCGTACACACCCGGCCCCCACTCGATCACGTTCAAGTACAACTCCAAAATCCGTTCCTTACCGAGGATCACTTCGGCGATCGGCGCCAGCGTCCACTCAATCACCTTCCGGACCGGATTGGCGTGTGTTGTGAAGAACAGATTCTTCACAAGCTGCTGTGTAATCGTCGACGCACCTCGCCGTACCCGCCCCTTGCCCGCGCTTTCGCGCGCCACCTCCGCCATCGCGCCAGGATCCAGCCCCCAATGCTTGTGAAAGTTCCCGTCCTCGGCCGCCACGACCGCGTTACGGAGTTGGGGCGAAATCCTCGTCAAATCGACCGGCGCGTATCGCTTCTCATACTTCCCCGGCTTAAACCACGACTCCACTCGCCGCTGCATCTGCACGCCCGTCGTCCACGGATCGATCCACTTCAGCAGCAGGAAAGATCCGATCCAGAAGACGTAAAAGCAGGCCATCGCTTTCACGAGAAGCGCGCAGGCCGCGAAGAACCGGCCCCGAATGGGCGGTTTCCCCGGCCGTTGGCCGCGCCGAAGCGTGTCCCTTGTGCGCGGTATTCTGAATCGCCCCAGCCACTTCTTCACGGCTTGCGTTTCGCGATCGCCGCGAGTTGCCTGTTAATACGCTGCACCTCTTCTTCGTTGGCGAAGTTCGATCGTCCCTCTTTTTTCAGCTCCACGAAGATATCGAGCGCGCCCTGGTAATACCGCCCGGCGTCCTCATGGCGCTTCACCTTCATCGCCACGTCGCCGAGCGCCGAAAGTGTTTCGGCGACCTCGCCCCGCGCGCCCGCGTTTGCCGGATTGCGCTCGGCCAGCAGCAGCCGCTCCTCCAGCACCGAACGCAACGCCCGTGACGCTTCATCGGTTTGCCCCAGGGCCGCGCGCGCCTGCGCAAGCCGATGCTTGGCCGTCGCCAGCAATGTCCGCGACCGCACCTCGTTCGGATCCGCCGCCGCGAACGGCTCGATAATCCGTTGCGACTCCGCCAGCGACTGCACCGCCCCCTTCGCATCGCCCGCTATCCTTTGGGCGTTCCCCAGATGCAAATACGACTGCGACAACGCGATCTCGAACTGTGCCTGCCCTGGATGCGCGCTCCGCAACTGCTTTTGAATCGCCAGTTGCTGGTGGTAATGCTTCAGCGCGTCCGCGTACTCTTTCTCGTGCACCAAAATGCTGCCCATACGGACGTGCGCGAGCGCCAGTCCTTGCCGGTCTTCCTCGCTCGACGGATTCGCCTTCACCAATTGCTCGTAGACCCTCAACGCCTCGCCGCGCAGCTCCAACACGCCGCGAAACGCGCCCATCGTCGATAGCGTCGTCGACGCCGCCGTCAGACTAGACGCGACATTACGGAGCCGGGGCACGCTATTCGGCGAACGGTCCAGCAACTTGCGGCGCATCTCCAACGCCCCTCGATCGGCATCCAAAGCCGCCTGCGCGTCTCCCGTGGCGCGCAAAATCGAACCAATGCGCATCAGCGTATTCGCCAGCGCCTCTTCCCGGCGATCCCGCTCCGTTTCGGGCGCCGGCGCCGCGAGCACGGCGCGCCGGATACTCTCCGCCTTGCGATAACTTTGCAGAGCTTCGGTGATCTGGCCGAGGTTGAGCGTGCCCGGCCGTCCTGGTACGTCACCGGTTTTTTCGTATGCGTTCGCCAACTCCTCTCGCAGCCGCGGATCGCCCTTGGCTTCATCCGCCAGGCCGTCGAGATATTCAAGCGAGCTCCGCACCAGCGCCGCGCGCGCCGGCGTCGCGCCGGGCAGCCGCGCCAGCGCGTCGTCGGTCTCGCTGATTAGGTTCGACGCCAATCGCCGCAACTCCTGGAAGCGCCGCTCGGCCCGCTCGTAGTTACGCTGCGCGATGCGCGCTTGCCATACCGCCAGGCCCAATCCGATGACCAGCGCCAGCAGCACCGCCGCCGCGCCGATCACCCCCGCGCGGTTCCGCCGCACGAACTTCTGCAGCCGGTACCGCCGCGTGTGCGGCCGCGCTGAAATCGGCCGCGACGTTAGATGCGCGCGGATGTCCTCCGCCAGCGCATCCACCGACGGATAACGGTCCGCCGGTTCGAACTCCAGCGCCGTCGCCGCGATGTTGTCCAGATCCCCCTCGACATCGCCGTCATCCGCCCAACTACTCGGCGGCCGTGGCGATGTTTCCTTCAATGCATCGTGAAGCTGTATTGGCGTCATGCGCTCGATGGGAATCGGCGATTGCCGGCACAGCAGAAAATACAACACGCGCCCCAACGAATACACGTCGGAGGCGGTCACCGCCTGCTGACCGATCAACTGCTCCGGGCTCGTCCATGCCGGCGTCATCGCCAACTGCGTCGTCCCGCCCGTTCGCTGCTCGGTTGTATCGCCGCTGGAGTGCATTAACCGCGAAATACCGAAGTCCAGCAGCTTGATCTTCCCATCCGCGGTGACGAGAATGTTGCCCGGTTTCAAGTCGCCGTGCACGACCAGATGCCGGTGCGCGAAACTCACCGCATCGCAAATCGCCAGGAACATCTCCAGCCTTTGCGCCAGCGGCATCGATTCCGGCACGGGGCTCTTGTCGAGCGCGGTGCCGTCGACAAATTCGGTCACCAGAAACGGCACGCCCTCGTCGGTGATCCCGCCGTCGAGAAGACTTGTGATCCCCGAGTGATGCAGCCGCGCCAGAATCTGACGCTCCAGCCGGAACCGCCGCAGCGATCGCGGTGTCATCGCCGAATGCCGGATCAACTTCAACGCCACCTGCATCGGATACCCATCGACTTCCCGCGTCGATAGATACACTTCACCCATCCCGCCCTGACCCAGTAACGACTGTAGTTGATACGGCCCAATCCGCCGCCCCGCCCCCGCCGCCGGGCCTTTGGTAATATCGACCGCCGCGTCTTCCAGGAACGTACCCGCGTCGTCGTTGGCGTCAAGCAGCGACAAAACCTCTTCGCGCAGCGCGGTGTCCGAACCGCACTCGGCGTCCAAATGCGCCGTCAAATCGTCGCCCGTCAAATTCAGCGCGCGGTCGAGGATCTGCTTCACGCGCTGCCAGCGCGCCGCATGTTCCGCCTGCTCGGTCGGGCCCGTCATGCGTCCGACTTGCGCCGCGACAGCTCGCGGAACAGCCAGGCCTTCGCCGAGACCCAATCCCGCTTTACCGTCGAGTCCGATATCCCCAACACTTCGGCCGTCTCTTCAATCGACAGCCCAGTGAAAAACCGCATTTCTACAACACGCGCCTGCTGCGGATCGATCTTCGCCAGCGCTTCGAGCGCGTCGTCCAACGCTTCGATCTCCAGATCGCGCTTCTCGGAAACGCCCAACGCTTCATCGAGCGAAAGCGCCATCGCGCCGCCGCCCCGCTTGGCCGCGCGCACGCCGCGCGCGTGATCGACGAGAATCCGCCGGATCATCTGCGCCGCGATGCCGAAGAAGTGCGCGCGGTTCTGCCACCGTACGTTCTTCTGATCGACCAGCTTCATGTAGGCCTCATGCACCAGCGCCGTTGCCTGCAGCGTGTGATCGCTCCGCTCGCGACTTAGGTAGATCGCGGCCAGCCGGCGCAGTTCGTCGTACACCACCGGCGTGAGATTATCGAGCGCGTTGCGGTTGCCGCTCGACCATTGATGGAGCAGCTGCGTGACGTCGGGCGAGTACATGTGCTTCCGCTACCTAGAATACCGTGATTGACAATGGGTGGATGCCTTTGACGGCCATCCTACTTGTCCTCGCCGCCGCCGTCACCCACGCGGCCTGGAACCTCTTGGCCAAACGCGTCCGCGGCGGTATGGAAACCGTGTGGCTCTACTCGTCGATCGGCACGCTGATGCTCGCCCCCTGGGCGCTCTACGCTTACGCCGAAGCCTGGCCCCGCCTCGGCGCGCGAGAGGCCTACTCGCTCGCCGGCAGCTGCTTCTGGCAACTCATCTATTTCGTCTGTTTGCAGCAGGCTTACAAACACGGCGATCTCTCGCTCGTCTATCCCGTCGCGCGCGGCGCCGGGCCGTTGATCGCCTCGGTCGGCGCTATGCTCGTTCTGGGCGAATCCGCGCCGTTGACCGCGTGGATCGGCATCGCCATGATCTCGGGCGGCGTGCTTTTCTTCTTGCAGTTCGGCGGCGGCCCGCGCACCGCGATCCTTTGGGGGCTCGCCACCGGCGTCATCATCGGCGTCTACAGCCTCTGGGACAAATACGCCATCTCCGGCCTCGGTCTCGCGCCCATCATGATCGAATGGACGACGGATGCTTCGCGCGCCATCACTCTCGCGCCTGTCGCGCGGGGCAAGTGGCGCGAGGCGTGGCGCGCCAGTCCCTTCACGCTGTGTTGGATCGCGCTGCTCAATCCTCTCGCCTATATCTTCGTGCTGAGCGCGATGCAATTGGCCCCGCTTCACCGTGTCGCGCCGATGCGCGAGCTGAGTATCGTGCTCGGCACGGTGCTCGGCGCGCGCCTGCTCGGCGAGCCGCAATCGGCCCACCGCATCTCCGGCGCGTGCGTCATCGCGGCCGGAGTTTTTTTCTTGTCGATTGCGTGAGCACTTTCGCGAAGCTCGTGCGCTTGAGTTTGTGAGGCCGGAAACGATCCGGCTCAAAACAACCAACAAGGAAAAATCAAATGAAACTCAAGATGTTCGCAATCATTGGCGCCCTGTGCGCCGTCAGCGCCAGCGCCGAAGTGAAGCGGGTCGAAATCCCCGGTGCGATCGGCGGATATGTATCCTGCATCGGACAAACCGTGGTCGTCTCCGGCACGGGCGTAACGCAAATCCAGACGTTGGAAGCGCAGAACAACACGCTCGTCTCCATCCATGGTCAGGCGAAATTGGAAGGCGCCGACGCCTCGGGCCGCGCCTACAAAGCGACATTCAAATACAATGCGAACTTCGGCGCGAAGTCGACCTCATACACCGTGCCGTACAACGCTCTCTTTATCGGTCACGGCAACACTCCGAACTTCCGGCTGGACGGCGAAATCAAGCTCTTCGTCGATGCCAACGGGAACCCCATCGGCGGAGCGATCCTCAGCGGCACGATCACCTGCGTGAACTAACTTCGCCCTCGCGCGAAAACGGCCTCCGGTCAACCCGGAGGCCGTTTTACTTGATCTCCACCTTTACCGCGTTCGCCGATTCCCCATCCGCGCGCACAATAACATCCACCACGCCCGCGACGCCCTCCGGCACGGCGACGTTGATCTGATCCAACCCCGCGAACTCGCCCTGCGGACCCGCATACAATACCGCCGCCTCCCGGCCGCCGATGGTCGCCGACCACCCTTTCGCTCCGCGCACTCCCGTCCCATACAACACCAGCACCGCCGACGCGCCGCGCGGAATCGCAACCGGTGTGTCAAACAAAGACTGCTCGCGCCGCGCTCCGCTCGCATCGACAACAACCGCCTGCCCCACCGCCTTCCCGTCCACCATGAACACACCCGGCGCCGATCGCGCGATCGTCATCACCGCGCTCGCCACAACATCGCCGCCGCGCATGACTCGCACCACGCTGCCGCCATCCGGCGTCTCCGCCGGCACAAGAAAGTTGATCTGCGCCGCCGACAACAAAAACGCCGTCGCGTCGCGTCCTCCCACCGTCACCCGCATTCCCGCGGCATCGTCCAACGGCCGCGGCAAAAACATCGTCGCCAGCGAACCCGCCGCTACAGCACCGGCACGAAAACTCGCCGCCGACACCAGCGCCGGCGCCAGTTCCAGCTTCTCGGAATACCTCTGCATCAACCCGCACGAAACCGAATGTTGCGGGCAGTAGAGTTGATAGCCCTCGCTGTCTCCCTTGCTGTCGTTGATCAGATGCCACAACATCGCACCCGCCGACGCCTCGACATCCACCGTTCGCTTCAACCAGCCTTCGAACACCACGGCCCGCTCGGCGTCGGCCGCGCGCTTCCCGTACTCGCCGAGATAAGCTACTTTCCCGTTTTCCCGCGCAATCTCTTCATGCCGCCGGATGAACAACTCCGTATCCGCGCCATCGTTCAACCCCCAACTCGAGGGATAGAGGTGATAGCTCAGCATGTCGATCTCCGGGATCTTCGCGAGCCGGTGGTAACTGCAACCCTCCGAGCCCGCCACCGAGTAGCGATTCGAAAGTCCCGCGTACAGCACCGCGTTATCGTCAAAGCCTTCGCCCCCATCGGCGACAAGATGGTTCGCGTCGATGCTCTTGATAAACGCCGCCATCTCCGCGTGCCACGCAACCAGGGCATCGGCGCGCCCGCCCGATGGATTGCGCAATTCGTTGCCCAACTCCCAGGCCAAAATCGCCGGTTCATCGCGATACAGCACGCCCGTCACCGTGTTGCGCCGTTCGATGATCGCCCGCGCGTAGCTCTTGTACCAGCCACGGATGCGTTCCTCGGTGTAAAACAATCCCCATTCATTCTGTTGCGGCGCTCGCCCGAGGTGCCACTGCACATACCGGCGGATCCCGCCGTAGGCCTCCCAGTTATTTGTGAGCTTGAGGATCAACCGAATGCTGCGTTCGCGAGCCATTGCAATCGAACGGTCCAGCGCCACCAGCGAACTCTCCACCAACACGCCCGGCTCGGTTTGAATCGCCGCCGGATCGGACGTGGGCGGGTGATCGTTATGCGCGTTCGCCCGCACAACCGTCATTCCGAGTGACGCCATTTTGTCGAACGTCTCCGCCACGCCGGCGGTTCGTCCGTACACGATATCGGCCTGATTGTAGTAAACGTTGTTGCCGTGAAATCGAAACGGCTTGCCATCGAGCAGCAGCACCGATCCCGCTCGCCGCACAAATTCGCCCGCTCGCACCGGCGGCCCGGCCGCGCGTCCCCGTTCCATGACTGACCCTTTCAATTCCACAGCAGTAGGAGCGCTCCGATCGACAACGCGTTGCGAAAAAAGCATCGCCGCCGAAAGCAGAAAAAGAGAAACACGCGCCACCGCATCAAGCTAACACACGCCTCGCGCGAGGGTATAGCCGAGGTCGATCGCGGTCTCAAACGCTTCCAGCTCGGAGTCGCGCGTTGCCGGCATGATGGTTCTTTCCCTACTGCCTCAAGGCCAGGACCGATCATACAGTTGGGATAGCGACTCGCAAAGCCATAACCTTTGGCGACGAGCTACTCCAGGTGAGCAGCTCCCATGGCCCCAGTCTATTTCCGAAAGCCGTCAAGGCCTGGAGCCGCCGGCGCGGTGTGCTTCGTGCAGTCTTGATAGCCAAGATGAATCCTTTGATATGGACGCCCTTCATCTGGTACGACAGAAAGAGGCCATGATAGATCAGTCGCCCAGCACGCAGTCGTGCGCCGCGCTCTTGATGAGCATCAAGGAGCGGATTCAGACGGCCCAGGTGCGGGCAGCCGTCGCAGTCAACCAGGAATTGGTTCTCCTCTACTGGGGCATCGGCAAGGAGATTCTCTCGAGGCAAAAGGCGGAAGGCTGGGGAGCAAAGATCATCGATCAGCTTGCCGAAGACCTTGGGAGAAGCTTCCCCGAGATGAAGGGCCTTTCCCCACGGAACCTCAAATATATGAGAGCGTTAGCGGAGGCTTGGCCAGAAGACGAATTTGTGCAACAGCCTGTTGCACAATTGCCGTGGGGTCACAATGTTCGGCTCTTGGATCTCGTCAAGGACAGAGAACAGCGCCTCTGGTATGCCCGAGCTGCCATCGAGCACGGTTGGAGCCGAAACGTCCTGGTGATCCAGATCGAGGCGGGACTGTATGGACGGCAGGGAAAGGCGATCACGAACTTCACCAAAGCGCTACCGGCTCCCCAGTCCGACCTAGCCCAGCAGCTTCTGAAAGATCCCTACAACTTCGATTTCCTCACGCTCTCGAAGGACGCCGATGAGCGCGAGGTCGAGACCGGCCTGGTCGCACACATCCAGAAGTTCCTCTTGGAACTCGGCGCCGGCTTTGCGTTCGCCGGCCGCCAGTACCCTCTTGAGATCCCAGGCGACGACTACCGGTTGGACCTTCTCTTCTATCACCTGAAGCTTCGTTGCTTTGTGGTGATCGACTTGAAGGCCGGGCCCTTCAAACCGGAATACGCCGGCAAGATGAACTTCTACCTGGCCGCGGTCGATGACATGCTCAAGCACGCAAGCGACAACCCGGCCATCGGTCTCATCCTCTGCAAGAGTAAGAAGGAGCTGGTCGTCGAGTACGCGCTTCGCAATACGGCAACGCCGATGGGGATAGCAGAGTTCAGGCACCTGGAGAAGCTACCAGCAGAACTGAAGGGAAGCTTGCCGACCATCGAGGAGATCGAGGCGGAATTGGGAATGACCGAGGACGCTGGAGAGTAGGTTGCAGCCGCAAAGGCCCTCGCCATCGGGTTGTATTGCAAAGAACACTCCGGCGCCGACAGACGGCCAGGCCAGTGCCCCTTTCGCATCACATGCGCCGCCTCATAACCATCGATCGTCCGCCTGGCCGCGCCAAATGCGCGTGGGCCAGTCTCCGAGTAGCCGACGATCCGCCCGGAGGCAAACTATACGCTGTGGCGTTTATCGGGTTCTATGTGTTCCGGAGCCCAGTTTCCGAGTGCCACATCATTCGGACGGGATGGCCAACAACATAGCGTTTTCCTGACTCTTCTGCCCCTGAGGAGTTCACGAGCGAATTCCGCACGGAGGTTCCTCCACGGATTAGATCGAGCACAGACACTGAGCTCACGTTGACTCCCTATTTGGGCGACAGCGTGAGGATCAGTTCTTCTGCGGCATGATGGGCAACCCGACCGTTCCCAACCTTGACGTCCACGCCCCTCAACGTGCTAAACCTGCTCTGGACGAGCTTCTCCTTCACCTTAAAGTTCTCTCCTGCGATCTTCCGTACCGTGTCACCCATATTGGACTCGCTTCAGTGAGGGACGCAGAAATCAAAAAGCTGTGGATTCCACGAAGCCACATCTCAACGGCCGCCGTCGCAAAGTTCGACAGGTCCGGGGCTTTGGCGGCGACCGCGTCGAGATCGAAGGGCGCGCACCGTGCCCTCAGCAGACGCGCGAGAGTCCGAGGCGGAGGAAAAGCGTTCGCCGCGCTCTTGTTGTTAAGCGCCTTGAACATGACATTGATCTGCGTCGAGAGGTCCCTATTCATCCTCTCCATCCGATGCCAACGCCTTACGCGCCTTTGCTCGGACCTCCTCTGCGGCCTCAGCGATCCGCTCCACGCCCCACCGCTTTACGCTGTCGTCTGAGCCGAATGCGGCCCAGAGGGTATTCCGGAATAAACCGATACCGCCGCTGCCCAGGTATTTTCGTTCCTTGAAAATGCCCTTGTTGATGAACACCCCGTCCCTATCCAACAGTCCCGCGCGTTCGGCGGTGTCCTCGAGCATTGTTTTGACTTTCTCTTTTGCGGTTTCGGATAGCGGGTTCTGCAAACGCTTGAGCTTCCAAAGAATCGCCGGGACCAGATCAAGGATAGACACGAGCACTCGTCCTTGATAGGCGACGTTATCTGGATCAAGAGCGCTACTACCAGATGGATGTTCGAACCGTCCCGACGCTTCCAGCCAAGCCGTGAGGCACTGCGCGAGGAACTCGGTCTGGGCTTCTAGGCCAGTCATTCTGCACTTATGTAAAACCGGCAAGAGGTCTTCGATTGCGTTCACGAGCGTCGCGAGCGTGATGACATCCTTGACGCCGTATTTGATACCGGGAATCTGAATCATCCCGACGAGCGGCCCGGTCTCCAGCATCAGTTTCCGCCCGATGTCCTGTGCGCGCTCTTTGTCGTCGAGCGGGTCGCTCTTGCCGCGCGCCGTCGGGAAGAGGTCAACGACGAGCGACCGGTCAACTTTTTTCTGGTTGAAATTCACGTCAATGAAGATCTGCGCCTGATGGCGGGGGGGCGCGTTCGGCGCATCCAAATCCAGGAATACTTCCGCCGGGATCTCCCACTTCGTCTCTTTGCGCAGCTTCTCCTGCAGGAGGCAGACTGCGAAATATGCACCGTTGATCCGGTGCTGCCCGTCGATAACGGAGAATCGCAAGGCTGCGTTGTTCGCGTCGAACATCAGCTTTGCGGCTCCGTCTTCTTCCGACGCGTCTGCGGCTTTGATCTCTGCACCGTTCACGTGTAAGAGGATGTTCGAGAAAGTCGGGAATTCGCTTTTCATCGGCGTGATGACCTTCGGAACCCTCGGCGGCCACTCGCGACCCGGCTCGGTTTTCTTGGGTTCGTAGATCCCGCGGAAGAACTCATCGATCCGCTCGGGCACCCGGACGATCTCGTCTTGGAGAAGGTAGCTCGCTATTTGGGCTACGCGCTTCCAGTCCAGCGACCGCTGAATCGCTCGGACCTTCCCTGCATCGCGGTGAGGCGAGTGCGGCGTGCCCGGCCACCACTGCATGAGCTTGGCGACATCAAGTGCGCAGAGGCAGTGGTGTTTGTCCTGGAGGGCGGCTTGTACAAATGGATTGCGGGGAACAATGACGGAGATGCGCTCAACCGACGTCTTACCCGTGTTGCCAGCCAAAGGGCGTCCTCCTTTCCAAGAGCGACCAGTACTTGTAGAATTTATCGGCGCGAGCCGGCCGGAACTTCAATCCTTAGAGGAGTTTGGATTATACCAGCCTAACCCAGTCGATGCGCGATTGCGAGCCGTCCATCTCATGCCAGCGTTCGGTCAACAGCGAGCTCGCGAGCATCAAGTGCGACGAGTTGCAGGACCTTCAGCAGTACGTGTACCGCCGAAATATCGACAGCCCCAAGACGGGACCCATCCCTCGGCAAAAGCTTTCCAGGATAGTCACCCCATCCAAAAGTTGGCATCGAACCCGAGAGGGATAAAAAACGAGTAGTCGCGTGCTCAACCGTAAACTGGAACCGCCTGCCTTGGCGTACCAGGGCTTCTGGCGGACCCTGCTCGGAGCGACGGCGCGGAACGTTCCGAGCGGAATACGCCCACTCGGAAGTAGCGTTGAGGATCGGGCGAAAGGCCTGTCCCGAAAATCCGCCTCTTCATTGTCGCCACTTCCGCGCCCTACTGAATAACGATCCATGTCGGATGAGGAATCCGACCATCGAACTGCCAGAACCGAAACGCGTGACTGGTGCAGTAAGCAGCTCCCCAGTGCCCCAGTCTATTTCCGAAAGCCGTCAAGGCCTGGAGCCGCCGGCGCAGTGTGCCTCGTGCCGCCTTGATAGCCAAGAAGAATCCTTTGATATGGACGCCCTTCATCTGGTACGACAGAAAGAGGCTATGATAGATCAGTCGCTCAGCACGCAGTCGTACGCTGCCCTCTTGAAGAGTATCAAGGAGCGGATTCTGACGGCCCAGGTGCCCATCGTCGTGAAAACGAGTGGGGCGGATCCGCATTAGCCCGGCAACGGCCAAACAGAGGGAGTACCGGTGATACAAACTACGCATTCACGAAGAGGATTCCTGGGGAGAGTCGGCGTGGGGTGCGCGGCAGTTGCGGCGCTTCCTGGCGGGAGCAGTGCCCAGGTCGGTCGCGGGAACACGGAGAACGCGCGCGCCGCGAAATTCTTCCACGTGGAGCAGCGCAACGGCAAGTGGTGGATGATTGACCCGGCCGGCAAGCCCTTTCAAATGCGCGGCTGCAACCACTACGGCACCGGCGGCGCTCAGTGGCGCGATGCGGTGCGCGATCGCCATCGCGATTGGGGCTTTACCTACCTGCCTCCCAGCGTCGGAGGTGTTGACCACGGCACCGGCGGCGCCGCGGCGAGAACGCGAGGCGTTTCCACCAGCCCCGAATGGCCCGCGGAAGATTTTGCCGCGCTCGACTATCCCTTCGCCGCCTTTCTCGCCGGCGGAATGAAGCGCTCCGGCGCCGGCGGAAGGGACCCGTTCAATTTTCAAGCGCTCAAGAGCGCGGACATGCCGGATGTATTTGGGACGGAGTTTGCCGAAGCTCTGGATCGGCGCTGCCGCGAGTTCGTGGCGCCGCTGCGCGAAAACCGCCAGTTGATCGGTTATCACTTTTGCCACAACCCGCCCTGGAACATGGACGCGCCGGCGGCCGAGGAATGGATCACCGCCTGCACGCAGCCCGGCAGCGCGGGGTTGAAGGAGTGGACGCGCCTCATGCAGTGCCTGTACGGAAGCATAGAGCGCTGGCGCGAAACCTACGGCATCCCCATCAAGCAGTGGTCCGACATTGAACAACTCAGCCAGCCGCTCAACGGTTACGTATCCAAGCCCCGGGCGCGTCTGGACCGCGAGGCCTTCCTGGTGCGCATCTGCGAACAGTGGCACCGCATGTATCACGACGCCATCCGCAAGTACGACCCCAACCACCTCATCCTGGGCGACCGCAATACGCTCCACCTGCAGCCCGCCCCCGCGCCCTGGGCTTTCCACATCATGCGCCGTTTTCTGGACGTGCTCTCTGTGAACGTCATGGGGCCGCCCCGAACCGTGTATGGCGTGCTCGAAGCGGCCACCCGCCATTGGGACGGCCCCATCTTGCTGGCCGACACCGGTGCGGCCATCTACACGGGCGAACCGCCCAAGCAGGGATATCAGGCCCGCGACCTTGCGGAGTGGGAGGAGGTCTATGGCGGAATGATGCGGATGAGCGTTGAGCATCCTCAGATAATCGGCTTCGGCTGGTGTGCCTGGTACGAGATGCCTCGGGGCCGCGTTGGCATCGTGGATTCGGTGACGGATGCTCCTATTGCCGACCGCGTCGCCATCGTCAAGAAATGGAATGCCTGGATGGCCGAAAGACTCCCCGCTCTCCAGTAACTCGCGCGCGCGGAACCGCCCAAGTTTCTGGCGCTATTGACCGCGGTCTGCCCCGCGGTCAGCGGTTCTGACCGGAGGCGCGCACCAGCGGAACAGGCGTTTCATCGCCCGATCGCCGGCCTCGCGCTAAACTGTGCAAGTGGCCAAGGCAATCGACCGGAGGATCATACCGCTGCTCCTTCTTGCCTCCTGTTCCGTCGAACGCCCCGTCTTCCAGCCCACCTACGACCGCCTCGCCGGCTTGAAGTACTTCGCTCCTCCGGCCATGCCCGATCTGGCGTCCGAGGACACCGACGACGAAGCCGAGATCCAATTCCGCGCGGCCTTTGTCTTTTATGACACCCTCGCTGGTCCTACGCCGCCGCCGCCTTCGAAGAAGCACTCGACTATGACGAAGACCGCCACGACATTCGCTTCTTCCTCGCGTCGTCGTTGCTGCTTGCCAACCGCGACATCGAAGCCGCCCTGCAATGCGAAGAGTTATTCGACACGTCCTACGAAATGAGGGCGCGCGCACTGCTGGCCCGCGCCCTCCTCCGCATGGGTAAACCCGAGGAAGCCCGCCAAGCCGCCGCGCCGGCGGCGCCGCATGATTACGACGCCGCCGGCTGGCTCACGCGCTTCGACCTGCTTACTTCTTCCCGCTGATCGACTGCATCAACGTCGCAGCCAACCCCTCCAGAGCGCCGCCGCCCGATCCAGCGACCAGGATATTCGGCACAATCGGCATGCCCGACTTCGCCAGCGCGTCGATGGCATTCACCACCGCCGTGGCATTGGCGCCGAACGCTTTCACCTGCGCATCGTAAGCCTCGGCCTTCGCCAGACCCACCGCGCGCACCTCCGCGCCCTTTGCCTTGCCGGTCTGCTCGATGTAGAACGACTCGCCTTCCGCTTCCGCCTTTCGAGCGTTCGCGTTGTTGGTGCGAATCGTCACACCGACCTTCGACTTCGCCAGCTCCGCCTGCATATCCGCCGTGCCGCGAGCCTGTTCGGTCTCGATGCGCTGCTGCTGCGCCTGCTTCTGCTGTTCGAACGTCGCAATCTCCTGCTTGGCGATTTCGCGCTGCGTCAGCACGTTCACCAGATCCTGCGGCAGGATGACATCTTGAATGTAGACGCCGCGCGTCTCCACCCAATACGCCTCCAACAACTCGCGAATCCGGTCGAACGCCGCGCGCTGCACCTGCTGCCGCGTTTCGATAAACCGCACCGCCGGCATCGATTGCAGCGTGTCGCGGAAGTGGTTGCCCACCGCCGCCTGCAGCACTTCGTCGATCAGGTTGTTGATCGTGCCGACCGTCGAGATCACCCGTGGCGCGCGCAGATCCGGCACGTGAATCTGCACCTGCAGGTCCATCTTGAACACGAAGCCTTCCGAACTCTTGGCCACGATCGACTCCAACTTCGAATCGAGCTTGTGCGCCGTCGAAACCCGTTCCGCCCAGTTCAGCGTGAGGATCGCCGTCGGCACGACCTCGGCCTTGTAGCAGTACGGATTGATCGGATATTTGCCCGTGCGCAGCGGCTCCTGCCAGATGCCGCGATGCCCCGGCCGCACCAGCATGCCGAACTTGAACTCGCTGCCCGACATATCCGCCGTCGGCAAGCCGACATAGGATTTGATCACGGCAACCTGTCCTTGCTCGACAACCAGCATCGGGACTTTCTCGACGCGCACCAGGAACGGGTTTAAGTTGTAAGCGCCATATAGCAGCGGATCGTGCTGCAAGCCGATGCGCCCGCCCTGATTGAGGAAGGACTGAAAGTCCTGATAGCTGTTGTGCAGCGAGTTCTTGCTCGCCAGCAGGCGCTCAATCAAGTCGGCGTCGACGGCGCCGTTGTGCTCAAGCTCCGCGATATCGCCATACTGGCCGATACGTCCCGCTATGTCGCCCGACGCCAGCGGCTCGCCTTCAAACGTCGTGACGATGCCGATCGTGTCGGCGCGGCTCGCGGGGTCGTGTTCGATGCGCACGACTTCCAAATCGGCCGGCGTCAGGCCAAACGTCTCGGGGACCAATTTGGGCTGCCGCGCCAGCTCCTCGGAAACCGGAATGCCGAACACGCGTTCGCGTGTGATCACAAGAAACGCCACCGGATGCAGCGGCAGAGTCGTGCCCGGAGGCAGCACCGGGCGTTGCACGCCCTTCTGCCCTCCAAACTTCACGAACGCGCCGAGATCGGTGAACTGTTCGAACTCTGTACGGTACATCGCCGACTTCGCGCCGTTTGGCAACGGTTCGCCGATCTGCGCGATCACCACGCCGATCTGCCCCGCCGGGATCTGCACCCACGGGTATTTTTCGACGCCGTAGAGAATCCAAAGTTTGAAACGAATGCCGGGCATCAGAAGCTCGGCTTGATATCCCGCTTCGCCCGCGAAGGCGATCGGATTGTCGTCGGTCAACCGCCGGCTGGAAAACCGGCGCATAACAAGGCCGACCTCTGTCGGCCCGATGCGATGAAGCGAGGGTAAAACCAATACCGCCGCCAGGATAAAAATAAACAACAGGGTTGGTAGTAACATAGCCGCCTCCGAACTCGGAAGCCACTTTCAAGAGAGACTACGAAGTCGATTTCCGGCGGTTCCATGAATCGGACAAAAATCGGAATCGACGATACTGAAGGTACCGGATATGGATGTAAGCGTTTGGAAATCGCGCCGCTTCGCCGGCAAGCTGCTGACATATGTCGGTTTGTTCCTGACCGGAGCCGGCATGCTCGGCGCCTTGCAGCCCCACATGGAACTCTCCCGATCGCAAAAGGTGCAAGCCGAGGTGCTCGGCAACGACATCGCCTTCCGTCAACCTGGACTCTTCGGATTCCGCCTGCAACTCAAGTTCTTCGGCGAACTCGGCGAACAGCGAGTCAACATCACGACCCCCGTTCGCGCCGCCGACGAAGGCGCGGCGCTGCTCGCATACCGCGGCAAACACTTCCAAGTCGGAAAGAGCTACGAGTTCTGCACCACCCCCGACGACCCCAACCGCCTACAGCCCTTCAAGAACTACGACTGGCCGACCTTCGGGCGCTTCATCCTCGTAACCGCCGCCGGTCTCATTGCCTTCGCGATGGGCATGTATGTAGTCCGTTCGGAGAAGAAGGCGTGACGTTTTCACAACCTTGCCACGGCGCCGGCAACCAATCCTCGCCGGTTCCGTTCCGCGCCGACTAGCCGCCAGGCAGCAGCCCAAACATTCGACTACTAGTGTCCTGTCTCATATAACTATGTACATATAGGCAGAGTTGCCTCATACTGGGTCATGTTCACCCCAGCAGCTCCCTTGGCGGTAGAAGCGAGCCAACGGGAGCAACTCGAAGCCTTGCTCCGGAACGGAAGCTCCCCCCAGCGTGTGGCGCTACGCTGCCGGATTCTCCTGTTGGCGGCGAAAGGCGTC
>VFZW01000048.1 GCA_016871055.1 Acidobacteriota bacterium
GAAAGATTGGCGAGCGTGCGCTTGACGATCTTTTTGCCTTGGCGGAAAGCGGTGCGGAGCAGAATCGCGGGAGGCGAGGAGCGGTTCGGCACGGTTTCCACGTACATGGTAACAGTATGCAACAATAGGCGCTACGTGTAAATACATATACGAGTATTTACATGGGTATACAGAACAAGGCAAAAAACGCGCAACCCACGCTGTCTGAGAACCTTGCGGTGAAAACTACTGCTTATCGGCGGGGGAACTTCGGGTTAGTCAGTACGACCGAGATTTGTTGCGCTACCGGCACGTCGGGCCACGCGGCGAATGTCCCTTCGATGGTAACTTGAGCCCCAATTGGTTGATTGAGGTGGAAAGTGCCGAGCGCCGCCGTTTCCGGATTGAGATTCGACGAATGGCCGGCGAACGGACCCCACTGTTCGTAGATAACGGCGGCCGGAAGCGTGGGCAGCACACCGAGCGCGAGCGCCAACGTCCGGCGGCTTCGAAACGCGGCCAACCCGGCTAACGCCAGAGCGGCAAGGGCGCCGCTCGCCGGTTCTGGAACGTCTGCGGAAGGGGGCGGCGGGGGATCGATCTCGCCTGTGGCGATTCGAAAGCCAAACGCCGGACCGTTGACGCCGAAAAACGTAGACGAAGGCGGGTCGTTGGGATCGAAGCCGACGCCGTTCACGTCGGTCACTAAGAATCCTGTGAATCCGATCGACGGATCGGCCGAACTCGAATAGGGAAAGAAACCCTGCCAAACGGCGTTGTTAGAGGCAGTGAATAAGATCAGATAGTGCGGGCCTACTTCCAGCTATGGAACCGTGAGCGCCGTCACGGGCGTGACCGCGGTGTTGTTGGGATCGGCTATGGCGGCGGACTGAAACGTGCCCGCCATCAAGTTGAGACTTGGATCGTACGGGTTGATCTGCGACGTCAGAATCGCGTTGATCGCCTGAGGCGCCAGCGAGGCGACTTGCACTTCGAGCCTGACCGGGCCGGCAATGGGTTGCAATACATCGAAGTAGACACCGGCAGCGGACTGCGCTGTCAGGTTCCAAGAATAGACCGGGTCGACCGGACCGGTGAAGTTGAGATAAGTCGCCGCCGGGCAGAGCGATGCCGCCGCGAGCGTGATTGAAAGCAGTTTCAAGAAGAGTTCCTCCGAACAGATCCATAGTGCGCGGGCGAAAGATAGAAATGGAGCTTTTTACGTGGTTGCTAACCGTTACTAACCCATTGGGCACTGGCAACTTCCGGAGTTTTGCGCGGGAATGGTAGGATGGCGACTGTGGCGGAACCAACGCCGGAGCTGATTCGCGAAGAATTGGCGAAGATCCTAATCAGCCCCCCCTTCGCGCGCGGAGAGAAGCTGTGCCGCTTCTTGCGTTTTGTCGTTGAGGAAACACTTGCCGGACGCGCTGAAACGCTAAAGGAGTACAACGTCGGGGTGACTGTGTATGAGCGCCGGCCGGACTACGATACACGGAGCGACTCGACGGTCCGTGTCGAGGCGGGCCGACTGCGGACGAAATTGATCGAGTACTACGCGGGGCCCGGCGCGGCTTGTCCGATCCGGATCGAACTGCCGAAAGCAGCTACGTGCCGAGATTCGTGGACCTGGGTCCACCCCCCTCGAACCCGGCCGGAAAAACGCGGAAACATTCCTGGGCGACAATGGCGGCCGCGGTCGCCGTAATCGGAGGCGCATTGGCGTACTGGACATCCGGCACGCCGGAGACGACATTGGCGATCGCCCCGGTGGTGCCGCTCGATGGAAACAGCGCGGCGGCGCAAGAGCTGGAACAGAGGCTGACGGAACTGATCCCGAAGCGGGCAGGATGGAGAGTCGCCCTGATCTCGGGCGCCCACGACACCGACATCCACGCCAACGCAAGAAAAGCCAAGGCGACATACCTGCTTGTGAGTTCCATAAATCGAGGGCGGGTTACTGCCTCCCTCTCCAGCGCGGCAAGCGGGTACCGGTTGTGGAGCCGCGTGTTTGAAAATCCGGAACCATTGGCGATCGCCGATGCGCTACGTCAACCGCGAGAGCGAACGGCCGGACCGGGCACGTCGAACGCCGAAGCGGCGCGAGTCTACCTGGAAGGATACAGACTGCTGCGCACCGATCCGCCGCGCACGACGAAACCACAGGAGTGGCCGCCGCATCTGGCGAACAGTCTGAAGGCATTCGAGAAGGCAGTGGAACTGGACCCGCAATTCGGACGCGCTTGGGCCGGCATGGCGAAGGCGCTTGAGGGGCTCTCGGAATGGGACGACGCACGCGGCGCCGAACTGGCGCAGCGATCGCTGGATTCAGCCAGGAAGGCGCTGGAGATCGACGACACGATCGCCGAAGCACATCGCATGCTTGGCTCGGTGGCGCTATACCGGACTTGGAATCAACGCGAAGCGATGGTACACCTATCGCGCAGTGCGGAGTTGGAACCGGCCAACCCGGAAATGATCCGTATGTACGCGGCGGTGCTCAGTCTATTGGGGCGCCATGACGACGCGATCCGGCAGGCCTCGCGAGCGGAGATTATGGAGCCAAACGTTGCCGCCGTGAGTGCGGCCGTCGGCGACCCATATTTTCTTGCCCGCCGCCACTCCGAAGCCCGCAAAGCCGCGCGGAGGGCGATCGCACTCGACCCGAATCATGCGTTTTCGCATTGGTTGCTGGCGGTGAATGCGCAACTCGACAACGACTTCGTTGAAGCGGAACGAGAGTATAAATGGTGCTTGGTTAAGTACGATTTGGACTCGAGGGCGATCACTGGCCTCGCCCACTTGCGCGTCCAGCAGTGGCGAGCCGCCGAAGGCAAGAAACTTCTCGAGGACGCGGTAAGGCGATGGAAGTCCGAGCGTGGCTGGCAAGTGAGCCGCGCGATCGTACTCGCGGCGGCCGGAGAGATCGACGCTGCGCGCGAGGCGCTGCGCAAAAGCGCGGAGTTCCACGAAGGCGGCACGCCGTATGTCCTGGTCGATCCGCGCTTCGACCTCCTGCGCAACACGCCGGAATATCGGGAGATCGAAAAGCGAATGATCCGCTAGCCGTGACAGAATAGCGTTGATGCGAATTTCACTCATGTTTGTTTGCGGCGTCTTGTTCGCCGCCGAACCAAATAGACTCTCGCCGGACGAGAAAAAACAAGGGTGGAAGCTTTTGTTTGATGGGAAGTCGATGAAGGGCTGGCGCGATCCGTCGAAAAAATCGCCGGCGGGCGATTCGTGGTCGATCGACAAAGGTGCGCTCAAGGCCGCGAAGAGTCCTAAGTTGCGAGAAGACCTGTTCACACTGGCCGAATACGGTGATTTCGAACTGGCCTTCGAATGGAAGATCTCGCCCGGCGGAAACAGTGGATTGAAGTATCAAGTGCAGGACCGGTTCTTCGTTGATGACAGGCAAGTGAAGAAGTACGGCAAATTCGAGACCATGGCCAATGACGCCATCAAAACGCGGGCAATCACGCGGACCGCGGCAACGCAGGAGTACGTCGTCGGTTTCGAATTTCAAGTAATCGACGACAGCGGGCACTCCGATGCGCGGCGCGGAGCGTTGTATCAGGCGGGCGCGTTGTACTCGATGTTGCCGGCGGCGAAACCGATGGCCAAGCCGGTGGGCGAATACAATCAGGCGCGGGTGATCGTGCGCGGCGACAAGATCGAACACTGGTTGAACGGCGTGAAGGTGGTCGACGGTTCGCTGGCCGATGAGTCGATCAAGGCGAAGGCCGCGGCGCGATGGACGACGGACTCGCTGGTCTACAAGGGCTTGGCGGAGCGTCCGAAACGGAAGACTCCAATCACGTTGCAGAATCACGGCGACGAGGCGTGGTTTCGCAATATCAAGATCCGGCCGCTATGAGACTCGCATGGCTGTTTTGCGCCGCGTTACAAGCGGCCGATTACGACGTTCTGATCCGCGGCGCGCGCGTTGTTGATGGCACGGGCAATCCCTGGTATCGCGCAGATATTGGTGTGCGCGGCGGGCGGATCGCCAAGATCGGCGCGCTAAACAACGCAACGGCCGATCGTGTCATCGACGCGGCCGATCGCATCGTGACGCCCGGTTTCATTGACGTTCACACACATATCGAACAAGGCATCTTTCGCGTACCGCGCGCCGACTCGTATCTGATGGATGGCGTGACGACGCTGGTGACCGGGAATTGCGGATCATCCGCGACGGACATGGGCGAGTGGTTTGGGCGATTAACGACAACGAAGATCGGTCCGAACATTGCCGCGTTGATCGGACATAATAGCGTTCGCACCGAGGCCATGGGAACGGCCAATCGCGCCGCCACGCCCGAGGAACTTGCGAAAATGCGCGGCCTTGTCGAACAGGCGATGCGCGACGGCGCGATCGGTTTCGCGACGGGGCTTTGGTATGTTCCGGGTACGTATGCGAAGACGGACGAGGTTGTGGATTTGGCGAAGGCCGCGGCGCGGTTTGGCGGCGTCTACGCGACGCATATGCGCGATGAGGGAATGACGGTGGAAGCGGCGATCGATGAAGCGTTGCACATCGCACGGGCGTCGGGGCTGCGCGTGCAAATTTCGCATTTCAAGATCATCGACAAACGGCGATGGAGCAATTCGACGAAGACCTTGGCGAAAGTGGAACAGGCGCGGCGCGAGGGCTTGGATGTTGTCGTCGATCAGTATCCGTACACGGCGGCGTCGGCCTCGATCGACATCTTCTTTCCGCGCGATGTGCTGGCCGATGGGCCGTCGGCGATTCACGAGCGATTGACTTCGCCGGCGTCGCGAAAGCGCGTGGCGGCCGAGATGAAACGCAACGCGACGCTGCGGCAAGGGCAGAACGACTACGCGTTCGCGGTGATTGCGAATTTCCCCGAAGACCGCGCGCTGGAAGGCAAATCGATCAGCGAGATCAACGTGGCGAAAGGCCGGCCGCGCAACGTCGACGCCGAGATTGAAACGTTGATCGAGATGCGGTTGACAGGACGGCCGTCGATCGTTTATCACACGATGAGCGATGAAGACGTCGACCGCATCATGGCGCATCCGGTTACGGCGATCGCTTCCGATGGCGGTCTGATGCCGTTTGGCGAAGGCATTCCGCATCCGCGCACATATGGAACAAACGCCCGCGTATTCGCCAAGTATGTGCGCGAGAAGCGGTTGCTGACGCTCGAAGACGCAGTGCGCAAGATGACTTCGTTGCCCGCGCGGACGTTTGGGATGAAGGATCGGGGCGAGATCCGCGAGGGGTTCGCCGCGGATCTGGTGATATTCGATCCGTCGAAAGTCGCCGACCGTGCGGTGTTCGACAAACCGCATCAATACAGCACCGGGTTTGATTACGTGCTGGTGAATGGCGTGCCGGTGGTTGAGGCTGGCGTGGCGAACGAAGCACGGCCGGGGCAAGTTGTGCGCGGGCAGTAGCTATTTGCCCGGATACGGTTTATCAAAACCCTTGGCGTCCCACCACAGGATTCGATTGAGCACTTCGCTGGGCACGTCGTCGAGGTCGTCCCAGTTCATCTTGGCCGACTCGACCGCCGCCCATTTTTCCTTGCCGTTGAGCGCGGCGGCGGGCGGGTTCATGTCGTCGAGTTTGATCTTGGGCTCAATCGCCGTGTAGGCGTCGAGCTTCGCATCGGACGTAAAGACGCTGGTCATCGCGCGCGAGTTGGCGAGGTACATCGTCTTCGGTGGGATTCGGAAGATGTCTTGAATGGTGCGGACCATCGAAATGTGCGTGTAGTGGTTCGAATCGAGTTCGCCGCGCTTGATGTGCGGGCCGATGGCGAGCGCGATAGTCCGGCGTCCGCTGACGTGATCGAGGCCGTCCTGCGCGTCGTCTTCCACAACGAGGATCAGACTCTTCGCCCACAGCTTCGACTTCGAAATCTTCTCGACGACGAGGCCGAGCGCGTAGTCGTTATCGGCGACCATAGAACGCGGGCGCGGCGCGTTCGGATTGCGGCCCTCGGTGTGATCGGACGTCATCGTCATGATGACCAAATTCGGCGTCGATTTTGTTTTTTCCCAGCTGTCGAAGCGCTCTTCGAACGCGGCGGCGCGGATTTGATCCGGCACCTTCATGCTCGAAGGCGGGAATTTTTCGTCAAAGATCGGCTTGAGCGCGGGCACGACGCAACGCGAACCGATTACACTGCGCCAAGTGCCTTTCTTGTAATGATCCCAGTATTCGCCCCACTTGAGCATCTCCGTTTCGTTGATGTCGCGCATGAGGCCGTCGGGACCCGGCCTTGCGGGTTCCGACACTGGGCCAAGCAAGCGAACACTGAGCGGGCGTTTTTGATCCTGCCAGAAAAAGCCGGTGGGCGAAATGGTGAGCGAATCGCCCATGTTCCAGGCGTAGCCGCGCGGCGCGGCCTGCAGCGCGCGCTCGACGTGATCGGAGACGAAGCCCATCATCAGCCACTGGTGGCCTTCAAACGAGATGGCGCCGCTCGAGTAGAAGTTGTCGAGCAGCACGTACTTCTCCGCAAGCGCATGGTGATTTGGCGTGACTTCGCGGCCGTACATCAGAAGCGATTCGTCGCGCTTTCCCTTCGGGATGTCGGAGAAAACCTGATCGTAGGTGCGGTTTTCCTTGACGATGAAAAACACGTGTTCGATGCCGAGTTTGGCGATGTTCTTCACGCCGCCTTGCGCGGTGAAGTTGGCGTTACGCGCGGCGTTGACTTCGCGCATGCCGGCGGCCAGTTGCGCCGGAGCGGGGTCGGGGATGCTGGACAGCGTGCCCTCGTATACCCTGCTGCTGCGCTTTCCCGGCGACTGTTCGTCGTTGCCGATACCCTTGACGCTGGCGATGTGAATCGTGTTGGAGCTATCAACCGCGAGCGCGGTGGGGAACCAGCCGGTGGGAAGTTTGCCCGCACGCTTCCACGACGCGCCACTCTTTTCGAACACAACAACCGAGTTCTCGCCGCTGCACGCGATGTATAGCCGGGCGCCGTCGGGACGGAAGGCCGCGAAATTGGGCAGCAGGCCGGGAAGGTTCGTTTCGCGATCTATATCGACGGTCGACATACGGCGCGCCTTTGTATCGAAGATCGAGAGTGTGTCGGCGTGCGCGTTGGCGATGACGAGTTGATCGCCCGCGGGGCTGAGTGCGATGCCCGCGGGCGCGAGACCGGCGTCGAAGGATTCGGCCTTGCCGGTCGCAGTGTCAAAGACCTGCAGCGTGCCGTTCAACACCGATCCGGCATCGTCGGTGGGAAGATCCTGTTTACCGCTGGGCGCCTGTTTGGCGGTCGCGCGCGCCTTGCCCGCGCGATTGGAAACATAAAGCGTCTGATCGCGAAGCGCGAGCGCGAACGGCGCAAGATCGGTGCTCCAGCGTGCGCCGAGTTCCTTCGTGCGCGCGTCGATCTTCAAGATTTGGTTGTCGTGATGAAGCGCGGCAAAGAGCGTGGCTCCGTCTTTTGTGAATGCAAGGCCGGCGGGAATCGGATGGCCTTGCAGTTCGATGCGATCGACCGCGCCGAGTTTGCCGTCGTTCGAGTAAGGAATGCGAAGGATCGCGTCGGGGCCATTGCGCGTGGCTTCGCTCGCCCAAACTTCATTGACGCCGGGCCGGAAGGCGATGCCGAGATACGAGGTCGTTTTCGTTGTCGCGCGGCTGATTTCGGCGCCGGAAGCGAGATCGATCATCACGACGCTTGTGCCGTTGAGCAGGGCCGCGAATCGATTCGCGGGATCGATGGCGATGTCGGCGGGCCGGCCTTTGATCTGCGCTCTCAATCGCCATGGACGGATGAGTTGCTCGCTTGCCACCAAGAAGCCGTCGTTGGATTGCTTCCCGGCGTAAGAGTTGCTGGGCAGCAGATCCCAGAGTTCCGCTTTCTTGACAGCGAACGCGGCGGCGACGGCGATCGCCAGGACGAACAATTTGCGCGGCATCAGCGGTTAGGATATCGCGTTACGGTTGCGGAAGGATGTCGGCCCAGTGAAAGTAAAGAAAGTTCTTGGGGCCACTGTTCATCGTGACCATCAGGCCTTTGGGGAATCGCGGACCAAGCGCGCGCGAGGTGATTTCGATGCCGTCGGTTCCGTCGGCGCCGCCGCGGACGACGCGCACCGGATTTGAGTGATCGTGCGGATTTCCGGGCTCGCCCTCGCGGCGGAAGATGTGATACTCGGAGTTGCCTTGAATCTGGTCGGTGCAGACGACGTAGCCCTTTCCGCCGGGCTGGGTGTAGATCGCAATACCTTCGCGATCGCCGCGAAATCCCTCGCGCCCGAAGTGTGCCAGTTGCGCGCCCGCGTTGGGGATGTCGGGATCGGCGGCGTACTTGTGGATGCCGTCGCCTTCGTCGGCATAATAGATCGCGCCAAGTTCGTCGTCGACGGCGACAGCTTCGATCTCGCTCGTTCCGCTGAACACGCCGAAGTAACGGACAAAAGTCGCCTTGACTCGGCCCTGGCCGTCATCGGTTAATCGATACTGGCCGAGATATCTTTCGCGCGGGCCATTCTTTGGTGCGACGATCGCGAAGATGGCGCCGTCGCGCGGACGCTTATACAACGACACGCCCATCGGCGCGGCCTGTTCGCCGGTGCGATCGGCGAAGACGCGCGTGTTGCCGGCGGACGTGATATCGGCGAGGCCCTCGGCGCTCACTTTGAAGATGCGCAACTGGCTCTTCAATCGCTCGGCGGCAACGGCGATGTCGACCGCGCCGTCCGTGAGCGGCAAGCCGTATTCGATGTCCACGTTGTTTGGGCGATCAAGACCCGTGACGGTCTGGCGGATCTTGCCGTCGAGATCGAAGACGACCAGCGCGCCTTTCGGCGCCGCGACTTTATTGGTGCCGACGACCAGGCTGCGCGCGGGATCGGCGGGTTTGATCCAGATGGCGGGATCGTCGGGATCGTCGGTGACGCTCTCGGTAGCAAGCGCCGGTTGGACATCGAAGACGGGGCTTTGCCGCTTCACGCCGCAGGAGCACAAGAACAAAAGCGCTGCCGCAAGTTTTCGCATTTAGAAGTTGAGACGGAGGGCCAGTTGCAGTTGCCGCGAAGTCCCCGTTCCGATCGTACGATTTAGGCCGGTTGTCACGAGCCCGAAGCTGACCGGTGACGTGAGTGTGGACCCCGGGTTGTTGGCTTGAACGCGATTGGAAAGATTGAAGGATTCGACGCGGAAAACGAGCGCCTTCTTTTCGGCCAACGGGAACTGCTTCTGGAGCGTCACGTCGACTTGCGCCAAACCGGGTCCGACGCCAATCATACGGCCCGCGTTGCCCCATGTACCACGGGCGGGAATGGAGAAAGCCGCCGGATTAAGCCAGTTGGAAAACGTCCTGTTGGGCGCGTAGATCGACACGCCGGGGACCAGATTCGGGCGTTGCCCCGAGGTGTTGCCGTCGGGAGCGTCCGCCGTGGCGCGCGCGATTCCGATAGTCATCCTACGGCCGGTACGCGCGGTCCAGATGCCGGAGCTTTCCCATCCGCCGAATATTTTCGCCGCGGCGCCGGAATTCAGAAAACGCTGGCCCTTGCCGAACGGCAGCGCGTACATCCAGTTGCTGGTGATGGTGTGGCGAATGTCTTGCGCGCTGTTACCTCGGTCGCAGCGGCGGCAACTGGCGATCTGCGGCTGCGAGCCTTCGCCGCCCCCGAGATTGCCATCGTTGATCGAATGCGACCACATATACTCCGTGCCCCAGGTGACACCCTTGCCGAGACGCCGATGGAGCGAGACTTGCAGCGCGTGGAAGTTGCTCTTGCCATCCTGTCGCTTTTCGTCGAGCCGGCCGAACGCTGGCAGCGGCCGAACGCGCGTGACGGGATCGAGGTTGTTGATGTATTGCCGCGAGAACAGCTTCACGCCGCTGCTGGCGTTGTAGCCGATTTGCGTCAGGAAACCGGCGATGAGTTTCTGCTGGATCGATAGGCCCCATTGCGCGCTATAGAGATCGCGGCGATCGCGTTGCAGCGACCTCGGAGTGACGCCTTGCGAACGGGCCTGCGAGACGAACGACGAAACCGGGAATGACAGATTCGGCGCTTCGGCGGCCGTGAGCGACAGGCGCTCGGCTACGTTGTCGAGCGCGGTGTTCACATCGTCGATCTGACCGGGCCCGTGATAAATGCCGGCGCCGCCGCGAATCACGGTGCGGCCCTTCAGCGCCGCGGGCGACCACGCAAAACCGAGGCGCGGATCGAAGTTGTTGCGATCGGGGAAGTACCAGGGCGTCCCCGCCGGGCAGAAACCGCGGCATTCGTTAAGATCGAACACGCGGTAACGGTTGTTCACTTCGCGGTTGACGCCGTAGTATTCGTAGCGCAGCCCCATGTTCAATGTGAGCGTGGGCGTGATCTTGTAGTCGTCCTGCACATAGGCGAAGTAGTAGGTCTTGCGCGTGCCGAGCACGGCGCTGCCTCCGGTGATGCCGACGGAGTCGACGCGGTTGGCGAGGAGTGCATTGCGATCGGCGTAGGTGGCGCTGACGGTGTCGATGGCGGGGTCGGCGACGTTCACGCGAGCACGGCGAATCTCGCCGCCGAACTTGAGCGTGTGATTGCCACGCGTGATGGCGAGATTGTCGATGATCGCTATCGAGGTGCCGGCTTCAATCAAGAGGCTAGGCTGATTGATCGTCGTAAATCCGGCGACCGCGATGCTGGCGGGAATAGGCCCGAAGCTGTCGCGGCGCAGAACGGAGCGGTTTACGCCCGCTTTTAATTCGTTCACCACCGTTGGAGAGAAAACGCGCTGATATTGAACGGCAGTGTTCGACGGACGGAACTGGCTGTCTTGCCGGTCGTTCGCCGTCAGCGTGCGTGGCGCGACGATGGTGCCGTCGTCGACGTTGTAGCGGAAGTAGAAAGTGTTCGCGTCGTTGAGACGATGATCGAGGCGCAGCGTGCCGGCGTCTTCGCGCCACTGCTGGCTGCGGTCGCCCTGCACGCGGTCGATGTCAGCATTACTGGTGCGGATGGTGCCGAGCGGATAGGCATCGATAATCGGACGGATCGCGGCGTTGGTGGCGCGGGCGCGGTAGGCGGCGCTCGGCACGTCGTTGGTGAACGTCTGGCTCACGCGCTGACGAAGACCTTCGTAGTTGCCGAAGAAGAACGTGCGGTTGCGGATGATTGGGCCGCCGAAGTTTCCGCCGAATTGGTTCAAGCGGAAGGGTTGCTTCGAGTTATCGAACGGATTGCGCGCGTCGAGTTTGTCGTTGCGGAAGAACTCGAAAACGCTGCCATGAAATTCGTTGCTGCCCGAGCGCGAGACAAGGTTCACCTGGCCGCCCGCACCGCCGCCGGATTCGGCGGAATAGAGCGTTGTGTTAACGCGGAACTCGGCGATCGAGTCGGTGCTGATGACGAGGCGAAGCGCGGCTTCCTGACGTGGGTCTTTCACGCCGGTGGAGTCGACCCCATCGAAGGTCCAATTGTTGTCGTCGCGCGCGCGGCCGACGAAACGGATCGATTGCTGGCTGCCGTCGCCGGTGTTGATCGCACCCGGAGCGAGCGCCATCAGACTCGCCCAGTGCCGGCCGTTCAGCGGCATCTCTCGCACCTGATTGGCGCCGATGACCGTGCCGACGACCGCGGAGGTGCTGTCTAGCGGCGCGATGACGCTTTCGACCGTCACCGACGATTCGACATTGCTCAACTCAAGTTGGAGATTCAGCGTGCGGTTGTCGCCGACTCCGAGACGGACATCCTTCACCGCCACGCTGCGGAAACCGGTGTGAGAGGCCGTGACCGTATACACGCCAATCGGCATCTGCGAAAACGCGTAGGAACCGGCGCCGCCCGTGAGCGCCTCGCGGCGCAGGCCTGTGTCTTTTGAGACGGCCTCCACCTTTGCGCCGGCGACGATCGCGCCGCTGGCATCGGTCACGGTACCGGAAATTCCTGCGCGGTCAACCTGTGCAAATGCGGCGACGGCGGCGAGAATAGCACAAGACAAACGGTACGGCATGCGGCCCCCCAGCGAAGCGATATGGAAGCAGGTACCGAGTATATCCGCCTTTGCCGTCTAAATCAACAAAGGGATGGTGGGCCCGACAGAACTCGAATCTGTGACCTCTACCGTGTCAAGGTAGCGCTCTAACCAACTGAGCTACGGGCCCGTTCAAAACCGCTGAAGTTTGATTTTAGCATAGCGGGGGTAGAATAGAGAAATCAGCACCATGCCCGCGCCAGCACTCTCGATCGTCATTCCAATTCACAACGAAGAGCCCGCGATTCTGCCGCTCTACGACAGGCTCACCGCGGTGCTCGAAAACATCGGCCGCACTTACGAGATCATCTTCATCGACGATGCGTCGACGGACCGTTCCTTCGACCTGCTCGCCAATCTCGTTGAGACCGACCATCGGCTGAAGGTCATCCGTCTGCGCCGCAACTTCGGGCAGACGGCGGCTTTGGCGGCTGGTTTTGACGAGTCAATCGGCCAAGTCGTGATTTCGCTCGACGGCGATTTGCAGCACGAACCCGAGGACATTCCGAATCTGCTCGCCAAGATCGACGAAGGCTACGACCTAGCCAGCGGCTGGCGCAAGAATCGTATCGACAACGCCGTGACGCGAAAGATTCCGTCGCGAATCGCGAACTGGATGATGAAGAAAGCGAGCGGCGTCGACCTGCACGACTTCGGAACGACCTTCAAAGCGTATCGTGCCGAAATTTTGAAGGACGTCAATCTTTACGGCGAACTGCACCGCTTTATCCCAGCGCTGGCGAGTTTCTATGGCGCGCGTATCGTCGAGGTGCCGATCAAAAACGTGCCCCGCGGCGCGGGAAAATCGCACTACGGCCTCGGTCGCACTTTCAAAGTCTTCTTCGATATCCTGACGATCCGCTTTCTGCTGACCTACGTCACGCGGCCGATGCATTTCTTCGGCAAGTACGGCCTGATTGGCGTTGGAAGCGGCGGCGCGATCCTGGCGTACCTGTTCGTGTACAAGGTGCTGCACATGGACCGCGACCTTGTGACCCAACACGGCCCGCTGATGATGGCCGGGGGACTGTTGCTTCTTGCGGGCCTGATTCTATTCTGTACGGGTATCGTCAGCGAGCTGCTGGCCCGCACCTACTTTGAGAGCCAAAACCGGCGCATCTACGCCGTGCGCGAAGTGCGCAGCCGGAAGGACAAGGAAAAGGCGAAGAGAGTCTAACTCCTCGCAATCGGCATCGGAATCGATCGCCGCCAGTAGTCCTCAAACAGCCCGTTCATCGCTTCGGAAAGGCCGTTGTGATCGAAGACCACCGCCGTCCATGCAGGGCGTGTGATAACAGGATCGAGCAGCGCGATCAGCCCTTTCTTGCCGTCGAACAGCGCCAACTTCAAAGGCAGCGACGGCACTTGATTCACCTCGACGCCGATGTCGATGAACTCCTGCAAGCGTCTGCGATGTTCGGTATCCAGCGTGCCGACCTCGATCAGCAACCGGCATCGCACGCCACGCTTCCGCGCTTCGCGGACAAGGTCGTCGTTCAACGGATCAACCGCGTACGGCGGGCGCGAGAACTCAAGATACTCGACGCGCGACTCGCTCATCATGCGGCGATACTCCGCGGCCGTTTGCAGAGGCTCGCTGACGATCCGCAGAAAGTCCAGCGTGCCGCGTCCGCCTTGCCCTTCCGAGTACGCCGCGTTCAATTCTTCGACCAGATCGGACGCGAATCGCGATTGCTCGGTCAGTTCGTGCTGCAGTTGCTGCGACCGGCGAGCGAAGTAAGCCGGGATCGCCAGCGACGGCTCAACGGCGGAGAACAGCTTGGTCTTTTCTCGAACGACCTGGGCGAATCCTTTCTCGACGAGTGAGTCGAGCACTTCATAAATTTTCTGGCGCGGCACATGGGCGCGCGCGGCCAGTTCTAACGCTTTGAACTTTGGGTGGCCTACCAGAACGAGATAGGAGCGCGACTCATAGGCGTTGAGGCCAATTTGCTGGAGTCGCTTCCAGAGCCGCTGATATTCCACTTCGGGGAGGTCGTTGGGCATTCGGTAAGTTTGATCCGCTACGAGGGTATGAGCCGGAGTCTATCAAGAAAATGGCCACCGGTGTGCGCATGCTTCCGCTTGGTACAATTTCGTCGGGGGTGCGATGACGATGTCGAAACGGCCGGAGACGTTGGGAGCATGGAAAGCGAGCGGAGTCGGTGCGCCGCGCGGCGTGAAGGACGAGTTGCGCGAAAATCTGGTCGCGCGGCTGAGGGAAGGCGGCGAGTTGTTCCCGGGAATTCACGGCTACGGCGACACGGTGATTCCGCAGGTTGTCAACGCGGTGCTCTCGCGTCACAACTTTATCCTGCTGGGGCTTCGCGGACAAGCCAAGACAAGGCTCATTCGTATGCTGACGGCGCTGCTTGATGAGTGGACGCCGTACGTCGCGGGCTCGGAAATACGCGATCATCCGCTCGCGCCGGTGTCAGCCTACGCGCGGCAACAACTCGCCGGCATGGGCGACGACACGCCGATCGCGTGGCTGCATCGCGAGGAACGCTATGTCGAAAAACTCGCGACGCCAGACGTGACGATCGCCGACATGATCGGCGATATCGACCCGATCCGCGCCGCCAAACGAGGCGCGAGCATCAGCGATGAATTGAATATTCACTACGGTCTGTTGCCCCGCGCCAACCGCGGCATCTTCGCCATCAACGAACTGCCCGATCTGGCGGGCAAGATTCAAGTAGGCCTGTTCAACATCATGCAGGAAGGCGATGTGCAGATCAAAGGCTTTCCCGTGCGATTGCCGCTCGATCTGCTGCTCGTGTTCACGGCGAATCCGGAGGACTACACCGCGAGGGGGAAAATCATCACGCCGCTGAAGGACCGCATCGGCAGCGAGATCCGCACGCACTATCCGGCAACCGTCGAGCTTGGCATGGAAATCACATCGAACGAAGCGTGGACCACGCGGTCGAACGCCGCGCGCGTGACCGTGCCGAAGTACATTCGCGAAGTCGTCGAAGCGATCGCGTTCCTGGCTCGCGACGACAAACGCGTTGACAAGCGTTCGGGCGTGTCGCAGCGCATGCCGATCACGGTGATGGAGAACGTTGTGTCGAACGCCGAACGCCGCGCGCTGGCCAACGCCGAGGCCGACGCCGTTCCACGCATCTCCGATATCTACGCCGCGCTGCCATCGATTACGGGCAAGATCGAACTGGAATACGAAGGCGAGTTGAAGGGCGGGGAAGCGGTGGCGCGCGATCTGATCCGCATGGCCGTCGGCCGCGTCTACAGCAGCTACTTCGAAGGCATCAATGTTGCGATGACCGTGAAGTACTTCGAGCGTGGCGGCGCCGTGCGTTTCGATGCGTCGACGGGCGCGGCGGCGATGATCGAGCAGTTGATCATGGTCGATGGCTTGATGGAAAAGACGCGCGCACTGGGCCTGGGCGCGTCGGAATCGGACGCGATGTGCGCCTCGGCCGGCGAGTTCGTTCTCGAAGGATTGTATGCGCACCGCCGCATCAGCCGCAGTGAAGAGCTGGGCTTCCACGGTCCCGAACAACGGCGGCGTCCGGAGCCCGAACCGGAACCCGAAGACGAACCGCGGCCGCAGCGCCGCAGGCAGTTTAACTGATGCGCTGGATACGCTACGGACAGTTCGTTGAGCACGACTTCGGCATCTCGTCGGAAGACTTAATGCGCGCTCTGTCGGAGTTCTTTTTGCAAAGCGGCTTTCACGATCCCTACGGCTGGTACAACTACGCCGACGGCACGATGGAGATGCTGCGCGAAGCGATTCGGCAGGCGCTGGAGAGCGGCGAGATGATGGACCTCGACGAGTTCTTCAAACTATCGCCTGAGCAGATCGATGCTTTGATCGACCGGTTGATCGAAAAGCTGAAAAAGGACGGCTACGTCACGCAGCCGGGCAACGATCGCGAGAGCGGCGAGATCCGCGTCGATACGACAGACAAGGCGCTCGACTTCCTCGGCTTCAAAACGCTGAAGGATCTTCTCGGTTCGCTGGGCCGTGCCAGCTTCGGCGCGCATGACACGCGGGAAATGTCGACCGGCATTGAGTCGTCGGGTTCTTCGAAACCCTACGAATTCGGCGACACGTTGAACATCGACGTGAACGAAACGCTCGGCCACGCCTTGCGCCGCGGCGCGCAAATCGATGGACTCGATTATGAAGACATCCACGTGCATCAGAGCGAGTATCAGAGTTCGTGCGCGACTGTGTTGATGCTCGATTGCAGCCACAGCATGATCCTCTATGGCGAGGATCGCTTTACGCCCGCCAAGCGTGTAGCGCTTGCGCTTGCGCATCTGATTCGTACGCAGTATCCGGGAGATTCGCTGCGCTGCGTGCTGTTTCACGACACCGCCGAAGAACTGCGCATGGCCGATCTTGCACGAGTGCAAGTTGGGCCCTATCACACCAACACCCGCGATGGCCTGATTCTCGCGCAGCGGCTGCTCCAGCAAGAGAAGAAGGACATGAAGCAGATCATCATGATCACCGATGGAAAACCGTCGGCGCTCACGCTCGAAAACGGCGAGGTGTACAAGAACCCGTTCGGGCTCGATCCGCTCGTCATCGCGCGCACGCTCGACGAGGTGGGCCGCTGCAAACGTCAAGGCATATTAATCAACACGTTCATGCTGGCGCAGGACTGGGCGTTGGTCGACTTCGTGAAGAAGGTGACGGAGCTGTGCCGCGGCAAGGCCTACTTCACCTCCACGCAGTCGCTGGGACAGTATCTGCTCATGGACTACATGAACAGAAAGACGCGGACCGTGCATTGATGAGATGTTGCCCGGCTTTCCACGCCGGCGAATCGATGCGGAGTGCCTGCTCGATAGCACAAGCGATCTAAGCTGGCGCCAGTGTGGCGGACGGCAACGGAAGAGCAGTTCATGGAGTGGCTGCGTGAACTTTTCTAGCGGCCGAACGGCCGCTCGTATTTCTTCACGGCGCGAATCTTGCCGTCGATCCATTTGGCCGGATCGGCCGGCGGAAGAAATTTATTCGTGTCGAACAGAGCGTAATCGTTCGAGCCCGGCATCGCGACATCAAGCACTAGCGCGACGAGTGTGCGCGGCCCTTGAAAGTACGTCACCCGAAATTTGTGAACGCCGCGGGTCAGTTCGGCGCTGCCGGTACGGGACTCGGGCGGATGATGGCCGTCGTTGTCGATCAGCGTCTTGCCGTTTACCGAGAAAATAGCGCCGTCGTCGGAGAGAAGCCGGAAGTGATAACGGCCTTCGGCTTCGATCCAGACGCGCGCATTGTAGTCGATCGCGAACCACTCGAAGCGGCTGGTGACGCCCGGAAAACCGGACTCGAACGGGCGAGGCGTTACGTTGAGTGCTGTCGTATATATTTTGCCGACGGACTTCTTAGGGTTGAGTTTGGGCAGCCACTCGGTGCCTTCGGGAAGATTGTAGATCGCGCCTTCAAAGCTCGTGGTGCTGACCACTGTGGTGCCAAAGGTGTACTCGGGCTGCCGTTGTTGTCCGTTCGAGACAACCGCAAACACAAGCGCCAGCCTACAGGCCGAACACATAAAGCACTCGTTCCGACGCGATCGCCATGTGCTGCTTGCCCTCGATATGGAACGAAATCGGATTGCCTGTCACCGGCCCGCCGGAATGAAAGTTCCAAAGCGGCTTACCGTTCTTGGCATCGAGTGCAAAAATGTTGCCTTCGTTGGCGCCGGAGAATACGAGGCCGCCCGCCGTTGAGAGCACGCTCGACCACGGCGCCGAAACGAGCCGATATTCCCAAGCCAGCTTGCCGGTTGTCGCGTCGAGCGCGCGCACCGCGCCCCACTGTTGATCGTTTGGTATGCGCTGCTCGCCACCGCCGGCGAAGAATGTGCCGGGCTTGAACTCGGCCTCTCGGTTGAAATAGGTCGATCCCACTTCACGCGCCGAAACATAAACAAGCCCCGTCTTCGGACTGTACGAGGGACTCGCCCATACGGTTGCACCATTTAGATTCGGATAAACGAGTACTCCCTCTTCGCTCGGGTCCATGCCAGGCACCAGAATCGGACGGCCTTTATCGTCGAGGCCCTTCGCCCACGTCTGCTTGACGTATTGCATCGCGCCAAGGAACTCGCCATTGGTGCGGTCGAGAACGTAGTAGAACGCATTGCGATTTGGATTGACGATCAGCTTTCGCATGCGGCCGTGCACTTCGGCATCGACCAGCACCGGAACGTGTGCCGAGTCCCAATCATGCGTGTCGTGCGGCGTGAACTGAAAGTGCCAGCGCAGCTTGCCCGTGTCGGCTTCGAGTGCGATGAACGAGCACGTGTAGAGATTGTCGCCCTGGCGATTGTCGCCGTTCCAATCGGGGCCGGGATTGCCGACGCCCCAGTACACGAGGTTTAGCTCGGGATCGTAAGAGCCGGTGACCCAGGTTGACCCGGCGCCATACTTCCAACTCTCGCCAGACCAAGTTTCTCCGCCCTTTTCATGCGGCTGTGGAATGGTGTGGAAGCGCCACGCCTGTTTTCCGGTGGCGGAGTCGTACGCATCGACGAATCCGCGGATTCCCGCTTCGCCGCCGCTCACGCCGACGAGCACTTTCCCCTTGATGGCCAGGGGGGCGAGCGTCATTGAATAGCCCGGTTTGTAGTCCTCCACCTTGACCGACCAGCGTTCCTGACCGCTCTTCAAATCGAGCGCGATCAAATAACAATCGAGCGTCGCGACGAACAACTTATCGTCGAGAATCGCCGGCCCGCGATTCACGCGGCCGAAGCCGATCGACTGATAGTCGCGGGGGATCGGCCGCTCCCACACCCACAACCCGCGTCCGGTACGTAGATCGAGCGCGGCAACGCGGTGCGGCGAGGTGACATACATGACGCCATCGGCGACAAGCGGCGAAGTCTGCCCTCGGCCATCGCGGAGCTGATAGGCCCACTTCACGCGCAGATTGGCGACGTTGGCGGGCGTAAGTTCGGTAAGCGGCGAATGGCGGTGTCCTTGCAAGTTGCCCGAATACGTCAGCCAACTTCCGGGCTCTTTTGTCGCTGCGTCGCGGATGCGTTCGAACGGAACTTGTGCGATGGCCAGTGTCGCAGTGAGTGCGGCGATTACGAGTCTCATTCGGACCCCTTGAGCGACGCAAGATACGCGACGAGGTCTTCGATATCATTGGCGGGAAGATTCGCGTACGCAGGCATCGTGCTCTGGCCCGCGAGCCGTTTGAGATCTTTCAAGGCGAGCTTATCGAGGCTGTGCCGCTTGCCATCGGCGGACCCGATTTGAATTGAAAAATTATCTTCGTTCAGCTTCACGCCGCGGATAACGCTTCCCGTCGATGTCGTCGCCTCGACGACCAGAAAGCCGTCGGGCAGAAACGCCGCCGGTTTCATGATCGACTCTCGCAGAAACGCCGCATTGCGCCGCGCGCCGGCCGCCGTCAACTCAGGACCGTTCGCGCTGCCTTTCCCCGCGACGATGTGGCAATTGACGCACCCGCGCGATCGAAATAGTTCCTCGCCGTGAATCGTATTGCCGGGCACGAACTCCACCGCCATGCGGCCAAGCGATGCCACATAGCCCGCTACACTCGCGACCTCGCGCACCGAAAGCTGCCACGCGCCGGGCATATCCGCTCCGAGGCCTTCGGCGATCACTTTACGAAGTGCTTCGGGCGTCGGCGCGCTCTTCAGTTTTGGACGCCGCAAGTCGGGCCCGCGTCCGCCCGCTCTATTCTGCCCATGACACAGCGCGCACTGCGATTCGAATACGCGGCGGCCGATATTCAGATCGACCGTTGGCTCATGCGCGCCGGTTTGGCACCAGAGACTGGTTGTTGCAAGGAGGATACGCTACACGATCGTTAGTATACCGAGCGCAGGCGAGCCGCGATCAACGCGATCAACTCGCGCGACCGCGCCAGCTTGGTCTGCGTGAAGAAACCGTGATGCATGTCGGGGTAATGGACATGTTCGGCGGCTCGCAGCGTGAGCGCTTCGTCGAGCAGAGCGTCGTGACCAGCGGTGATCAACAACGTTTCCGCGTCGACAACGGGAAATGGCGGCTCGCCCGCCCACAACTGCCACCCGCGATGCATGTCGAAACCGTTAGGCAGCGGGCTTTGCCAGAAGTCTTTATACGACTGCGAGGAACACGTCGCGTCAAGCATCGGATAAATCAACACCGCCAGCTTCGCTGCATCGGCAACCCGCGCGGCCAGATAGCCTCCCGCGCTATCACCCATCACAACCGAAGGCTGCAACGCATCACGAACGGCGAGCGCATCGTCGACCGCGGCGGGATAAGGATGCTCCGGCGCGAGGCGATAATCAACCGCGCAGATTCGCGCGTCGGACAACGCCGCAAGATCGCGCAGCGGCCAATCGTGCGATTCCAGGTCGCCCGAGAAGAATCGTCCGCCGTGAAAATACAACACCGTCAACGCGCCCGTCGGGTTATAGATCCGAACGGGCACGCCGTTGATGACTGCGTCTTCCGAATCGACATCGGCCGGCGCTTGCTGCCAGCGCCGCCCCGCGCGCATCGCCTCGCGCGTTTCGGCCACATCCATATCGGCGCGCGACTTCCCGCCCGCTTGCGCGGCGAGCATCTCCACCACCTCCGGATGCAACGGCGCTATGAGCGCAGACACGCCATCACTTCCCGATAGAACTCCGGGTGCGACTCCCAAGTCTGAGCCGTGACGATTCGCCCGTCGCGCACCGCCTGCGGCTTCAACCACTCACCGCCGCACTGATCGACCTCCGAGCGCACGTGTTCATAACACGTCACCTTGCGGCCCTTCACAGCACCGGCGGCATTAAGGACCTGAATGCCGTGGCAGATGGAAAACAGCCACTTTTCTTGCTCGTCGAAGGCGCGGATCAGCGCGATGACGTGTGCGTTATGCCGCAGATACTCCGGCGCGCGCCCGCCGATTACAAGCACCGCGTCGAAGTTGTCCGCCGACACTTCGGCGACCGTCGCATCGGCGACGACCCCATAACCCGGCTTCTCGATATAGGTGTCCCAGCCCTCTTCGAAATCGTGCAGGACCATATGCAGCCGCCGTTTCGACGGCGCGGCGACGACGGGCTCGAAGCCCTCTTCGCGAAACCGGTGAATCGCGTACCAGGCTTCGTAACCCTCGCCGCCGTCACCGGTCAAGATCAAAATTCGCTTCACTTCGTCGCGCCCTTTTTCGGTGAGGTGTTTTCGAACAGAAACGCGCCGGACTTTCCCCCGACCGCGAAGTCGAGATCGCCATCGCCATCGTAATCGGCGACCGCGATCTGCATGCCCGCTCCCGCCGCCGAGGAGTAGTCGATCACGTGCCGAATCCATTCCACGGCGCCATTCGTCTTGCGCCACTCATACCAGTAGAGGCCGAGAGGCTCTTGCGCACCGGGATCGTGCTCGTGCGCCCAGAAGCGTTTGCCGGCGAGCAAATCTTTCTGCCCGTCGCCGTTGATGTCGACGAAAAAGGTCGCGTGAACCTGACTCCACGCGTCGTCGATTTTATTGCTCTTCCATTTGCCGTCAGGGAGCTGTTTGAGCCAGAAGACGCCGTAGTCGTGCGCGTGTGGATAGAGAATGTCGTTCTTGCCGTCGCCATCGATATCGACCGCATAGAGGAAGCCCGTGTGTTTTTCGGCGGCGTAGTCGGCGTGCAGATTCCACGGAACCTGATGCGGATCGGCGGGCGCTTCCAGCCAGCCCTTCGGCGTAATGATGTCGGTGCGGCCGTCGCCGTTGATATCGCCCGCGCCGATACCGTGCCCGAAGTTGTTTCCATGGACGATGTAGCGCGTGAACTTGCCGTCCTTGAGTTCATACCATGCGGTAGGGCCCTTGCCGCCGAACTGCGGCAGCAACTCCTGCGCCTTACCGTCGCCGTTGATGTCGACGAGGAACATGAACTCCACATTCCATTGATCTTCGACCACGTGCTCTTTCCACGCGGCGCCAATCTTGCCCGGATTTTCGTACCAGGAAATCTTCTTGGCGAACCACGTGCACGAGACGATGTCGATCTTGCCGTCACCGTTGACGTCGAGAGGAAGATCGCTGAACGCGTCGATGTAATTGTTTAAGAAGTTCAAGTCGCGAAAATGGTGCTTCTTCCATTCGGCGCCCTTCACGCGCGGCTGTTCGTACCAGTTCTCGCCGTTGACGATGTCGAGCTTGCCGTCGCCATTGATGTCGGCCCAGGCCGCGGTTTCATTGGGCCCGGCGTCGAGATGGTGTTTCTTGAAGGGGACATCGGGCGGGCGCGGCGCGGCAAAGGCGAGCGCGGTGGCAAGAACGAGAAGGAATCGCATCGAATCGATTGTATCCCGTGTTATAGTGATTTTGAATAGGCGTGGCGCTATCGTCTAAGGGTTAGGACAAGGCCCTCTCAAGGCTTAAATAGGGGTTCGAATCCCCTTAGCGCTACCAGATCATACTTCCTGTGAGTCGTGTACAATCATCGCAGGAGATCACTCGAATGGAACGGAAGACCGACGCGGAACTCTTCAAGGGTATTCCGCCGCGAACGTGGGTGGCGCTTTCGGCGGACCAATCTCGCGTAGTTGGAACCGGGGCGAGTTACGGGGAAGCCGTCGACGCTGCTGCGGCCGCCGGTGAAAACGATCCGGTACTGTGGATCACTCAACCGCAAGACGGGATTCGAATTTCCTATTTCGTGTGAGGACTGAGTGTTTCAGCCTTACAGCATTAACACGCTTGCCCGCGACCGATGTTGGCGAACACTGAGCGCCGGCAAGACCTGGGAACCGCTCTTGGAAGCCTCAATCCTGCACGCTGGCTTTGAGTCACGTCGATTTCGCGCGATCGTAGATACCGGCGCGGAGGTGTCGTCGTTCGAAGCATCCATGGGCGCGCAGCTTGGTCTGCGGATTAAAGAGGGGCCGATGGAGTCGTTGCAAGTCGCCTCAAGCGCCGGCGGAGCCGCCGTCTACTTCCATCGAGTTCGATTGAACATCGCGGGACACGCCCTCGAAATATGGGGTGGCTTTTGTTACGATCTCGCAGTGCCCGCACTTCTCGGCCGGCACGGGTTCTTCGAGAATTTCAAAGTAACGTTCGATCCGAACCGCAAAGGGATGCAGGTTGATCGGGTGAGTGCGGAATAATTGCACGTTGCCGAAATGCGCAGAAAGGCTTTCTGTCATAGGTCTCAATACACACTCGCTTCGCTTGATCGAATGGGAGTTGCGCGATGGCGCTGCAATCGGTCGTTGAGGTGGTTGACTCGTCCGACGGTCACTTCTTGTACTCTGATGGGGAGATTACGGATGTCCAAATTTCCACCCCTTCCGCCCAGCCCACATCGAGAGCCATTGGAAGCAGATCCAACTCTTTTTGAGTTGTCAAAGCTTCAGACGTTTTTCGAGACATCTCCGCTCTATACGAAGTTCACGCTCGAAGGGCAGCACCCGGAATTTTTACCTTTGGGGCCTAGACACTTCGTAGAACTCCCTGTGCCCGAACTGAGTCTGGCCTGCACTTCGGAGGTCTGCAAGAACAATCCAAGCACTCGCTGGCGGAGCGGGATACAGTTTGGTCGGCCAACAATTCGTGCGTCGGATGCTAATCCGCAGTGCCTTGTGTTCCAGTGTAAGCAGTGCGATGCCAGAACGGTGTTCTTTATCTTGGCGACGTTGGATCACTCGCTCCCATGCATCACCCTTCAGAAAATCGGGCAGAACCCGGCGCAGTTGTTCGAACCGCCAAGAGAAATTGTCTCCAAATGGAACAGAGACGAAGTTGCGTCTTACAAGAACGCGATTAACCTGCGAAACTTTGGGCTTGGTATCGGCGCGATGGCTTACATGAGAAGAGTGGTCGAAACCCATATCGACGATGCCATTTCACTTCTAATCGACGAGCGCGCAGAATCCCCCATACCTGATTTTGACGAAGGGCAAATGCGATCGCTAATCGGATCCTATCGATTTGACGACAAAGCGAAAGCGATCGCACCGTTCGTCGAATCAGTACAAGTCTCTGGACACGGCAACCTTGCTACACTCCTCCATACCAATTTTAGCGATGGGCTGCACAATCTTTCGGACGAGCAATGCGTCGAGAAATTTGATACGGTTCAAGCCTTGTTTGAATGTTTGATCAGTTCGCTGCTGGATAGGAAGAAGCGCAAGAGCAAGCTTGATGCCTCGCTAAACAAGCTCAAACGGAAGTAGCCTTCGACGCAAGACCTGATCCAGCCACGCCGGCCGACATGTTTTAGGCGCTGCCACCCCCTAAAACCTTAACCAAACCCCCAGCGGCTTCTGCTGCTCCACGCCCGGCTTACCCCAATCGCAGACACCACCAGCAAAGATCGCCCGCAGCCGCCGCTTGTCGCCATCGGTCAGCGCCACCTTGTACTCGCCGAAGTCGACAGGCTTCAAAGTACACTTCAGGACATTATTCGTAATCGGCCCGCCCGCCACCATGCGCGGTGAAGGCGTCGCCGGGTAAAGTTTGTTGCACTCGCCGCCTTCAAACGTCTGCGTTTCGACAATGCGCTCTCCGCTCGCCGTGTAGCAGGAGTCGACAAGATCCTTCGGCTTCGCCGCCGCGATCTTCTCCATCGTCGGCGATTTCTCGTGCCCAAGCGCCGTCAACCACTCGTCCATCTTCTCGATCGCGTAAGCCTGCACGCGCCCCGCCACCGGGCCGCCGGGCGCCGACACAAGCATCACCTGATTCGCAATCGTGCCGTTAGCAGCGCGCAGCCGTTCCCGGTACGCAAACGAATGAAACTTCAAATGCACGTCACCCTTCGGCGAGGCGTCCTGATAGCCACGATAGTCGATGATCGGCACCCGCGCGAGACCATTGCCGCCGAAAGTGATACGCCCCGTCTGATACGCCGCACGTAACGCCTGCCGATCGGCAACCGTGCGATTCGCGACAATCCCACCGTCGTTGTCATGCCCGCCGATCTTCTCGTTCAAGTCCAAAAACTGCGCCACAGTGATCTTGCCGCTGTTGAGCGCATGCAGCCCGTACTGCACGCCGGCGTTGTCAATCACGCGCCGCGCGAAACCGGTGACGGGATCGCGGCCATAGATGTTGACGGCGTGATCGAAGATGTCGCAGCGCGCGCCGTCCTTGTTCAGCACGGGGTGATACCGCAATTCGGGCGCCAACTCCGGCGGACAGTTCCGCGTCGGGTTGATCCGATCCGCGCCTGCCGCATTGCCCGTGATGTTGGGCACGGTGACGCCGGCGATCGCGTGCTTCTGCTCATCGGTCAACCCCGCGCCATGATGGCTGAAGTAATTATTAAGCAACTGCGCGTCGGTTAGAAACTGCGCGTTCTCAAGCAACTCCGGAAACGTCGCGCTCGGGATGATGCCGTCGAGCAACCCCGGGTAATTATCGGCGATCTGGTTCTGCTGATATGACCCGCCCGATCCCCCGCGCCCAAACGTAAACGCCGGCGGCCCGTACGCCTCGATGAACCGCTCCTTCACCATCATCATCGTTTCCGCGGCGACCAAATCATGGCAATTATTGCCAAACACATTCAACGTCGACACCGCTTCGGCGTAGCCCTTGCCGACAATGCCATCGCTCAAAACATTCGGCGTCGACGCACCCTGCCGGTACCATCCGCCGCCGCACCCGCCGCCGAACGTGTACAGCAGCCGCTTGTTCCACGCCGTGGGCGGAGCATGCGGCGCGGGCGCCGGATCGCTCGGATCATGCAGCACGGCGATCTGATAAATTGCACGATTGATTGTCCCCGTCTCAACCCGGACAATGTACGGAACTAACCGGCCCGTCGTAACGGCCGTCATCGCGATATCGTTCGGGCGCTCCATGGGCCACGATCGAAAGCGCCCATCCGCCGTCGACTTGTACATATACGTGACCACCGTCTTCGCCGAGCAATTCTCGTCGACCGGTGCACCGAGTGCCGAACCATCCGGCAGCTTGAAGGCAGCGGTTTGACACACAAACGGCCGCTGATGCGGCCCTGAAAAGATTGGGCCCGTGATCGCGTGATTGACGAGCGAGATCTGTGTAGCCGGAATGTTG
>VFZW01000049.1 GCA_016871055.1 Acidobacteriota bacterium
CGGCCGGGGGATCGGGATATGGGAATGCGGGATTGTCGCGGTCGTAAGTGATCTTGTTTGTTCGCCAGCGTTCGAGCACGCGGTCGCTCAGCGGGTTCTTCGACTCGAGATCGAAGCCGGCGTTCACGCGGTCCCATCGCTCCACCCATGGCACTTGCACGTCATAACGCAGGCCGAGATTGAGCGTCAGTCCTTTGCGAACCTTCCAATCCGTTTGCAGAAAGAAGCCGAAGTAAGGCCAGCTTCGATAGTAGGTGTCGTTCCAGTCGACGAATCCAGTGCCGGGGATGCCAAGCAGAACGTCGGCGACGCCGGAGCCGTCGCGATTGTTGCCCCCGCGCAGCGGATATTGCTGCGTGCCGTAACGCGTGAATTGCAACTGCCCGTTGGCTTGGCCGATCGAGCCGGTGCCTTGTCCCGCGTAGACGAGATCGGCGCCGAGCTTGATCGTCTTCGAGCCGCGCACCATCGAAAACGTCGGCGCGAGATTCCACTGGTTCGATGTCGTCCAGGTGTAGAGATTGGCGCCATTGCCGAACAGGCTCGAGGCCTGATCGATGATGATGCGCGGAGGAAAGTTCGTGGTCGATGTCGGCGCGCGCATAACACTCGTCATGCCGAGATCGGCGGCGGTGATGCCGCTTTCGATGTCGGCGCCGGGGAAATACGAAGTGAGGCGGCCGTACGAGAGCCGCGTGTCGAACACAAGCGCGGGCGTAAGCACGCGTGTATAGCTGATGATGGCGTTCAGATTCGTCCGCTGCGAGTTGATGTTGCCACTGGCCGCGGGGCCGGGGATGCCGGTTTGGTTCCGATATTCGTGGCCGTGCTGGTACGTGAAAACGCCGTTCAAACGCGAATTCTGATCGAGCACGCGGTCGATGCGGAACATCGGCTGATCATAACGATAGCGGCCGACGCTGCCCGAGTTCACGAAATTCTGTGTGATCGCGTTTCCGGCGATATTCGGCTGCAGAAAGAACGAGAGGATCTTCTTTCCCACTTCACTGATGCGGCTGGCCGGGAGGGTATTGCCGGGGAAGGGATCGCGAATGATCGGACTCGCGCAAATAGCCGGCACATCGATTGTGTTGACGCAGTTGTGGCCGGTGAGCGGATCGAAGATGCGGAAGCCGTATTTGGTGAAATCGCCCGCGATCAGATCGGGCGGCGGCGTGTTGGCGACAACCGGAAACGGAACGATTTCACGAAACCCTTCGAAGCTGAAAAAGAGAAAGTCTCGATCCTTGCGCAGCGCGCCGCCGATGACGCCGTTGAACTGATGCGTGATGTGTTTGCCACGCGGCGCGCCGACGAGGTTGTTCTGCGTGTAGTTGGCGTCGAAAATCTGGTTGCGCATGAAATCGGCGACCGATCCGCGCCAGCGATTCGTACCCGACTTCAACGTCGTGTTTACCGAACCGCCGCCGGTGCGGCCGATCGCGGCGTCGTAGGTATTTGTCATCACCTTGAACTCTTGGATCGCATCGACGTTCGGCGCTACTTGCCACGAGCCAGTCAGGCTGATTGGCGCGCCGTTGAGCGAGAAGCTGTTCGATCCGGAAACGCCGCCGTTCATCACATACGAACCGTTCGTGTCCCAGCCGCGTGTGCCGCTGAAGCCGCTGCTGCCGAATTGCTCTTGCGTGAACAGCACGCCGGGAGCGAGGTCCATCAGCATTTACACCTGCCGGCCGTTGAGCGGGTATTCGGATGTTTGCAACGCGTCGAAGTTCAGCCCGCCCGACGCGTCGGCGGTCTGGATGTCGGCGGCGGTTTCGGTGACCGTAACCTGCTCGGCCACCGAGCCGATCGTGAGCGCGAAGTTTTGCTCCATCTTCTGCGAGACCATCAACTCGATGCCCTCCTGCCGGTACAGCTTAAAGCCGGTCGCTTCGACGGTGACATCGTAGGTCGACGGATTCAAGAAGTTCACCGAGTAGTAGCCTTCGGAGTTCGTCAATACTTGTGAGGCCTGATTGGTCGAACGCTGCACGATGCGCACGCGGGCCTTTGGAATTGCGGCGCCGGTGGGATCGGAAACCGTTCCGGAAAGGGTCGCGCGGAAATCTTGCGCGTGCGCCGCGCAAAACGCGAAGAGAAGTACTGTCAGCCGCATTAGCGTTGAGGAGTCGCGATCGTGATGTTCCGGAACTTCAAGCCGCCGGTGTGATCGCCCTGAATATAGAACGGGCCGGGCTGATCTTCATTGGCGTCCAATGCGCCGCCGGTGATGCCTTCGATCTCTTGATTGGCGATCGTTGTAACGCCGTTGCGGACAACCGTCAGCATGCGGCCGACGAGCGTAATATCGAACGTATCCCATTCGCCGGGTTTGCGGGGGAGATCGCCTTGCGGCGCGATGCGGCCATATACCGAACCGATGCGGCGCTCGGGCGGATTGCTTGTCAACGGCTCGTATTCCAGCTGAATTTCGTAACGCCCGCGGAGGTAGAAACCGCTGTTGGCGTGGTCGGGGCAGAGCACTTCAAAGTGCAGTTTGAAGTCGTCGAACTTGCGCGTCGATTTCAGATTCGCGCCGTGTTCTTCATTCACGAGCAGCCCGTCTTTCACGACCCAGTGGCTCTTGGATGCAGTACCCACCGGTTCCCATCCCGCCAGAGATTTGCCGTCAAACAGCGGCACCGGCTTCGACCACAATTTCGGCGCAGAGCGCTTCAACTCCGGTGCGCGCACGCCGATCAACACAAGCGTGGAGTCGCCGCGCTTTTGAATGCCGGTAAGTTTGTCGCCGGCGGCATCGAGTTCCCACGTCAACACCGGGCCCTTGGCGTTAGCGCGGCTGAGCGTGAGAGAGAGATGTTTGCCGTTGAGCGTCGCACTTTCGAGCTTGTAAACATTGCCGCCCGTTGGCTGATACCAGACGTCCAGCGCGCCGTTGACTTCCTTGATGCCGAGCCAGCTCGCGCGCTGTCCGGTGGGTGTTTGGATGTTGAAATTCCAGCGTCCGAGGAACGGGTTCTTTCCTTGCGCGGCAAGCGCGGCGGCGGCCAAATACGTGACGGCGATGAGCCTTTGCATGAGTCGAAGTTTACCGCAATTGGGTACGGTATAATAGGTTTGACAGCAAGGCGAGCGGGAGTAACTCAATGGTAGAGTCACAGCCTTCCAAGCTGTTGGTTGCGAGTTCGATCCTCGTCTCCCGCTCCATCTCAGCCGCCCCGGAATTAGCGGGCGGGAAAAGGCCGGGCCTGCAGAGCCTCAAGCACGCTGGGAAATTCACGCCGCAGACGTAGCGATGTCTGTTTGGCGTTCTCCGCTTTCGCTTCCTCGCCGAGGCGAAAATAGAGTTGCGAGAGCAGCACCCACGGTTGCGCGTTCTTTGGATCGACAATGGTCGCCGACTCTAATTCGACCAAGGCCTCTGGCACCCGGTCGAGATTGGAAAGAGCCCGCGCCAGCGAGACCCGCGCCGGGGCGTAGCCTGGGCGAATTGCGATCGCCTTTTGAAGCGGCTCGATCGATTCCGCGTATTTCGACTGCCGCACCAGGAGATCGCCGTAGAAATAGTAGGGCTCTTCATAGTTGGCATCGAGAGCCATGGCGCGTTCCAAATGCGCCAACGCCTTTTCGGTGGCGCCGCGTTTTTGGAGATGGAAGCCGGCCTCGAATTGGGCGCGCGCCGAATCGGGAAATTTCGCGGCGGCCTCGGCGGCGAGCAGCGAAGCCGCATCGTGATTGCCCGCGTCTTGTAATGCCTTGACGGCGATCAAATAGAGGTTGAGATCGTTGGGTGCGGAGCGGAGAGCTTGCCTCGCCATCGCGGCCGCTTCGTGAAAATATCGCCCTTTGCTGTACTCGAGACTGACAACCTGCATTAGCTTCACGTTCGCCGGCTGAAACCGAAGCGCCGCGAGCCACGCGCGGATCGCTTCCTCTCGCCGTTCCAAGTGCTGGAGGTTCTGGCCGCGTATTAAGTGAACCTCGTAGCCCGGCTGAACCGTCGCTGCGCGGTCCAGCAATGGTACGGCATCCGCCGAGCGGCGCTGGCGGTGGAGCATCACGCCAAGATTGAACAGTGAGGCGTGATGGTTGGGGGCGCGGCCCAGCGCTTCTTTCCAAAGTTTTTCCGCCGATACGGCGTCGCCCGCTTGCGCCGCCTCCAGAGCACGAGCGGCGAGTTGATCGGCGGCCGCCTGCAAAAGTGCGACAGCGAGCAAGACGGTCGTCATGGGCGCGTTCCGGAACTCCCTTCCTTCAAGCGGACGGTAGCGTTGGCGGCATGGGCGGGAAAAGTCTCGGTTACGCCGGTTAGCCACGCGACGATTATCCGGTCCACCTTATTCGCTGTGCCGAGACCGAAATGCAAGCGGCGATCGTTTTGCGACAGAAAGCTCGACTGGCTGAGAACGGCCTGCGTTTGTTTACCGCCGGCGGATTCGATTGTGACAACAGCGCCAATCGCGGAGCGGTTCGATGCAACGCCTTCAAGTTCGATGCGGATCCAATGGGCCGAGCCGCGATGCGTATTGAGCAGAAGCGAAGGGCGCTCTCCCATGTTCAATACGGCGACGTCGATATCGCCGTCATTGTCGAAATCGCCAAACGCGGCGCCGCGGCTGGAGTGGCGAGCGCCGATTGCGGGACCGGCCAGTCCACTGACATCCTCAAATTTCCCGTCGCCGAGATTGCGGTAAATGACGCGGGTCTGCCGGTAGAATTCGCCGGGGCCATCCTTGAGTTCTGGATAAACGTGGCCGTTGACCTGAAGGATATCCTGCCAGCCGTCGTTGTCGAGGTCGGCGAGCGCAACACCCCAACCAACAAACTGCGGGTTGATGCCGAGACCGGCCGAGAGAACGGTGTCCTCAAAAATGCCCCCGCCCGTGTTTCGGTATAGGTTTGGGTGGTCGCCAGCGAAATTGGTTTTGACGATGTCGAGCCGCCCGTCGCGGTTGTAGTCGCCAACGCCGATTCCCATGCCGCCCTGCTCGAAGCCGTGTTCATTGAAGGCCACGCCGGTTTCGGTGCCGATCTCGCGGAAGGTGCCGTTTTTCTGATTGCGGAAGAGGAGGCTCGGAGTTGAGTCGCTGGCGATGTATATATCGGTCCATCCGTCGCCGTTGAAGTCGGCCGCGACGGCGGTGAACGCGTAGAAGTCGCGGGCTTTGGAGATGCCGGCGGCGTTGCTGACATCTTCGAAGGATCCGTTCGGCAATTGCCGGTATAGAGTCGCGCGGCCGAAGGGCAGCCCGCGCGGCCCACAGAAGACGGGCATTCCCTTCCACTCGCAGTTGGACGATTTGCCGGGAGGAGGCGTCGTCGCGGGATCGAACTGCTGATAGCTGGTCACGAACAGATCGAGCTTTCCGTCGCGATCGTAGTCGAGAAATGTACAGCCGGAACTCCACTCTTTAGCGGGTCCGGCAACGCCTCGCCGCGCGGCCTGCTCGCTGAACTCGCCGCTTCCTGAGTTGACGAGCAATGCGTTCGGTCCCCAGTAGGTGACGTAGAGATCGTCATCGCCGTCGTTGTCGAAATCGCCCGCACACGCGCCGGAACCCCATCCGGCAAGCGCCGCGCCGGCCTTAACGGTGACGTCGGTGAACGATCCTTTGCCGGTATTCCGGTACAGCCGGCTGGTTGGCGCAACGGTTGCGCCGAAGCCTTCGAGCCGCGAGCCGTTGGGGACGAAGAGATCGAGCCAGCCGTCGTTGTCGTAGTCGATCGCGGCCAGTCCGGCTCCGTTGGCCTCGATAATGTATCGCTTGGTGAGGGAGTTGCCGAATAGGGTGGGCGCGGTCAAACCGGCGCGAACCGCGACATCTTCGAACGAAGCGAGGAACGGCCGGCCGGAAGGCGCGGTTTTGGGCGCGGGCGGCGCGTTGCGGGTGGCCACGCCTTGCGCCAAGGCAATCAGACCCACGAAGGCCGCGCACCCGGTAACGGCAATACGAACACTCACACCGCTAATCATCGCGGCCCGGCTGGAAAGATGTCAATTCCGCCCCGCGAGATGATATAGAATTACGTAATGTGAGCGGTGGCTCGCCATATCTCAGCAGGGAGGTTGAAGGAACCCGAATGAATCAAAAGCAGTTGAAATTCGCGGCGCTGTGCGGAATTGCACTCGCGGTGGGCCTTGGTTTGCACGGCCAAACAGCGGCGACCCTCGTAGGTGATGTCTACGATCCGTCGGGCAACGTTATTCCAAATGCATCGGTAACAGTCACTAGCGCGGGCACGGGATTCGCCAGAACCGTGCAGACAAACGCCACCGGCCAATACCGCATCACTCCGCTCAATCCGGGCGCCTACACACTAACGGTGAAGGCCGACGGATTCAAGTCGCAAGTCAGAAGCGGGATCGACCTGCAGGTCGCCGCGGTACTGGAAGTCGATTTTTCACTAGCGCTCGGCGCGGTCACCGAAACAGTCGAAGTCACTGGCGCGGCGCCGCTGCTGCAGACCGAAGAATCGTCGGTCGGCAACGTCGTCGCCGCGAAGGAACTGGAGCGCCTGCCGGTGAACGGCCGCAACTATACGCGACTGATCCTGCTGATGCCGGGCACGAGTTCCATCACGCGCAGCCAGCAGCGCGGAACCAACGAGTCGGGAACGGCGTTGTTCTCGGTGAACGGCGGCCGGCCTCAGGACAACAACTACACTCTCGACGGTTTCGACTCCAACATGCAGATGATGAACTCGCCGGGTATTTCACCGCCGATGGACGCGCTGCAGGAGTTCAAGATCGCCACCAACACCGGCTCCGAGTTCGGCCGGTCGATGGGCGCCAACGTATCGATGGTGATCAAATCCGGCACGAGCCAGTTGCATGGGACGGTGTACGAATACCTCCGCAACAACGCCTTCGATGCCAACGAATTCTTCGCCAACCGCAACGGGTTGCGGAAGGTGGCGTTTAAGCAGAATCAGTACGGCGTGGCGGTGGGCGGTCCGCTTCCGAAATTGAGCAAGATGTTCTGGTTCGCGAGTTGGGAAGGCTTCCGCAGCCGTCGCGCCGCGACATTGATCGGCAACGTGCCGCCGGCCGAGTTCCGCGCGGGCAATTTTTCGCAGCTGCTGCCGGGGACCGTCATCCGGAATCCGTTCAACAACAATCAGCCGTATCCCAACAACACGATTCCGGCCGCGCAGATCAACCGCGCGATTCCGACGGCGCTCGAGTTGACGACGCCGCTGCCGAACCGTCCGGGACTTGTGCAGAACTACGTCATAAGCGGCTCTCGCGCCAACAATCGCGACGGTCTGCACTGGCGCTACGACTACAACATCAATGAAAAGAATACTTTCTACTTCCGCTTCAGCCAGCAAAATGCCGATCTTCTGAACCCGGCGATACAGACTGGATTTCGCGGGCGCAGCGAGTTCGACGTGTTCAACTACGGCGCTTCGGGGACGCATATCTTCAGTCCGACCACTACACTCGAAGTCGGATTCGGGACGAACCAACCGAACAATCCCAATCTGACGACAAAAGGCGCCCTCACACGCGCCGAGTTCCTGCAGAAGACCGGGATGCAGATGTATCAAAAAGAGGTTTTCGGCGACCCGCTCGTCAACATCAGCTTCGGCGCATACAGCACGCCCGGCGCTGGCGGCGGCGACACAGGCGACAACGTTTGGCAGGGCCGCGCGAACCTGACCAAGGTCATCGGCAAGCATTCACTGAAAATCGGCGGCCAGTATCACCACCGGCAGTTCTACACCAACACGTCGAATCCGATGAACGGCGACGCGCTGTTTCTTGGCGGCGTTACCGGATATCCGATGGCGGACGCGCTGCTGGGTTACCCGGGCGAAGTGCGACGCGGGGAGGGCAACACTCTTACCGACGGTATCGGCCACTTCTTGATGGGACACGTCCAGGACGACTGGCGCGTATCGAGCCGCCTGACGATTAACGCGGGCCTCATGTACCAGTTCGGCAGCCGGCCTTACGACACTTCCGACCGGCTCGGAAATCTGTACGTAACGCGAGATCCGGTAACCGGCAAGTATGAAGGACGCCTGTTATGGGCGACCACCAACCCGCAACCCGATCCCGACACCGGCCGTCCGAACGCTCCGGCCCGAACCGATGGCATCGGCCGCGCGTTGGTGCGCAGCGACAAGAACGACTGGGCGCCTCGCCTGGGCTTGGCCTACAAAGTCAGCGACAAAACCGTAATCCGTTCCGGTGTCGGTGTTTTCTACAATTCGACGTTCGTACAGGAGTTGCAGGATCTGCGGAAATTCTGGCCGTTCACCGTACAACAGGTCTTCAGCCCGAATCGCGGCGGCGTCCTCGATCAATCGATTACCGCGCCGGGACCGGCATTCTCCAATACGTCGGCTATCGGCGGCTGGCCGCAGAATCCGGATAACCGTTCGCCGTATTCGAGCCAGTGGAACCTCTTTATCCAACGCCAGATTCAGGATGACTTGACGTTCGACGTCGGCTACGTGGGATCGGCCAGCCGGAAGCAGATCGGCTACTCGCCGTTCAACAACGCGCTGACGCCCGGGCCGGGACCGATTCAGCCGCGCCGGTTGCTGCCAAACTTCGGCGATCTCGACGGCGGTTCGAACCAGTTCTCGGGCAGCTACAACGCCCTGCAGACCTCGTTGAAGAAGCGCTTCTCGCGCGGCTTGCAGTTCAACATGAACTACTCTTGGCAGAAGTCCTTGGACAACCAGTCCTCGCTTGCTGAAAACCAGAAGACGCAGGATCCGTTCAACCGGAGACGGGATTGGAGCCGGTCGAGCTGGGATATTAATCACGTGTTCGTGTTCTCCTACGTCTACGAATTGCCGTTCGGCAAGGGTCGGACGTTTGGCGGCAACATGAGCCGCATAGCGGACGCGTTCGTCGGCGGATGGTCGCTCGAAGGGATTACGCGCCTGGAGAGTGGCCCGCCTTTCATGGTCTTCACCAGTGAAGATATCGCCAACACCGGGCGCAAGACACAGCGGTTGAATCTGGTCGGCAATCCGAACAACGGACCGAAGACGCCCGATCAATGGTTCAACGCGTCGGCGTTTGTGCGTCCGCCGCAGTTCCAGTTCGGCAACGCCAATCCGTACATCACCAATGCCGACGGCATTATCAGCCTCGACTTCGCTCTGCAAAAATCCTACCGGATCACCGAAAAGCAGGCGTTGGAGTTCCGCGGCGAATTCTTCAACTTCCCCAACACGGTCAGCTTCGCCGATCCGCAAGGGAACATCAACGCGGGCGACTACGGCCGCATCAACAGCCAGCGCGTTAGTTCAAGGCAGATTCAGTTCAGTCTTCGCTATCGCTTCTAGCTCACACTTAATCAACAAAAAGGGAGATGGCGAGCCATCTCCCTTTTTTTATCGAAGCCACGCTTTGAACTTATCCCGGGCAGCGGTCAGGTACCCGGGCATTTTTTCCGGATCGCCGCCGATCTCAAGGACAAGCGCGCCGCGATATCCGGCGCGATCGAGCGCGGCGAAGATCCGGGGATAGTCGACGAAACCGTGCACCATTGGTTTGTGCTCGACCCAGGTATCGGGATCGATGTCGTGAACGTGGAGATGAAAGACCCGCTTGCCCAACGTCTCGATAATGCGGATGGTGGTGTCGTTGTACGCGCGAATCGATTCCGGCTTGGCGCGGTCTTCGGGCGGAACACGCGAAGTCAAATCGGTGAAGCGGCCTTGGTGGCCGACATCGATCGTGGCGCCGATGTTCGCCATCGGAAGCGCCCCGACCAGATCGGTAAAGTCCTTGACCGAAAGCGGAAATCCGGTCTCGATCGCTATCCGCACGCCCAGCGAGGCGGCCCGCGACGCCCAGCGCCCGATTCCATCGACGTACTCCGAACGGCGATCGATCCACGGTTGATTGGGAAGCGGTTGGGGGTGCAGTACGGCGAGTTTCGCGCCGAAATACGCCGAGCCATCGAGCGCGGTGTCGATTGTGCGGACCGCATGCGCGCGAATCGCGGGATCGGGGCTCAACCAGTTGAGTCCGGTGTAGGGTAGGTGAGTAGTGACCAGGCGAAACGGCCTGAGCGCGGCCCTGATTTTGCGCTTGTCGGCGGCGTCGAGTTTGTCGAACTGAAAACCGGGGAAAACTTTCGGAACCGGTTCGGGCTTGCCCATCGGGTGAATTTCGATCACGGGAAATTCGAGGCGGCGCAATAGTTCGATCGCCGCGAACAGCCCATAGCCTTGTACAGCGGTATTGCAGCCCAGCGGCCAATTCCGGCCCCGCGCGTATAGGGCCGAAGCCGCCGCCGTAATCCATGTTCGTCGAAGCATGCGCCTATTACGTTTATCACGAATCGGTGCGTTCAGCACTGTTTCGATGACTCACGACGACGGCCCTACCACCGATAGCTCCGGATGGAGTCGGGTAAACAGCACCGCGCTCAGCGCCAGCATCCCGGCAATACAAAGCACCGGTACGTTGTAATCGCCCGTCGCTTTGACGACCGTGCCGAACAGCGTCGCGCAGAGAAACCCACCTGCGCTTCCCGCCGTATTCATCGCGCCTGAAAGCGCGCCGGCGTGCGCGCCGCCGATGTCGAGGCAGATCGCCCACGCGGCCGGGAGCATCAGATCCATCACGCCGAAACCGAGCGTGAGGAAAACGACAACGGCGCGGCGGTCGCTGCTTAACGCAACGGCCGCCAGGCAAAGCGCCGCCAGCGCGAGGCTCGTAGATCCCACCGCCAACCGGCCGATCCGCTTTCCGAAACGCCGGCTGGCGTAGTCGCTCAAGAATCCGCCCGCGACGTTTGAGGCCATGCCGAGAAAAAACGGCAGAGACGCAAACAGCTTCATCTCGTTCTCGGCGAATCCGCGGCCGCGCTCGAGGTAAGTGGGCATCCAAGTGAAGTAGAACCACGATCCCCATACGTAGCAGAAGTACATCGCCATCAACATCCAAAAACCGCGAGCGCGGAACATCGTGCGCCACGGTGTCGCGGCGCGTTCCGTGGCCGGTTTCGGCTTGTCGCGAAAGACGGCCAGCCATACAATGCCCCATACCACTCCCGCCGCCGCGAGCACCTGGAATGCGACGCGCCAGCCATACGCCTGCTGCAAGGGGACAACCAGTATCGGACTCAGCGCCCCGCCCAGACGGCTCGCGCCCCAGACGAAACCTTGCGCGACCGCCCGTTCGGAAGCGGGGAACGACTGCGCGATCACGCCGGTCATTACCGGGTATGCGCCCGCCTCTCCGAGGCCAAACAGGAACCGAATCGCCAGCAGGCTGACGAATCCGCTCGCGGCGCCGGTGAGAGCTGTGAACAACGACCACCAGATTACAATCAAAGCCGCGATCACCCGCTGGCCTCGTCGATCCGCCAGCGCTCCGATCGGCATTTGAAAAAGACCATACGCGAGGATGAACACGCTTTGTACCCATCCCCACTGCGCCGCGTCGAGCGCGAGATCGCCCATGATCCGCGTGCCCGCGACCGAGATGCAGATCCGATCGAGAAATGTGATGAGCCCCAGCGCGACTAAGAGCGAAAGGACGATGAAACGGTGGGGCATGGCGAGGGTCTATCCATGCTACTCCGAAATCGTTCTACGGTAGCCCGCGTTAAGGGGACGAGCTCATGGTTGTCCGAGAATTGGCTTTCCGGGCTATTGGCCGCGGGAATTGCCCAAGTCGTACCGGTTCACATCAAAGTCAATATCCGAGGAGGACTGACTCCGCTTCAACAGGCGGTCTTCATGACCGCCGACCTCGCGAGCATGGAATCGGAAGGCACGCTGCTCGCGGTGGTTTTGCACGAGATGGCGCATGTCATGGGATTCGGCACGCTTTAGCGTTGTCGACGCATCGCGACCAGTTCAATCAACCCGGCGCGGCCTTCGTGCCGGTCGAACTCGGGGGAGGCGCTGGCCCGACCGGATTTGTGAGTATCCACGGCGGACTCGCCATGCAATTTGAACTGATGACTGGCTGGCTAAATTCAGGAACAAACGCCGCTCACGTCGTGCGAGGACATCGACTATGACGCTGCCGATGTCCCCGAACCTGCGGGCGCGGCGCTCGTTTCAATGGCGCCTAAGAACGCTCGGCGATGGCGCGTTCTACGTCCGCGACGTGGGCGCGCCATAACTCCGTCTCGACTCGCCCGTCTTTCAGCAGAATCGTGGTGACGATACCGGCGGTCGTTACGGTAAGTGCGTCTGGGCTCGGCGGCGCTTCTGGTTTGGGCGTTGGTTCGGTCACCGTGTTGATGACGACGACTTCGCGCGCTTCGGCCGGCTTGTCGGCGACGGGGATCCGCACTGCGGGATCACCCATCACCGCGTGATTGCGCGAGTCTTTCTGCGAGCTCATAATAAGCAGTTCGCGGCTCGTCAGTTCCTTGCCCGCATCCGCCTTCTTGCCGAGCGGCACGATATCGGAACTCAATTCGGCGTAGCGGGAGTTGAACGGTTCCATTGCCGAACCGACCGGATGACCCTCCATCAATCGACGAACCATGCTCTGAAACGTTTCCAATTGCGGCGCGCTGGCGGGCCAGCGGAACGACAGATCCCACGCTTGATCGATGTGGCCGATTACTGCAAGCGCACCGCCTTTAGGATGCGAGAGCATTCGTTTCGGCAGCGCCGCCAGAAAAGGTTTTTCCGACCACTGCACGGGCCAGTTGGGCAGAGGAAATTCGTTCATCGCCGGGGTGCCGCCGCCGAAACAGGCAAACGTCATTGCGATCAGTCCGGCGAGTTTCGCGTCGGGGGGGGATGTCTTCGCCGGCAACGATGCAATCGCGGAATTCTACGCCCTTGCCTTTGCCAGGCCAATCCTGACACACTAACGCGCCCATTTGTTCGCGCTGTCCGGGCGAGCCCTTGAACCGGCAGGCGCCGTGCGAAGCGGTCAGCAGAAACGCCGGCGTGTCTTTGCCGCCCAGCAAATCGAGCGCCTGTGCGCGCGTCGATCGCTCGGGTTCGTAGTAGGTGTGCGCCCAGCCGTTGTTGAGCGCCGCGGCCCACTCGTGCATAGGCTTCACCAGGAGCGACGAACTGAGTTTGGTCGGCTTGTCGTCCTCCCGGCGCGGCCCCCAGAACGCGGCCGTACGCGCGAGCGAAATTTGCCCCTTCTCGGCGGCTACGACGGAGCTGGCGTAGTTGGCGTACTCGGCTGCGGTGTCGAAGTGAATGCGGCCGACGGCGTATTGCACATCGAGCTGATACTGAAACTCAAACGGGATCTGTTCGGGCGATCCGACGAGCAAGACATAATACGGTACTTTTGTTGGATTGACCAAGCCCCCAGCGCCTGCCTTTTGCTCGATGAGCCAATCGTTTTTCGATTGTCCGGGCTTCCATTGTGTGCCGTCATTGGTGGAGTAGACTTGGTATCGATCGCCGGCCTGGTCCTTTCGTAGGCGAAACAAGGGCTGCAGTGCTTCGATGTGTTCGGCGGGCACGCCGTCGCCGATCAGCACGGCCCAGCCGGATTCGGCGATTTTCTTCGGATCGATGCCTTCCATGACGCCGAGATGGCCTTTCGCGCGCGCCGCGCGCCAGGTCAGAGTCGCTTGATCCTGTTTGCTGGCGAGCCCGTGCAGCACGGCCTGCGAGGCTTGGCGCGGGGTAAGCGTGGGGAAAAAGTAGTCGCCCGTTTCAGCGTTGATGCCGTTGAAGATGAGTTGTTCGTCTAAGCGCTCGTCCATGGAAGTTCCATTCTTGTTAGTCGACGCGGACAACCGCGACTGCGTCTTTTGGAGATGTACTGAACCGGTCGAACTTCGCTGCGATCGGGTCGCATCCAAAGTCCCAGGCTTGCAAGTGTGTGATGTAGTACAGGCCTGATTGCAGCGGCGCCTTGAACTGCATCTTCACGCGTCCCGAACTTCCCGGATAGTAGGCCGGAGGCATCGCGTCGTTGACGATGCACTTTAGGAAGCTCCGTGTGATCGCCTCGTCTCGATCGACATCGCGTGTGCCGCCTTTCATGCCAAGGTCCATCTGCACGCCACAACCCGGGCAGTTCGTTTCCGGCGTGCGATCGTCGATCTCGACACTCCAGCGGAATTCCAGGACGAGCTCCTGTCCTGGCCCCGCTCTGGACACTGGGCCTTGCCCATTGATGGAGACGGCCTCGTAAACCGTCTTGCGTTGTCCGCTTGTGTGTACGGAGCGCACGCCCGGGCCTTCGCTGCGTGTGGCCCGGAACAGTTGCAGCGGTCGCGCACCGGACCATTCGGCGGCGCCGCCGGCGCGGGGAAGCCGCAACGTGTTTCTTCCATCGCGGTCATTTTCGGCCCGGAGCCGCAGATCCGTTTCGGCAGCATCGGAAAGTTCGGCGAGTGTGCGGGAAAAGCTGTAATCGGGCAGGAATTCGTGTTCATTGGACTCGGAGCGTTCAGGCGTCCGAATCCGCCAACCATCGCCGGTGTTTTCCAAATAGGACTCCGCATAGCGGATTACCGCTGAAGTCTCGTTCGGATTCCGAACGACAATGGCGGCGGGCCAGGAGCCGTTGACGCCTCCGAATCGGATGCGGCGATCTCCGCCGGCCGTTTTCGGAATCGTGACGGTGAAACCGGAGTCCTCATGGTGAAGAACGATGGCGCTAGCGTCTACCGACTTGGGGGATTTGCCGCGCAAAATCGTGGTCATTCCGTCCCGTTCCCAAATCCACTGGGTTTCGGATTTTCGAATAAACGCGCCGCCGGGAATGCTGTAGCTAAGCGCCACCGGTTGCCGGCCGTAATAAATCCGCTCGGCGTCGGCGGCTTGCGGATTATCGCCAGTCGGCGTGAGACGACCGGAATTCAAGCTCCGATGCAGCGACTGCTCCGACAATTGGCGAAGGCTCCGGAGGTTTTCGATTTGGCTCGGCGCCCGTGGATTTCGGAATAGGTCGAGTAACGAAATCCGAACTCCAAAAACCTGCCAGTTCAAAGGCGTGCGACGAATGATTCCCTCTAAGCCGCTGGTGACAAGATCGCCCGTTGGACCCGCGGCCGCAATCGAAGCGATGCCGCCGAAGTGGAGCTTAGCGGATTGCAGCAGCGTCCATCCCGATTTCGCGTCCCTTCCCAAGAAATGAATGCGGCCATCGGCGGTTCCAGCCACGACCGTCTGGCTGTCGATAAAAGCCAACGACTGCACCGCGCCGCTCCGTAGCGGCAGCGGCGCGGCTGTTTCCAGCAAGCGCTCCGTCATCTTGGCAATCACCACGGATCCGTCGATTGAGCCGATCGCGACAAGCGGGTCGCCGGAAGGATTGAAAGCGAGGCTTACCGGATTGGAGACACCCGAACGCAACGGCTCGCCGGCACTCAGTTTCAGTGACGCATCGAGGAGGCGTATGGACCCCGCCGGTTCCGCGACCGCGATACGGTCCCGGTACTGCGCGATGACCGATACCGTTTGATCGCTCTCCCACCGGCCTGGTTTGCCGGCGATGAAAACCCGTTTATCGCCTCCGAAAACGAACTGTTTCCAATGTTCATGAAAGATCACAGAGAACGTCCCCTGGAAATCCTTACTGAAGCCGTCTTCGTTCTTCTTAAAGGTGAAAATGGTGTCTCTAGCCCGGGCGTTCGACTCGGCGAATTCGAGAAACGTGAGATGATTCTCATTCCGCTTGTCGGGCATCCCCGCTATGCACCGAACGCCTCCCGAGGGCTGCGCGCAGATGGCGCGGAAGTCACCAAAATCAGATCTCTCCTCCGGCTCGGCGAAGTTCGCTTTGAAGGACGCCTTCTTCATGATGTCGTTCCAGCGCATGTCGGGACGAATTTCTGGCAACAGCAGCCGTCCCGCGGCGTCGGGCAGGTTTGCGTTTGCGGGCCAGTCCTCGGCGAGTGCGCCAAGGGTGTAGAGCCAGGCGTCGGGAAAGTCCCGTTTCTCGTGCGCTTGCGCCGCGCGGTCGTCGTAAAGAGTCGCTTGCGAAAACCGCGCGCGCAGACCGGCGGCCTCCGCATTGTTTTTTTCGCGTTGCGCATTACCGAATAAGATGAACGCGATGATCGCCAGCGCCAGCGAGACGGCTGTGGAGACGCGCCGCCACATTGTCGCCGCCGCCTTCCGCTTGGAGGCCAAGAGAAACGCCTTCTCATCCGTCTTCACGCGTTCCGGATTCTGTTTCGCCCACGCGCGCATCTCCCGGTAGGGCGCGCCGTCGGCTAGTAGGTCCTCGCTGCGCCCTCCTTCGTCCCACTGTTCGGCGCGGCGTTCCAGATCGGAGAGGTTTTTCTCAAACCACGCAGTGTTGTCCTTGGTCACCGCGGGAACGAGGCGGTCGTGCGCGAGTTCAAGCCAGTCGGCTCCGCGGCGCGGTTCGCGCCGAACCAGATGCGCCTTGTCGAGAATCTCGACGGTCTTATCGTGCAACTCCGCTTCCGCCGCCAGCACCTGGCCGCGTACGCCGCCTTTTACAACGAGCTTTGATCCCACCCAATTCCGAATCTCGCGTTCGCTGTTGTGCCCGAGCTTTGCGGCATCGGACGCGATACGCGCGTAGAAGCGGCCGAGAACGACATCGACGTCGCCGAACTCGGTAACGTCTTCCGGGTCGATCCGAATATCGTCGTCCCGCATCCCGGTCCAAATATCCTGACAGACAATCTGCAAGTGCATCGGCTCAACTACGCCGGTTTCGGCGGCCAAGTTGTAAGCGAGCTTCTGCGCCGCTTCCGGATCCCAAGTACGTTCCAGTCCCGCGGCCGGCCCGCTGATCGCTTTGGCCGCTTCGCCGGGTTTGAGCAAGTCGATGCGAAAACGATTCTTGAGATGCGTGGGCAGTTGACGGATGTAGGGATCAAGCGTCGCCAGGAAGTCTTCGCGCAGCACGAACAGCGCCCAAATCGTCGGCTCGGCCAACAACTCACCGAGTTGCCGGAAGAATTCGCGCTTGCCATCGATGTCGGTGGGATCGATGCGCACGATCTCCTCGAACTGATCGACAACGACTAGCGTGAGGCGGCCGTCCGTTCCCGATGGCCGGCTCATGACGGCGTCGTGCAGCGAAAGCGAGGCCAATTCGGAGTCCTTGCGCGGCGATTCGGCGAATCGTTCCAAGCCAACAAGCATGCTGAGCGCGTAGCGGTTGGCGCCGGGTTGCGTGGTCTCGGTGTTGACGCGAGTTACGGGCAACACGTCAAAACGGTCGACGAACTGATCGAGCAGTCCGTTGCGCGCGTAGAGAATCGAACTCTTTCCCGCGCCCGACGGCGAGTAGAGCAGTGCGATGCGTTCCTTCGAAAGGAGAAAAAACAGATCGCGGATTTCGCGGTCGCGCCCGAAAATCGGGTTGTCGTGACTGAGCGGCTCGGCGCCGACGTACGGACTAGCGGGCGCGGCCGTCATTGGAAGACTCTTCGACTAGGATCGCAGCGACGGCGTTGTCCGGCCGGGTCGCGTGAATCGACGCGTTGCCAACGCACTTGTCTCCTTCTCGCATCGCATGCGTCAGAAAATACCAGCCCGGTTGCGCCGGCGCGCGAAACACGATTTGCACGTGCCCGGATTTGCGCTGTCCGATCGGCCGTTCGCCACCCGCCGATGTAACGCACTTGCTGAACGCGCCTTCCGGCATGTCCATGCCGAGGAAGAAGTTCTGCTGCTTTGTCTGCTCTCCGGTGACGCTGACGTCCCATTGCGTGCGAAAGGTGACCACCTGCCCGGGATTGACGCGGGCCGTGTTGAAAGGGCCGTCCACGGTTGTCTTTCGGTAGTGAATCGAATGACTTGCTTTCGGCGAGCTCCATGGATCGGCGATGAAGTGGACTTGCGTCGCGTGCAATTTGCCTATCGGGCCAGGTGTCGATGCGGGAGAAGCTCGAAACTGCAGCGGACCATCGCCTCCCGGCACTAGAAACGCCCCGGCGTTTTCGCCCGCCGAGAGCACCGCCTCTCCGCTTGGCATCCGGTGCGTCAATCGCAAACGGAGAGGCTTGATCTCGCCTCCCGAGCCGATCCGCCAGCGATTGCCGCCCATGTCAAGCAGGTATCCTTGGGCCAGTACAAACCGGCCGGCCTCAACCGCCTTCACTCGTGCGAATGCAAGGCCGTTAATCGTTAACCAACCCCCAGATTGCGCAGGCACGGCGATTTCGATATCGGCCCCCCCCGACGAGGAGCACTCTCGACGGATCCCGCCGCTTCTCGGTGAGAGAGGCTTCTCCGGCGGGACTTTTCCAGGTCCAGTTGCCCTCTTGCGAACGGATCAACTCACTCTCCTCGAAGCGGCGGTATTGATACAGGTAGTCGCGGCCGAACAGCTTGCTTCGAGCGGCCAGGAGCTTCGGCCAGGAGTCGTTCAACTCGAATCGGGGCGGAACCCAATTAAAGGGAAGTTCATTCAGCGAATCGGTCTGCCATTTTTCAAACAGCGTCCGCGTTGACTTCCGCGGCTCTCGTGCGACCTGCCAGATCACGCGGTCATTCGTTTCACCGGGAGCCCGGATGCGCATGTTGATGTGCCGGACTTGCCCGTCTTCGCTAACCGATACCAGATAGTCGCCGGGGCTCTTCAATGCTCCTAGGCCATCCAATTGGACGACCGTGTTTTTGTGCAGATGCGTGCGGGCGATGACGCGCGGGCCGTCGTCGTCGGAAAAATCGATCAGGCCAATTTCTCCGGAGCGAGTGCCGTAGGCGACGATCATCGATTCGCGCGAAAGGATCGATACGGCACTGAACGATTCTCCGTCGATGCCTTCATAGGTGCCTCGAGGCATGCTAGCCGGCGCCGGGGCGCCGCTCCACAGTTCGATTTTGCCTTTCGACACCTCCCGTGTTTCATAGATAACGACGACATCGTCTTCCGCCGCGTCGAACCCGATCAAACCATCCCCGCCAACTTTCCACTCGGCTTTCTCGTCTTTCCACTTCATCGACCCGGCATCGGCAAAGCGCAGTCTGCCATCCTTGGTCAAGACGCCGACGCCCTTGGCCGTACGCCTCATCGCGATCACCGGCGAGTCGCCTACTGGCAGGACACGCCCGCTTGAGGACTCCGAGAGAGCGCCTTCTTCGACAATCTGATCGCCGCCGCCGTAGTACCGTTTGCCGTCCACTTCGACGCAGTACAGTTCACCCGAGAAACTCTTGCCGAATTTTCCGCTGCCCTCAAAGTTGTGGGTGAACAGTCCGACCAGTGACGAACGTCCATCTTGCATCGAAGTGCGATACACGTTAAAGCCGTTATTTGTGTACTGCTGCAAGATCGCTTCGGTGTGGTTCTTGGACTTCGAGTTCGTCGACACATGCAGGATCCGGTCCGCGTCGTTAAGCCGGCTGACGCTCCCGAGCGCGATACTCTCTCGCTCCTGCCAATCGGTTCCCGGGTAGATCTCAAAGCGCAGCAATTGGCCAACGGCCTGCGGGGAGTTATGGCCCCCGGAAAGATCCACGCTTAGCGATGCCAGCGTGTACAACCAAGCCTCTTCCCAGTCCTCGCGAGTTATCGCCTCGTCGGCGCGGCTGCTATAAAAGGTTACGGCGTTTTTCAGCGCCTGGTCTCGTTGAGAATCCGCCTCTAACCCAAGGATTACCCCGACAAGGAGTGCGACGAATAACACCGATACCAATCCGCGCCGCAACCAGACCTTCCGATTCTCCCTCGCCGACTGGGAAAGAAACGCCCGCTCGTTATCATGAACGCGGTCCGGATTCTCCTTGGCCCACCTGCGGGGGTCGCGCAGTACGCCTCCGGTTTGCAACAGATCCGGGTTTCGCGCCTGCGTTACCCACAGTTCGGCCCAGCGTTCCAGAAACGAGAGATTCCTTTGAAACCAAATTCCGTTGCATCCCTCCACGGCGGGAACTAGGCGGTCGTGAGCGAGCTCATACCATGTCGCGCCGCTGCGTTTCTCCGCGCGGACCAGATGCTTGGCGACTAGCTTTTCGATCAACGCATTGTCCAGTCCGCCGCTCTCCGACTTGCCGCGCAGCACCTGGCCGCGCACGTGCCCCGGCGATATCAGCTCCTTGGAAAACCACTTGCGGACCGCGCGTTCGACACCGATGCTGCCGCTGGAGACTTCGCGCACACAGCGTCTGTAGTACGCCGCCAAGGCGAGGTCCACGTTGCCGATTTTGTCCAAATCGTCGATGCCGAACGACGGATCGTCCGGCGCGAGTTTTTCCCACAGATCGCGGCAAACCACCTGCAACTGCAACGGCTCGACGTATTGGCCGGGAACGACATAGGGATCGCCGTGCAGCGGCTGTATCTTGATGAGCGCCAGATCGGCCACGACCCGCTCAACCGCTTCTTTTTCCCAATACCGGCCGGCCGTTTCGGCCGTTTTCGCGATCGCTTCCCCGGCTGCTTCCCGTCCCAACAGATCCAGCCGGAACCGGTTGCGTAGATGAGTGGGAACCTGGCGGCAGTAGGGGTCGATCGCAGCGAGATAATCCTCGCGCATGACCAGCAGCGCCCAAACCGTTGGCTCCGACAGCAGTTCGCCGAGTTGGCGAAAGAACTCGCGCTGCCGGTCGACGTCGGTCGGATTGAGGCGAACGATTTCCTCGAACTGGTCGAACACAAGCAGAATGATTTTCGGATCGTCGGGATGCCGCCAGCGGCTCATCACGCCTTCGCGCAACGTCAACCGCGCGAGTTCATCCTCGCTTCTCATGTGCTCCGGCGGCGCCGCGCGTTCGAATCCAATCAGCGCGCTGAGCACGTAGGGATTCTGGTAGGGGACCGACGGCTGCGTATTCACCCGCGTCACGGGCCAGACGTGGAACCGCTCATACATCGCGTCGAGCAGCCCGCCGCTCCCCTCCAAGAGCGAGCTTTTGCCCGCGCCCGACGGAGCGTACATCAACACGATCCGCTCCTTGCAGAGCAGGAAGAAAAGATCCCTCACCTCACGCTCCCGGCCAAACAGCGGGTTCTTCGCTGACAGCGGTTGTGCGCCGACGTACGGGTTGTCGCCAATTTTGCTCATCCGCCGAACCCCCGGATGGCGCGCGCCACTTTGGGCGCGACTGTGGATTTATGGATGGCTAGCTGCGTCCGCAGCTCCTTCAAGAAATCGGCCGCCGAGACCCAGTAAAGTTGGACCCAGGTCGAATCCGCGAAGTATTTTTCGAGGAACTTCTTCGTGCGATTGGCGTCGCTCAGCGACATCTCGTCTGGACTCACCTGCACGCCAACGTGTTTCAACCGCTCCAGGGCCGCGCTGCCTCCCTGAGCCCGGATCATCCGCAGGAGCACGCGCGATTTCCAGTCGTCGAGATGGAAACCGAGGAACATGAGCGAGTGGAAATTGAGTCGCGAACCAATATCGGTTGGCATGAGGGAGTGCTTGTGCATCTTGATCAAGTAGTCGAAGTAGTCGTCCTCGGTTAGAACCCAAGTATCGGATTGCTCCGCTTTGCAAGTGCCGAAGACGTAGTAAAGGACCGGCTGCCGGGGATCGCCCTTGATCTCCTTTTGCACTACCTCGCCGTTTGGGGCGTCTTCCCGGCGTTCGTCTCTCCACTGCGTCGCCACGGGTTTCGGAACGCGTGGCTGCTTGTACAACTTCAGCGCACGCTCCATTAATGTGTCGGCGCTGGCGTTCACGTACAGAGACGCCGTATCCAGGCTGGCGAGAATCGTGAAGGGGTTGTCCTCGTCCTCCAACATCTTCTTGACGACGGCGTCCATCGGGTCGTCATCGGGGCCAAGGGTCTCGAACACTTCCGGAAAACGGCGCACCGCTTCCACGCCCCAGTGCTTTTGAACGGCTTTCAGCAGCGTTGCCTTGCCGTCCAGAACATTGTGCTCAATAAATTGGGCCACCCGCGCGACGTCGGAGTGGTCGTTCACCGACATGGGATAAGCAAACTCGTTCGCGAACGTCTGGGCCATCTCGGTTTGGTCGCCGCAGACTCGCGCGGACAGTTCGGGTCCGAGGATGGGAACGAAGTTGCCCTCTTGGACGAAGCCGCACAGCGTTTTCCATTGATCGGAGAAATCCCTTGCTTTGCCGAATCCAGGGACATACCAAATGCGTCCCGATTTCAAGCGCGTGTACAAAACCGGCACCCAGAAGTCCGGTTCGTCCTGCACCTCGAATCTCGCTTCGGACATCGCGCGGTCGATCTGCCCGTCGGCGTGCAGATGCGCGAAGAACGTCGACAGGAACTTCGCGGCGGTCGCCATGTTGACGTTTCCGCGCATGGCGATGACCGCCGGCACGCCGGCCTCGGCCAGCCGCGGACCCAGTGCAGACGCCAGCGCCGACGGATCGGTCTCCAGCGCGTCGGCGCCAGTTCCCGCGCTTTGACACGATGCGAGAACGATCATCCGCGGCCGCTCGGGTAAATGTTCGATCTGCCGGATCAGGTCTATCGCGCTGACAACATCGCAGTTCCCGTCGCCATCCACAAGGAACAGCTTCGCTTCCCGCGCGCCGCCTTCGAGCACCTTGATCGTACCGTGGCACATCAAATACAGAACGTCGTAGTTCCGCGTGAGTTCCTTGGCGATACGTTTGAGCGTCGCCTCGCCCTTTCCAGTAAACTCGGTTACCGCGATCGGCCCCTGCAACGAGTTGCGCGCGGCGGTGATGTCGGCCTCGGCGATCGGCTCAAAGAGCGGCAGGCCGGTGTTCCTGGACTTGTACTCGGCGAGATCGGCCGGATTGGCGACGGCGAACAACGCCTTGAGTTCCGTCTTGCGGCGCGTCCGGATGGAGCGCCAATCGTTACTACTCAGATAACGCGAGAACGCTATCTTCGGCCCCGCGAACAGGGGAGCGTCCGCGTTGGCGTTCAGATCCCACATCGCCTCCCAAGCGACTTCATGCAACTCCTTCGCACTGCGGTCGATGACCAGCCGCACTCGCAGAATCAGGTCCGCGCAGCGGGCGCGTAGGCCGAGGAACCGCTCGCGGATCTCCCCGGTGAAGAACGCGTCGCGCAACTTCTTGCCGTAATCGACCCAGTCGTCGCCCGATTCGGCGCGCAGTTGGTCGACGTCGATCGTCGCAATCGCACCTTCGTTCCAATGTTCTTCTGCTTCGCTTGTGGGAGAGAGAAATCGGAACTCGACGGCGTAGGCGTCGTCTCCATGACGGCGTAGAGCGATTTCAAGGTCAGCGTATTCGGGCATAGCCATCCTTTGCGGGCGCCGGAGGGCGCCCGCGATACAGCGTCAGTATGTGCGGGCGGGTTAGTTGCCGCCGCCGGTCTTATCGTTCGGGTCCGGGTCGTCTGGTGGTTCCGGGAACGGAGAACTCTCTTCGCTTTCCGGCGCCTCGGTTTCTTCTGGCGGGTCCCCAGGCATTAGCGAAAACGGCGGGATGTTCGGGAATCGCGGTTCTGTAAACGGATTGTGTTGTGTCATGTGTCTCCTTAGTCGTTACCTCTTCGGTTCTACTTTCAGGAAGCGTGGATCGCTGAGCAAAGGGGCCACATCGGGATTTCTCCGTGCGGTTTCGACGGAATAACCAAGCTGTATGGCTTTGGCCAGCAAACGTATCGCTTCCTCCTTGTTGTTCATCAGTGCATAAAGTTCCGCGCCCCGCAGAGCGATCCTCGGATTGTTCGATTCCAGCGCCGTGGCCTGGCGGAATAGCGGAACCGCTTTGTCGAACTTCCCAACGGCGGCGTAGTAAGAAATGAGATTCGACAGCAGCGTCGTGTCGTTCGGCGACTTTTGCCTGCTTGTCTCGGCGAGTTCGATCGCCTTCAAGTATGGCTCGCGGGACTTCTCGCGTTGGCCGGGAGCGTAGTAGTAAAACGATGCCAGCCCCGCCCAGGAAGAGTCGGTGTTGGGATTCATATCGACAGCTTTCTTATACGCCGCGGCGGCTGCTTCCAGATCGCCCATCCGAAGTAAAACACCGCCCAGATTTACGTAAGTCCGGTACCGGGGCTCGATCGCAATCGATCTCTCGTAGGCTTGGCGCGCTTCGGCGAACCGCCCTTCGCCGACAAGAAGTGAACCGAGATTATTGTGGGGTTCCGGGTTTTCCGGGCTGAGGCGGACCGTCTCCTGATACTTTTCCCTCGCCTCGGCGGTTTTTCGGATGCTCGCCAAGTGATTAGCCAACTGAAAATGGGCGCGCCAATTTTCCGGACTCAGATCGATGGCGGTCCGGTACCCCTTTTCCGCTTCGTCGTTCCGGCCGACATTCGCCAGGTAACCGGCCATGCTGGAATGAGCCAACGAACTGCGCGGGTTTAGTTGAAGCGCCCGTCGAAGCTCGGCCGATGCCATGTCGTTACGCCCAGCTTCTTTGTGCAGAATGCCGAGCAGTATGTGCGGCATTTCCAATTCACGATCGAGTGAGCTTGCCTTGGCCGCCTCCTCTTGCGCCTTGGTCAGATACGCCGGATCCCTCGTCGCCGTGTACATCGACCAGTATGCGTTCGCCAATTCCGAGCGCGCCAGCGCCGAGCCAGGCTCTCTCGCGACGAACTCTTCCAGGATTTTCTTTGCCTCGGCAACGTTGGCCGGCCGGTAGTTGTGCTGCAACAGTTGGCGCGCGCGCACTAACTCATCCGGCGCCGCGCCGTCGCTTCCGTCACGAAATACTTTGATGACAAACGGCGCCGCGATCAGCGCGACTCCCAACGCCACCGCGCCGTAGCCGAGCCACTTTTTCTTGCTTGCCGACGGCGCGCCGATGGTCTTGGACGGGGTCTTGGACGGCACGCGCAACGTCATCGTACCAGCGAGTCCCTCCGCCACGGCCGACGCCGACGCCGGCCGGTCCTCGGGATCGCGCGCCAGGCAAGCGGTCAACGTATCGCGCCATTCGTTGCTCAGCGTGGCGGGCAACTCCGGCATCTTCGCCCGCGCCATCGCATGTTCGATCGCTCCCTCGGCATTGAATACCCGCTTGCCGGTAACCATCTCGGCGAGGATCAGCCCGAACGCGTAGATGTCGGACGCCTTCGACGCCGGTTCGCCCAGCAACTGCTCCGGCGCCATGTAGGCGGGCGTGCCGAGAATCATCCCGGATTGTGTCATCTCTTCGTTCGGCGCCACGCCTTCGAAGGCGCGCGCTAGCCCGAAATCGTTGATCACGGCGCGCGTCGAGGACGCCGTCGCCGACACCAACATGATGTTGCCCGGTTTCAAATCGCGATGCACAATTCCGGCCATGTGCAGCGCATCCAGGCCCGCGGCCATCTGTTTCGCCAACTCCGCCGCGATTTGTTCCGTCATCTTTCCCTGGCGTGAGATCTGCCGGCCGAGCGTATCGCCGTCGAGAAACTCCATCGTGAGAAAGGTCAGCTTCTGCCCGCCCAGATCGTCGTGACCGACATCGAAAACGCGGCAGATGTTCGGATGCGTCACCTGACGGGCCAATTGCGTCTCGCGCCGGAAACGCGCGATCACCTGCGGTTCGCTCAGTAGCGCGGGCCGCACAGTCTTTAGCGCGACGCGTCCGCCGAGTTCCAAATCCTCGGCTTCATAGACATCGCCCATGCCGCCGCGTCCAACAAATCGCGTGATCTTGAACCGCTTGCCGACGGTCGATCCGGGGGTGATCGCTCGCGGCGCGATCGCGGTTGCCGTGGGATCGTCGCTTTGAGGCGTGAGGAAATTCGTTGAGTCCGATGCGTCGTCTTGCGCGAGCATCCGCTCGATTTTTTCGCGCATCTCCGCATCGCCGCCGCAGGCTTCGTCAAGGAACGCGGGCACGCGCGACGGGTCCATCTCCTGGGCTTGGAGAAAGACCGACTTGAGCTTGCCTAGTGTCCTGTCTCATATAACTATGTACATATAGGCAGAGTTGCCTCATACCGGGTCATGTTCACCCCAGCAGCTCCCTTGGCGGTAGAAGCGAGCCAACGGGAGCAACTCGAAGCCTTGCTCCGGAACGGAAGCTCCCCCCAGCGTGTGGCGCTACGCTG
>VFZW01000050.1 GCA_016871055.1 Acidobacteriota bacterium
CAGACGCTTGACCGCCGCGAACTTGAACTCGCGGTTGAACTTTCTTCGTGACACGGACATGACTCAAATTCTCCTTTGGGAATTTTTGTGTGTCTAGACTCGTGTCTCAGATTTGGGGACAACTCCACCGCGACTACATCGTCAAGTCCTTCAACGAAGACAAACCCTACGATCGATTCGTCAAGGAAACCATCGCCGGCGACGAACTGTTCGAAGATCCCGAAGCGCAGCAAGGTACCGGCTTCTATTGTGTCGGCCCAAACCGCGACATGCTCTACAAAGTGGAAGACGTCAATCGCATCGAATCGCTCACCGACTTCGTCGACACGACCTCTTCGGTCTTCCTCGGCCTCTCGGTCGCCTGCGCCCGCTGCCACGATCACAAGTACGACCCTATCCCCCAGCGCGACTACTACCGCATGCAGGCCATCTTCGCGCCGTTCCAAAAGAACCGCGTCTTCCTTCACTACAACAACGCCCGTGGTTACGATCTCGCGGAAAACACCCGCAACTTTAAGCTCTACGAATACGCCGCCGAAATCCAAGCCATCAAAGCGCCCTACCAGGCCGCTATTCGCAGGGAGACCATCGCCAAATTCCCCAAGGATGTCCAGGACGCCTTTCACGCCTCCGAAGACGAACGCACGCCCACACAACGCCGCCTGGTCGAACAGTTCTCCCCGCGTTTTAACGCCCGAGACAACGAAGTGATGGCCGCTATGTCGGCCGCCGACAAAGAACGCCTCCGCCGCGTCGAGCAGCGCATCGTCGGACTCTACGCCAACTATCAGCCCGGCCCGTTCTCTCCGGCCCTCACCGACGTCGGCCGCGAATCGCCCCGCACCTACGTTCCAACCAAAGGTGTGCCGCCCCCCGGCGAAGAGGTCGGTCCCGGCCTGCTCTCCGCCCTCGGCGGCAAGGATATCCCCGATCCCCCGCTGACTTCCTTCACCACGCAGCGCCGCAGCGCGCTCGCCAACTGGATCGCCTCCGCCGATAACCCCATCACCGCCCGCGTGATCGTCAACCGTGTCTGGCACTATCACTTCGGCCGCGGCCTCGTCGCCACGCCGAGCGACTTCGGCTCGCGCGGCGCCGCACCGTCTCATCCGGAACTCCTCGACACACTCAGCGCTGATTTCATGCGCGACGGTTGGTCGCTCAAGAAACTGCACAAGCGCATCATGCTCTCGGCCGCTTATCGGCGGTCGTCGAAGCCCGCCGCCGGCGCGGTCGACAAGGATCCGGAAAATCGGTGGCTCGCACGTTACTCGCGCCGCCGCCTGGACGCCGAAGAGATCCGCGACGCCGTCCTGCAAGCCGCCGGAACCCTCAATACCAAAATGTACGGGCGCCCCGTCGTGCCCGAACAGACTCCCGAAGAACTCTACGGCATGAGCCAGGGCCTGGGCAACGCCTGGGTTGTTACCGCCGACAAGGCCGAACACAATCGCCGGACCCTCTACATGATCTCGCGCCGCAACTTCCGCATGCCGCTGCTCGAAGTCTTCGACCGGCCCGACGGCGTCCTCAGTTGTTCCCGCCGCGAATCGTCCACCACCGCTCCGCAGTCGCTGTCGTTGCTCAATAGCAAGTTCACGCAGCGGCAGGCCGCCGATCTCGCCGAAACGGCGTCGAAACAATCCGATCCCGCCCGCTTTATCTTCGAACGCATTCTCGGCCGCGTGCCGTCAAACGACGAACGCACCATGGCCTCCGAATTTCTCGCCAAACAAACCGCGCTGACCTCGAGCGCCCAGACCGCGCTCACCGAGTTCGCTCGCGGTCTTCTCAACGTCAACGAATTTCTCTACGTGGAGTAAGCATGTATTCTCGCCGCCAACTTCTCGAAACCGCCGGCAAAGGCTTCGGCGCCCTCGCCCTGGCAGATCTGATGCAAGCCGGGCCTACCAGCGTCAAGGCCCCCACTTCGCCCCGCGCGCCAAGAACGTCATCTTTCTCTTCATGCACGGCGGCGTCAGCCACGTCGATACCTTTGACCCCAAGCCATCGCTGACCAAGTACAACGGCCAGCCTTTGCCCGGTTCCTTCGGAGAAGGGCTCATCACCTCGCGCATCGATTTCCGCAAAGCGCTCATGCGCGGCTCGCCCTGGGAGTTCCACCGCTGCGGCCAATCGGGCCTCGAAATTTCGGCTCTCTATCCGCACCTCAGCGGCTGCGCCGACGACCTTGCCGTCATCCGCTCCTGTTACGGTGACGCCTTCGATCACGCCCCCGCAATCTACTTGCGCTCCAGCGGATCGCAATTCCCGGGCCGCCCGTCGCTCGGATCATGGGCGGCGTACGGGCTCGGCAGCGAGAATCAGAACCTGCCCGCGTTCGTCGTCATGAGTGATGGCGCCATGAAGTCCGGCGCCGGCGCGTATCACTCCGGCTACCTCCCCGCCGTTTATCAAGGAACCGTGTTCCGAGGCGGCAAGAGCCCCGTGCTGCATCTGGCTTCGCCCGAAGGCATCGGTGAAAAGTCCCAGCGCGAAACGCTGGACCTCATCGCGCGCATGAACAAGCGCCACTTCGCAGAACGGGAAGAGGATTCGGTGCTGGACGCCCGGATCAACGCCTACGAACTCGCTTTCCGCATGCAAGCCGAAGCTCCCGAGGCCGTCGATATTTCGAAGGAATCGGAAGCCACGCAAAAGCTCTACGGTATCGGCGAACCGATGACCGACGACTTCGGCCGCAAATGCCTTCTCGCCCGCCGTCTCGTCGAACGCGGTGTGCGTTTCGTACAGCTCTATCACGGGACAAACATCGGCGACGACTGGGACGACGCCCACCTCGACCTCCATGGCTCCCACACCAAAATGTGCAAGAAGTCGGACCAGCCCATCGTGGCTCTTTTGAAGGACCTAAAAGCCCACGGGCTCCTCGACACCACTCTCGTCGTCTGGTCCAGCGAATTCGGCCGCACGCCGCTTGCCGAAGGAAAGAACGGTCGCGATCACCATCCGTACGGCTTCACAACGTGGATGGCCGGCGCCGGCATCAAAGGCGGCCGCGTCCTCGGCGCGACCGACGAGTTCGGTCTCCGCGCCGTCGATCAACCCAAGACCGTCCACGACATGAACGCGTCGATCCTTCGCCTGCTCGGCATGGATCACACCAAGCTCACTTTCCGATACCAGAGCCGCGATCAGCGCCTCACCGACGTGCATGGCGAGGGTGAGTTTACCAACTGGTTGCTTGGCGCGTGAAACTGCTTATACTAAAGGCAGCGATATGGACGTACAGAAAACGATGGATTTCATTCTTGAGCAGCAAGCTAAGACTGCCATCACGCTCGATCGTTTGACCGAGGCCCAGTACAACTCCGAGCAGCGCATCGCGCGCAACGAAGAAGCGATCGAAGCCCTCATCGAATCCCAGCAACGAACCGATATCAAACTCGACCAACTGGGCGAGTACATCAATAAGGTGAGTACCGGCTTGGACCACCTCAAAGAGCGCGTTGACGCTCTCGTGCTTGTTGTCGACTCCATCATTCACCGCCCGCAAGCAAGCCAGTAACCGCGCTGGTGCGGCATGACAATTCCTGGCCGCCCTCCGCGCCTGAAGGGTTGTGATCAGACTTTTTCTCGCTTGTGCCGCCAGTCTCGCTGCCACCGACACCGTTTTTGTCCACTCCGAGCAGATTCCACCGCTCGCCCGCGTCGGCCAACCCGTAAAGCTTCGCCTGCGCACCGAAGTCGCCACCCGCATCGTTTGGGAGCCCATCGAAGGCGGCCCGGCCGCCAGTCGCGAAATGACGAGGGTCGGCGAAGGCCTTTGGGAAGTCGACATCACCGCGCCAAGTCTGAAACCCCGCGATCTCTATCAACGCCGCGTCGGCTACATGCGAACTTTCGTCGGCGCAACACCCAGTTTCACCTTCAATGCGTCTATTGCCTATGCCGACGGCCTTCCTCCCGCCCGCATCACCCGTCTTGCCGGCGATGCACAACGCTCCGACTACGTTCTGAACATTCAGTCCCGCGCCTTCTACGATCGCCTCTTCCCCAGCCCCGGGATTACTAGATTCGACGTCGCGCCGCTCTCTCGCCGCATCTATGAGCTACTCTCCGATGAGTGGGATTTTCTAAACATCGTCCCCGCCACGATCTCCGTCCCGCGTAACCGTTTTCACATCCCCATTCGAAATTCCGTGCAGGGAATTGGTCAAATCCCCCCCGGCCGATGCCGCCTCCTTCGGTTCCGCTTCCCGCCTGCAAGGCTACAGCGTTTTCCCCGCGACGCTGATTTACGACGCCGCCGATCAAGGCTATAACCATGAGACCGGTCACCAATGGGTCAATCACATGTCCACCGGCGCCTTCGGACCCGGCCGGCCCCACTGGCCGCTTTCCTCGATGTCGACCAACCTCATGAACTATTCCGACGCCGCAAGCGGTTTTGGTTCCCGTATCCCCTGCCGGTTCAATCTGCAGGCGGATGGGCGAATCACCGTCACGCCGTGGATTCCCGGTCAGGAGTTCTTCAATGACATGGATCTTTACCTCATGGGTCTGATGGCTCCGAACGAGGTCGCCACTCAGTACCTTGTGACCGACACCTCCCGAGCTGCCGGCATCTCATCGCCGCAAGGCCCCTGCGCCGCGATTGGTACTCTCACCACCGCCCAATACCGAACCGTTAATGCTTCCGACATCGTCGCCGTTCAAGGAGCGCGCGTCCCCTCCTCCGACGCATCGCAGAAGGACTTTCGCTCGCTACATGTCGTCGTCAGCCGCGATAGCCTTCTGACGCCCGAACAGATGGCCTACTTCGAGGTCTACACCCGCCGCGTCGAAGACCGCGGCCCACTGATGCTCCCCGACAGCCTCAACGGCTTCACCAATCCCTGGTACGCCGCGACCAAGAACCGCAGCACCATCTCCGCCAAGATCTCCGCCGAGCCGGTGCCGGCCATCTCTTACGGCGGCGTCGTGAATGCCGCCAACTTCCAAGGCGCGGCCATGGGGCCTTCCGCCGTTGTGACGTTGTTCGGTTCCGACCTCGCCGCCGGCCCCGCCAGCGCCGGTTCCGTCCCGCTGCCGCAGGACCTCAACGGCGTGCGTGTCTTTGTCGACGGTATCCCCGCGCCGCTGTTCTACGTCAGCCCTACTCAGATCAATTTCCAACTCCCCGAGTCGCTGCCCACAACCCGCGCCCTTCCCAATGACCTCGCCTACATCGCCATGGTCCGCGTCGAACGCGACGGCGCCCCCTCCAACATCGCCTATATTGAAATCCGCCCGACAGTGCTTGGCGCCATGTCCTACGGCGATAACTACGCCGTCGCCACCAACCCGGCCGGCGAACTCATCGGCCCGTCCAATCCCGCGTTCGCCGGTTCGCCCGTCGTTGTTTACTTCGTCGGATCGGCGCCGCTCACCGAACGCGTCGCCGCCGGCCAGCCCGCCCCTACCGATCGCCTGATTCGCGTTCAAGGGGCGAGCCTCACGCTCGGCGGCCAGGTGCAGGCAAGTAATTTTGTCGGCCTTACCCCGGGCGGCGTCGGCCTCTATCAAGCCAACATGTTTATCAACGGAGCTCTGGCCGAAGGAGAGTACCAGCTCGTCATCACCGTCAACGGAGTGACGTCCAATCCGGTGAAGATCCCCGTGCGCCGCCGCTAACCCGGATACCGAACAGAACTCCTGCTACGCTGCGTCCGGGGCGCGCTCGTACTTCGTCGCTCGCTTTCCGCGGGTGCTCGATCTACTGTCGAATTGCGCTTGAGTGCCTCGTATCGACACGGCTCAGTCGCGCTCCTGCGAGGACGCGGGGATATTCGGATCAAGTTGACCGACGGCGGAGGCATTCCGCGCACCCTCGTCACCTCCTCCCACGCCACGACGGCTCTCCTCGGACCACAGCGCGGCCCTCAAACCCGACTCCGTGATGGCCTCGGAATATTTCCCCCGCCACCCTGGCCGAGCGAGCGCCAAACTCACCCAGCGCCGCGCATCCTCGTCACCTCCTCCAAAGCCCGCGTTCGTCATCGTATTCATTGGCTTCATCGCGCGGGAACCGCTGCTAATCCTCGCTCGCCAGCGTTTTGTTTGGCGAACTCCGAATCCCCGGACGCCCGCCGCCGTCCGCTGGCTGCTCGTCGAGTCGGCAATCCTGGCGGTCTCGTTCGCTCTGCTGGCGCGCGGTGTTCCTCTCGTTCCGCTCGGAGTTTTCGCGGCGTTTGGCGGTGTGTTCACGGTGATCGCCGTAGCCGTTTTCATCAAGAACCACCAGCGGTCACGCGCGTTTCAGATTGTCAGCGCGGCGGCGCTGGGTTCGACTGCTCCTTTCGTCGCCGTGGTTGCGTTGGGGCATATTCCTGGCTGGATCTGGCCGCTCTGGGCGCTGCTCAGTCTGCATGGACTGACCTCGATCCTCACGGTGCACGCCCGCCTTGCGCTCAGGACCGGACGGATGCCGACGGCGTTCGAACTCTACGCGGGTCTTGCGCTGCAACTGCTGGGCGCGGGGTTAATCGGGGGCCGTCTGGCGCTTGTGCCGCTGTTTTCGGCCGCGGCCAATGCGTTTGAACTTTACCGATTGAGTGGAACTCTCGACGAGCCGTTTCGCCGCGTCGGCTTCCGCAATCTTGGCGTTTCGATCGTTTTCACCATTCTGCTTATCGCGTGCTTGTGGCCGGGTCGGCTATCCTAGTGGTTTCCCTGCGCGATGGTTGTCGAAACACAGATCAAGCGGTTTGATTCGATCGAACTCGAAAGCGGTGTCGTTATTCAGCCGGTCGATATCGCCTATGAAACCTACGGCGCGCTGAACGCCGCCCAGTCGAATGCGATTCTGATTGTCCACGCCTTCTCGGGCGACGCGCACGCGGCCGGCGAGAGCGCCGACGGCCAACGGGGTTGGTGGGAAAACATGATCGGCCCCGGAAAGGGTTTCGACACCGACAAGTACTTTGTGATTTGCACCAATGTCCTGGGCGGCTGCAAGGGCACAACCGGGCCGATCTCGATCAACCCGGCCACCGGCCAGCGCTACGGCATGTCGTTCCCGGTGGTCACCATCGGCGACATGGTGCGCGCGCAGAAGATGCTTGTGGAATCGCTCGGCATCAAACGGCTGCTCAGTGTGGCCGGCGGATCGATGGGCGGCATGCAGGTGCTCGAGTGGGCGGTTAGTCATCCGGAGTCGGTGGCGTCGGCGATTCCGATCGCGTCCACCGCGCGGCATTCGGCTCAGCAGATCGCCTTCAATGAAGTCGGCCGTCAGGCGATCATGGCCGATCCCGATTGGAACGGCGGCGAATACTTCGACTCCAAACCACCGGCCCGCGGTCTTTCGGTCGCGCGCATGGTAGGCCACATTACGTACATGTCCGACGCCTCGATGCGCGAAAAATTCGGCCGCCGCCAGCGCGAGGACAACGGGATCTTCGAAGTCGAGAGCTACCTGCGTTACCGCGGCTCGCAGTTCGTCGATCGCTTCGACGCCAACAGCTACCTCTACATCACGAAGGCGATGGACCTGTTCGATCTCGCCAACGGCGCGCAATCGCTGGTGCCTGTTTTGAATAAGACGCGCACCCGCTTTCTGGTCATCAGCTTCACCTCCGACTGGCTGTATCCGTCGTATCAATCGCTTGAGATCGTCAACGCGCTGCGGCGGCGGAATCAGGATGTGGCCTACATCGAGCTGACCTCGAGTTACGGCCACGATGCGTTTCTCGTGGAGGTCGACGAACAGGCCGAGCTGATCACCGGCTTCCTGGCCCGCTCGATGAAGGACTACAGCCGCGCATGAAGGGCGAACACGGACCGCTCGTCCACGAACTATTCGGGCGCGGCGACTACGGACTTATCTCGGAAATCGTGGAGCCCGGATCGTGTGTTCTCGACCTCGGCTGCGGCGAGGGCGAACTGCTGGCCTGGCTCGCGGACAACAAGAACGTCGATGCGCGCGGGGTTGAGATCAGCCCCGCGAAATTACAGAAGGCGATCGCGCGCGGGGTGTCGGCGTATCAAGGCGACATCGAATCGTGCCTGGCCGACTACCCGGACAAGGCGTTCGACTACGTGCTGCTGAGCCAGACACTGCAAGAGGTTCGGTATCCCAAACAGGTGATGCAGGACATTCTACGGGTAGGTCGTCGAGCGATTATTGCGTTCCCGAATTTCGGGCATTACAAGGTACGGCTCGCGCATCTGCTGAACGGCCGCGCGCCGAAGACGAAGCTGTTTCCCTACGACTGGTACGACTCGCCGAACATTCATTTCTTGACGGTCGACGATTTCGAGATCCTCGCGGCGCGTGAACGGTGGCAGATTGAGCGGCGGTATTTTCTCTCGGGCACCAAGGAGATCAAGGCGATGCCGAATCTTTTGGCCGAGGTGGCGGTGTTTGTTGTCAGTCACGCATAAGATGTGACTCCGGTTACATCCCACTGGCGCTCCTCCAATGACTCGGTCGCCCCGCTCAACGTGTATTGGGAGATGACGCAAGCCCGCGGACTGGCCTGACTGCATTGCCGCGCGACGGCGATGCCGTTCGCCGCGCCGGGGGAACTGACGTTCGATCAGGGGGTGGGCCTGCTTCGTCAGATTTCCATGTTCGGCGATCCGATGCGGCGCAAGGATCTGTTCGACTTGATCGATGTGGCGCGGCGGTTGTCGATTCCCGTTTCGATCACGCCCGCCGCGACGCCAGCGCTCACGCGCGAGATGCTTGAGAGGCTGAATAACAGTGGAGTGACGGGGCTTGGGCTGAGTCTTGACGGCTCGTGTCCGGAGAAACATGACGGCATTCGCGGCGTGCCCGGAACGTTTGCGCGTACGATGGACGCTCTGAGATGGGCGCGCGATCTTGGGATGCCTGTGCGGGTCAACACGCTCGTTTCGGCCGAAACCGCGCCCGATTTGCCGGCGATCCACGAAGTGCTGAAGCAGTATCCCATCGCGCGCTGGAGCTTGTTCTTTCTGATTGCCGTGGGGCGAGGAGCGGTGCTCGAGCCGCTGGATGCCGCCGCTGCCGAACATTGCATGGAGTGGATCTACGGCATCGCGAAGAGCTCGCCATTCATCGTCGCAACGACGGAAGCGCCGTCGTACCGGCGTGTCGCCATCAACGAAATGCGCGCCGAAGGCCTCACGGGCGAGCAGATCAAACGCAGCCCGGCGGCGCGATCGTTCGGCATTCGCGACGGCCACGGCATCGTGTTCATTTCGGCGACCGGCGATATTTGTCCGGCTGGGTTCCTTCCGGTCCCCGCCGGCAATATTCGCAAGGACGATCTGGTCGACATCTACCGCAGCTCACCGCTGTTTACGGCGTTGCATGACCCCGAGACTTTTCACGATCGCTACGGCGTTTGCGAGTTCCGCCACGTTTGCGGCGGTTCGCGCGCGCGGGCATTTTCGGCAAGCGGCGATCCGCTCGGTCAGGATCCGCTGTGTGTGCACGAGCCTCGCCAATCTGCCACAATCGGCTGATATGAGACTGGATGTGCCGCTTGGATAAGCGGCTGATTCTAGTATTCGCCGTTGTGACAGCGTCAATCGGCGGAGTAATTGCGTGGCGCGTTACGCAGCCCCCGAAACCGGTAGTTCCTCCGGTTCAAGACTTGGAAGCCCGCTCGTTGGTCCTGCTGCTCGATAGGCCGCCGAATCTCGACAAATTGGCGATCTCAAAGGCGGTGGCGACAGAGTTCGGCGCCCAGGCGCACGTCACCGGCGATCTTCCAAGTTTGACCGTTCTCGTCGACGGCAACGAACTGTCTCTCCGCGTGCGGCAAGACGAATACCCGCTGCGTGACTTCAACGATTTCGAAATGAAGCATTTCGGTTGGATCGGTGTGGACCATAGCAGTTGGAAGAACCGGCCAGAGGTCGATTCGTATCCGCCGATGGCGCGGGTCTTGGCGGCGCTGTGGCCCGAGGGAGCGGCGGCAATCGTCTGTCCGGAGAGCAAGGAGTGGGCCATCGTGACCCGTTCCACGCCAAAAAAACTACGTGAACCGAACGTGTTGGATGCGTTGTTCCGGCCCGACAAGACATCGGGGCTTAAGAACATGCACATTGACGACTCCGACTTCGCCGCCGCTCGCGCGGAAGCTCGACGCCGCTGGCCCGAATTCGTGAGGGCGTTTCGAGCGCACGAAGGCAAGGCGTTCATCGTCAAGGCTTCCGTTACTCGCGGAAAGTTCACGGAGCACATCTGGATCGACGTCGTGTCGGAGCACGAAGGCGCTATTACCGGGCGGCTTGCCAACGAGCCGTTCGAATTGGAAGGCTTGAAATTGGGGTCGACCGTGAGCATATCCGCGGGCGATATCGACGACTGGCGATTCGTCTTCGACGGCGAGATACACGGCTACTTCACGCAAGCCGCAGTGAAGGCGCGCCAATGACGTTGTGGATCACTCTTGGAATCGCGCTGTTCGCCATCGCGGCATGGCAATGGTGGTGCAAGAAGAAAGCCGCCGCGGAAGCGCCTCCTAGTGAGGGTATTGCGATGTTGCTGACCGAACCGCGAGCCCTCAACGCGCAGGTGCTCGCCGCCAGTTCGCCGATGAGTTCGCCGTTCCATGCGAAACAGGCGAGGAATCGGACGCTGCAAACTTCGTCACTGGCGAAAAGTACCTATTTGTCGTTCATCTGAGCGGCTTTATGTTCCTGCTTCACAATAGCCCCAGATTGTATGCCGACAATCCATTGAGGTGACGGACATTGACGATACGATACTGCGCGGAAAGCTCGGCAACGAACCCGCGGCGCTCGACGGTCTGCGCTACGGTTCTCGGGTCGAAGTTCCTATCGCCGAAGTTGAGGACTGGGTCTATATGAGTGAAGGTAAACCGGTCGGAGCGTTTTCGCTCGAGTATTTCATGAAGCGCAAACGCTGAAGATCTGCCACAATCGGCTGATATGCGATCGGACGTGACGCTTGGATAACCGTGTGGCGCTGGTGATCGCCTTCGTCGTCGCGTCGATTGGCGGCGCGCTGGCGTGGCGCGTTTCGCGCCCGGCGGCGCCTGCGCCCAAAGAGGTTGAGGTCCGCTCGCTGGTTATGCTGTTGGACGAGCAGCCAGCGCTTGATAAAGCGGCCGTCGCGAATGCGATGGCGGCTGAGTTCGGCATGAAAGCGCGAGTTGGCGGAGAGGTTCCGTTGTTGTCGATTCAGGTTGAAGGCCACGACCTGCTGCTGCACCTAGAGAAGGGAGAGTACCCGCTTGACGGGTATGACGGTCTCGAAGACGAACATGCAGGTTGGATCGCCGTTGACGACAACACTTGGCAGAATCGAGCCGTTGGGGATCCGTATCCGGTGATCGGAAGAGTTCTTGCGGCGCTGTGGATGGATAGCGCGGTTGCGGTGTTGCATCCTCAATCCCAACAATGGGTGATGGTGAACGATTCGACACGCACGAAGTTGCGAGAGCCCGATGTCATCAACGCGCTGTTCCGGCGTGAACGCGGAGAGCCGCCAATCCCCGTTGACGACAAAGACCCCGCGCTGGTGGCCGCACGAAATCTGGCACGCAAGCGGTGGCCCGAATTCGAGAAGGCGTTTCGGGCACGCGAAGGCGAGGACTTCATCCTCAAGGCGCCGATCACGCGCGGCGATGTCACCGAGCACATCTGGATTACCGTGCTCGACATGGATGGCGGTGTGATTAGCGGGCGTCTGGCGAATGAGCCGTATGATCTGGCTGGCTTGCAGATGGGTTCGAGCGTGGAAGTGCGGATCGACGAAATCGACGATTGGCCGTATACGCTAAAAGTCACAGAGGTGGGTTACTTCACAAAGGCCGTGGTCGAGGTGCGCAAATGATACGCGGCATCATACTGTTCTTGTTTTGGGCGCTTGTTGGGCTTGGGCTGCGGACACTTTGGAAGCTGTATCTGGAGTGGCGGCGCAACCGGCCGCGGCGCGCCGAGGATTCGATCGTGATGCTGCTGTCGGAGCCGCGCGCGATGAATGCGCAGACGCTGGCGGCGTTGTTGGCGAGCGAGTTTGGCGTGGCGGTTGGGCTCGCCGCGTCGGAGAACGTAGAGAACTTTGTGGGTGGCGAATCGCCGATTCTTCCGTTCCGTATTCAGGGTGGATCTTTCGTGCTGCACGTGCACGCCGCGCCGTATGTGGCCGATCCGGAGAAGGTCGCCAGCGGAGTTGCCGAGCAGCGGCTGGCGATGGCGATCCGCGAGCATCGCGCGTGGATTTCGGTCGACGCGCTGCGCGATGGTGAGAATCCGTACCCGACGATTGGCCGCGTGCTGGCGAGGCTGTGGGGCGCCGACGTGATGGCGCTTTTGCATCGTCCGTCGAAACGCATAGCGCCGGGCAGCGACCTCGTACCGTTTCAATTGCGCGCCGCCGATCCGGTGAAAGCGGTCTTCGGCGAGATCGAGCATTCGCCCGTTGTCAACGCCGAGGCGGAAGATGCCGAACTTGCCGAGGCCAAGCGTGTGGCGCAATGCCGGTGGAAAGAGTTCTGCGATGCCTTCGCCGCCAACAGCGGCAACGGCTTTTCGGTTAAAGCGCCGATCACGCGCGACGGCCGCACCGAGCACATCTGGGTTGATGTCGAGGAGATTACGCTCACCTGTGTGTGGGGGCTGCTCGGGAACGAACCGTCGGATTTGCCGGGATTGCGGCTTGGTTCGCGCGTCGAGGTGCCGCTCGACGACATCGAAGACTGGTCGTATTTGCGGGACGGAAAGACGATCGGCGGATTTTCGATCGCGGTGCTGTTGAAGCGCAATCGTTGAGGATCTGACACAATCGTCGGATATGGACCGACGGGTATTTCTGGCGAGTGGTGTTGGGCTGGCGGCGCAAACGGGCACTCCGAAATTGATTCGGCCGCGTGTGTTGAAACGCGGCGATACGGTCGGATTCGTCACACCGTCGACGTATGTGTCGTCGCCTGACGAACTGGCCACGGCGCTGCGGACGGCCGAGTATTTCGGCTTAAAGGTCAAGATGGGCGCGAACGTGCGGAAGAAAACGGGCTATCTCGGGGGATCGATCGCCGAGCGAGTGGCCGATTTGCACGCCATGTTCGCCGATCCGTCGATCGCGGCCATCTTCGCGATTCGCGGCGGATACGGCAGCGCGCAGTTGTTGCCGGCGCTTGACTACGAACTGATCCGGACGCATCCGAAGATCCTGCAGGGTTACAGCGATATCACCGCGCTGCATCTGGCGATCCATCAGAAGACCGGGCTGGTGACGTTTCACGGTCCGGTAATGTTGTCCGGGTTCACGCCGTATACGATCGAACATTTTTGGCGTGCATTGTTTGAAACAACACCGATCGGGAATGTCACGAACCCGAAGGAGTCAAATCCGCTGCGGCCCGCTCACACGCTGCGCACGGTGCGCGGCGGGCGGGCGCGCGGGCCGCTTGTCGCGGGCAACTTGACGCTGATTTCGACGACGATGGGCACGCCGTACGAGATCGACACGCGCGGCAAGATTCTGTGCATCGAAGACGTCGGCGAGGAGCCGTATTCGATGGATCGCATGCTGACGCAACTGCGGCTGGCGGGCAAGTTCGATCAGGCCGCGGGCGTGGTGCTCGGCGAATGCTCGCGCTGCACGCCGCGCGAGTTCCGACCGGGTTTCGATTCGAATTTGTCGCTTGGCGAAGTGATCGACGAGATTCTGGGCGGGCTGAAGATTCCGGTGCTGACCGGGTTGACGTTTGGGCATACCTCCGATCAGTTGACGCTGCCGTTGGGCTGCATGGCGGCGCTCGATGCGGACAAGGGAACGCTGACGATCGAGGAGGCGGGAGTGACGGCGTGAAACGCTACGATGCGATCATCGTCGGCGGCGGTCACAACGGCTTGGTGACTGCATTCTATCTGGCGCGCGCGGGGCGCAAGGTGCTGGTGTTGGAGCGGCGCGATCTTGTCGGCGGCTGCGCGGTGACCGAGGAGTTGTGGCCGGGGTATCGAGTCTCGGTGGCGAGTTATTTAACGAGCCTGTTGCAGCCGAAGATCGTTGAAGACATGGAGCTGGCGCGCTTCGGTTATCAGGTCGATCCCAAGGACCCGGCGTTTTTCTCGCCGTTTCCCGATGGGCGGTATCTGTTCACTTGGCAGGATCACCAGAAAACGTTCGACTCGCTCGCGCAGTTTTCGCGGCGCGATGCGGAGCGCATGAGTGAATACGACGCGCAGTTGGAGCGGATCGCGGTGTTGGTCGAGTCGCTGCTTTTAACCGTGCCGCCGCCTTTTCCGCCGTCGGGTATCGGCGAGATGCTCGAATATCTGAAGCTTGCCGGGCGCGTGCGGAAATTGGGCGCTCGTGATATGACAGCGCTGGTGAAGATCTTCACGATGAGCGCGGCCGAGTACCTGGACGAGTGGTTCGAATCGCCCGAGATCAAAGTGACGCTGGCGACCGATGGCGTCATCGGCGCCAACGGGGGGCCGCGATCGCCCGGCACGGCGTATATTTTGCTGTATCATTGTACGGGCGGCGTGGGCGGCAAGCGCGGGTTGTGGGGATTTGTGCGCGGGGGAATGGGCGCGGTGTCGGAGGCGATGGCGGCATCGGCGCGCGCGCGCGGCGTGGAGATTCGATGCGGCGCGGAGGTGGCGTCGATCGTGGTGAAGTCGAATCGCGCGCGCGGCGTGGTGTTGGCATCCGGCGAAGAGATCGAAGCGTCGCAAGTGGCGTCGAACCTTGATCCGAAGTTGACGTTCGAGAAGCTGGTTGATCCTTCTCTGTTACACGAAGAGTTCCGCTCGACGATCCGGCACTTCCGCATCGAAGGCACGTCGGCGAAGATCAATCTCGCGGTTAATCGATTGCCGTCGTTCACGGCGCTGCCCGGAGCGCCGGGCGCGCATCACAAAGCGACGATGCACATTTGCCCCGATATGGACTACGTCGAACGCGCGTGGGACGGCGCCAAATACGGCCGGCCCAGCGAGCGGCCGCTGCTGGAGCTCACGTGCCCGACGTTGTACGATCCATCGCTTGCGCCGCCGGGGAAACACATTCTCGGCGTGTTCCTGCAATACGCGCCCTACACGTTGCGCGAGGGCGATTGGGATTCGCTGCGCGAGCCTTTTTACCGGCGCGTGATCTCGATCGTCGACGAATACGCGCCGGGTTTCTCGTCGTCGATCGAGCACTATCAGATGTTGACGCCGCTCGATCTGGAGCGGCGGTTCGGGATTACGAAGGGAAACATTTTTCACGGCGAGATGGCGATCGACCAGATGTTCTTTATGCGCCCGGCGGCGCGTTGGGCTTCTTACAAGACGCCGATCGATGGCTTGTTTCTTTGTGGCAGTGGCGCGCACCCGGGCGGCGGCGTGATGGGCGCGCCGGGGTATAACGCGGCTGGGGTGATGGTGAAGGGATAACTATGGAGCGGCAAATTATTGATCGTGTCGCAGAGATCATTGGCGATCGCTCGCGCGCGGAGAGGTGGTATGTTTCGGCACCTGGAAGCGTTGGCCGAGGGTGGGTTTGCGTGAGGTTGTTATTCGGTATCGCGAACGTGAACGAGTCGAGCCCCCAACTCGTCGCCTAGCGAGCGTTCGACGTCGCTGGTGATGAGACCCGCCGCATCCATCCCGCGCACGTGCACCCGGTCTTTGTCGCGGAACGAACTGAGCTTCATTCGCAGTAGATCCGCAACGGGAATCACCCAGAATTCTTGACCGTGAAGTCCGACGCGTACCGGGTGCAGGTTGGGGTGCGCTTCCACTTGTGAACTCTTCACCTTCTCGCCCGAGTACCAAAGGTGAACGGCGTTGCGCGGACTCGACGTTTCTCCGTAGAGCAGCATATCCAAGCCCGCCGAGTGTCGAAAGCGGAAACCGCTCGCTTCGGCGATCTCAACAATACGGGGCAGATCCTCTCGACGGATCATGACATCAATGTCTCTGGTCAGCGAGGAGTGCGTCGAGTCCGCATTTTCAACGTGAAGAAATACCGCCAAACCTCCGACGAGTTCGTGTTGAACTCCGGCGTCCTCCAATGGAGTAGACAGTTTTTGGAGGGTGCCGATTAGTTCGAATACTCGTTGTTCAAAAAAGACGTTAACGAACTCCCGTTTCGAAGCCGCGCTTTCGATGAACTCAGTGAATGTGACCATGGCGGCGCCTACTATTTTAACCCCCGCAACGCTTCCGCGGCTTTTGCGCGAAATTCCGCATCCGAGCCCGCGGCGGCTTTGCGGAGGTGTGGGAGCGCGGCGGCAGTGTCGCCCGTGGCTGCCAGCGCGATGCCCAGGCCGAACGCGGCTCGCATCGATGACGGCCGCAGGCGCGCGGCTTCGCGGTAGTGTATCGCGGCCTCTTTGGGATTGTTGCGCGCCAGCAGTAGATCGCCGAGTAATTCGCGCCCGTCGGCAAAATTTGGATCGGCGCGCAGGCAGGCTTCGAGTTCGCGCTGCGATTCGTCGTAACGCTGCAAACGCCCGAGCAGCATCGCGTAGTTGTAGCGCGTGCCGGCGTCGTTGGGGCGCAGCCGCAGCGCGGTGTCGAACTCCGACTGCGCTTCCGGGAAGCGGCCGGAAGTTGCCAACAGGTTGGCGAGATTGCCGTGCGCGTCGGCGTAGTCGGGCTTGATGCGGATCGCTTCGCGGAAGGACACCGCGCCGGCGGCCATTCGCAAGATGCCCAAATTGTTGTGCGCTTCGGGCATGTCCGGGTCGCGCGCGAGCGCTTTTTCGAACGCCGCTGCCGCTTCGGCTGGTTTGCCGAGCGCCTGGTAGGTGAGCCCGAGTTCGTGCCACGCCACCGCATGTCCGGGAGACATCGTTGTCGACCGCTGCAGTACCGATGCCGATTCGGCGTTGCGCGACAGGCGCCGCAGGGCCGTTCCTAATTTCCGCCAGCCAGCGGCGCGCGACGGTTCGCGGCGCACCACTTCGCGATACCACGGCAGCGCTTTCGCCAATTGGCCATCGCTTTCCAGGGCCTCGGCCAGTTCCAAGTACCAGTCCGCGCGCGCCGGTTCGTGACGAGCGATCGCAGCGGTCAGTTGCGCGATGCCCGCTTTCAGATTGCTCTTCTGTTTCACCTGCGCTACCGCGCGATACAAGTCGTCGACCGCGGCCGGATAGAATGGCACGACTTCGCCGCGATAGGCGTCCTGCGTTTCGGCGCGTTCGGCGAGCAGATGGCCCGCGGGCTTGTGGCGTTGAATGAGATGGTCCGTTACCACGGCGTGGACGACGTCGCTGGTGCGGCGCTTGGGCATGTGGCAGCCGACGCAGTCGCCGGGGGCCTGTGCATGCGACGAGTCGTGGCATTGCCGGCAGGCGTTTTCGTATTGCCTGGCCGCTTCGGCGCCGCGCGGCGCGTTGTGCGGATCGTGGCACGTCGTACACAGCATCTTGCCCGCGCTCTTGGTGAAACACGCCGACTTCCGCATCCGGTACGCCGAACTGACGATTTCGAATTTGTCGTCGTGACCCGCGCCGGGCGCGTGGTCGAAATTGAGAATGTAGTTGGCCAGCGGTTCGCCGGGCCGGAACGAGAACGGCGTTCGCTCGTAGCGCAGGATGGCGTTGGGCAGCGGCGCGCTTGTCGTTTCCAGATGACAGGCCATGCAGAGGTCGAGTTGGCGTTCGCCGCGCGGACGCGTGATGGCCTGGCGAACGAGTTCGGCCGATGCGCCGGATTTGCTTGCAAGCTCGATATGCTTCGCACCGGGGCCGTGGCAGCGCTGGCAGTCGATGCCTTCGGGCAGCGTGCCGAGATAGACCGGCTCTTCGGATTTGGCGGGGACGTTTGGGTAGGCGTTGTGGCAGAACATGCAGTCGTAGGTGATCGGACGCCGGAAGCCCTCGTGATCGGCGCGATCGTAGCCGGGATTCATCGCCCAATACCCGCCCTTCTCGGCGTACCAGCCGAGCGGCAGTTCGAACAGCGTTCCGGCCGGAGTGCGGTGCAGGAAGGTTCGCGCGAGGTTGCCCGAGCCCATCACGTAGTCGATGCGTTTCTCCATCACGTTGATTTCCCGTCCGGCGGAGTCCAACTGATGACGCCTCTGATAGAACTCTCCACCGCGCACGAGCGTCGAGAAGAAGCTATCGGACGGCGAGTGATAAAAGGCGCCGTTCAACACAGGCGTGTTCGCCGCGGCGGCGCGCGCGAAAGAGCGGCCCATTCCGGTCTTCTTGTACGCGTCGTAAATGGACTTGTGACAGCTCGCGCACTCTTGCTGCGCGAATCCCACGCTCGCCAGTAATACGCCGAGGAGTACCCGTGCGCCCATGTGTGGCCCATCGTAACAGAGTCGGTGTGGTATGCTCACGCGAAGAAAGGGGCGTTTCGCTTGATATCCACACTTCGCTTCGCACTACTGGTAACCGCTTCGCTCGGCCTGATGGCGCAGAGCGGCGCCGGAACCATCCAAGGCACCGTGCAGGACGCCACCGCGGCCGCCATACCCGGCTGCAACGTCCAGGCCACCAATTTGGCCACGGGCGTCTCGATTCAGACGACGACAACCGCCGCGGGCTTCTATGCTTTGAAAGGCCTGTTCGCCGGCAACTACACCGTCACTTTCACGGCCGCCGGCATGAAGAAGTCCGATGTTGCGATCACGCTGCAAAACAGTCAGGTGCTGGTCTACAACGCGCAGCTCGCGGTCGGCGAGGTCAGTGAAAAAGTCACCATCACCGCCGAGACGATCCAGCTCGCCACCTACGACAGCGGTACGGTCAACACGCAACTTGACGCCGCGCGCATCCAGCAACTCCCGCAGAACGGCCGCAACGTGCTCGGCTTGGCGCAGAACACCGTACCCGGTCTGGAAGGCGGCGGCACTCGCGCCAACGGCCTGATGGGCGAGGCGATGGAGTATTCGCAGGACGGGGCTCCGATGACGAACCGCAATTTCGGCAGTCCATCGAACACGGCGCGTGCGATCCTGCCCGATCCCGACGCGGTGGCCGAGGCGCGGTTTGAAACCCTGAACTCGAGCGCGCAGTTCGCTACGCCGGCAACGGTCATCCTGACGACGAAGTCGGGAACCAACCAGCTGCACGGCTCGCTATTCGAAACCGCGCGCAACAACTACTTCGGAATCGCCCGCGCCCGACAGGATCCGACGAACTTCAGGGCGCCCAAACTGATCCGTAACGAGTTCGGCGCATCCGCCGGCGGACCCATCTGGATCCCGAAATTCTATGACGGCCGCAACCGCTCCTTTTTCTTCTTCGCCTACGAGCGTTTCTCGCTGCGTTCGGCCAGTCAGCAGTTGATGCGCGTGCCCACCATGGCGATGCGTCAGGGCGACTTCTCCGGGCTTATCAACAACGCCAACGTCCTGCAGCAACTCTTCGATCCGAGCACCACGCAGGGCGCCGAGATGAACTACTCGCGACTGCCGTTCTCCAACAACCAAATCCCACTGGCGCGCATCAGCCCCTTGGCGAGAACACTTCTCGCCGCCACACCGCCGCCGACCTCGGCGGACAATCCGATGGTCAACTTCAACTTGACCGGGCAGAACCCGACCACGGCGACCGTTCCGAACTACACCGTTCGCCTCGATCACGTTTTCAACGAAAAGAACCGGATGTATTTCCGCTTTACCGATATTCGTCAGCAGCAGCGCGCGCTGCGCAACTATCCGTCCGCTTCGCCGGCGAACATCGAGACGCCCGAATTGAAGGAAGGTTCCACGGGTTACCAGGACATTCCCGTGCAGACGATTAGCGGGGCGCTGGGTTATTCGAAAGTTTTCTCGCCTACCTTCTTCTCGGAGACGGTCCTGAGCATGCAATGGCAGCGCATGTACGTGCAGGGGCCGGAGCGATCGCTGCTCAATTTTGAAAAGCAGTTTGGCCTTCCAAACAGTCTGGGTAACATCGGCTTCCCCGACATCGGTTCCAACCTCTTCATGCCATACGGCGGTTCGCAGTGGTATTACGGGATGAGCCAGCGCGTCGAGAACTTCGACGAGAACTTCAACAAGATCGCCGGAAAACACCAGATCGCCTTTGGTCTGCGCGTCCGCCACGAACGGTTTGCTTATCTCTCCGATCGCGGAACCGACCAGACGACGTTCACCAACCAAGCAACCGGCATCTACGATCCCACAACCGGAATCAATTTCGGTGTCCGCGCCAATACCGGCAATCAGAACGCCGACTTCTTCCTCGGCGCCGCCGCCAGCTACAACGAACGCCGGAACTCTCCGTTCAACATCTCTTCGCTGATGGAATACGACTCCTACATTCAAGACAACTGGCGTGTCAATTCGCGGCTCACGATCAACCTCGGCTTGCGATGGGAGGCTCATCCCGCCGTGCGCGCAGCCAACGATTACATGGTGGCGTTTGACGTGAAGAACAAGGCGATCGCGCTGCCCCGGCCGCTCGATTACTACATCCAGAACGGCCTAACTACGAACGCGATCCTCACTAACCTTCGCAATCTGGGAGCGAAGTTCGAAACGTTCCAGGAGGGCGGAATGCCTTCCCGTGGCATCGCCGGCGCCAATGCCAACTTCTTGCCGCGGACCGGCTTCGCGTACCTACCGTCGTTCGGCAAGAACGGAACGGTTATTCGCGGCGGCTACGGCGAGTACATCTATCCGGTGCCTGTGCGGAACTCGATTCGCTACCTGACGGCGAGCTATCCGTTCATCGCCGCTTATTCGACCAGCTACACGAACGCCGCCCAGTCGCCAGACGGTTTGCCGAATTCGCTGCTGCGTAACCCCATCCGCGTCGTCGCCGGCGTGAACTCGGCCAACGCGGTCGATACGCAGTCGACCACCGCGCTGCTGCCCGGCATTGGTACCGGCACCGTAGTTGGTGGCGATTACCCGCCTGCCCGTGTGCGGGAAGCCAACTTTACGATCGAGCAGCCGCTGAAAGATGGATCGGTGTTCCGCGCGTCGTATGTCTTCACACACGGTGAAAACCTCGATCAAAACTTCCAGATCAACGACGCGCCTTCCGCCTACGTCTGGCAGGCGAAGACGGGCACCACGCCGCCGACTGGCCCGTTGGCCAGCGTCGCCACGCGACCCTATGACAACCGCACCTGGGGCGGTATTACCCAATCCACAAAGTACGGTTTCTCGAACGATAGCGCGCTGCAGTTTAACTACCAGCGGCCCTATCGCCGAGGGGTGGGATACCAGATCTTTTATGTATACTCGCGCGCCTTCCGCGTCGGCGGGAATACGTTCCGCGACAACATCCTCTTTCCCGCCGATATCTTCGCTCCCGGCGCGATTCCGCAGGGGATGGACGTTGGTACCCAATTTAAGCCGAGCCGCGAATTCAACCGCTGGCAGAACTACCGTGCCGACACGGCCATTCCGTTGCACCGCATTACGTTTAACGGTATTGTCGATGTGCCGTTCGGCAAGGGCCGCCGCTTCGCCAAGAACAGCAACCGTTTCGTCGACGCGCTGATTGGCGGTTTCCAGGTTGCCTTTGTCGGCACCACGGTGTCCCAGGCCTTCCAGGTCGCAAACGATAACTACGGAGCGACCAGCCCGGTCGAACTGTACAAGAGTTCGGTAAAGGTCACCGACTGCCGTTCCGGGGTCTGCCGGCCCGCCAATATGTGGTTTAACGGATATCTTGCGCCCACGGTCATCAACGCCACCACGCGTGGCGTTACCGGCGTTCCCTCGGGCTACACGCCTTACCTGACGCCGATCAACAACACGCCTGGCCAAACCAACTTCGGCAACAATAACGTCGTGCAGACCCTCGCCGGCGGCCGCCAGGTGACCACTCCGTTCTCACCCGGCCCAAGCGGCGTGCGTGCTTATAACTCGTTCGTGCTGCAGGGTCCGAAGAATTTCCAGTCCGACATCTCGCTGTACAAAGAGTTCGTCATCACCGAGCGCGTGAAGTTCCGGTTCAATGTCGACGCCTTCAACGCGTTCAACATCCAGGGTCTCTTGAATCCGGGTGATTCCGACGGGATTCAGACGCACCAGCGGTCCTACTGGACGCCGCGGCAGATTCAGTTCACGGGCCGCATTTCGTTCTAGCGCTTCCGCAGAATTAGCCCGTTCTGAATCGGCAGAAAATCGAGTATCCGTTCCAGTGAGAATCCGGCTGGTTCCATTTCCGATCGCATCTCGGCGGGCGACATCTTGTGCGCTTCGCCGACGGGCACGCCGGGGCGCTCCTTGGCGTACTCAAGCACCACCAGTCGCCCGCCCGTGCGCAAAGCGCGCCGGAACTCGTCTAACATGCGTTCCGGCTCGGCAAACTCGTGATAGGCGTTGGCGATGAAAATGACATCGACGCTGTTTTCCTCCAGCGCCGATTCCCGGAACTCAATGTTGCGCGTGCCGCGCCGCGCCGCTTCTTCCTGATTCAATTGCAGCATCGAGCGTTGGATGTCGACCGCGATCGTTCGATCGACTCGCTTCGCGATGCGCCAGGTGAAGTACCCCGCGCCCGCACCGACGTCGGCGACCACATCGGTGCGGCGCAGCGCCAGGGCGTCCAGCACCGCTTCCGGTTTCTCTTCGCGGTCCCGTTCCGGCCGCGTCATCCACGCCAGTGTTTCGGTTACGCGCGCGATTTCGCGCGTCCTGGGTAAGGCGGACGCCGCCGGTCCGCGCAGCGACGAGAGGTAGACCACGATCGCATCGATCTCGCCTTCGTTCAGCTTGGTTCGAAACGACGGCATCAGCGAGCGATCCTCATGCCGCACGGCCAACACGTCCTTCTTCAAGAAAGACCGCATTTCGCCGCTCGTCAATCGCAGCTGTACCGACAGGTCGTCCTCATTCAACACGACGCCCTCGACGCGGCCGGCGCGTGTCTCAACGATTCCGGTGACGAAGTCGCCGTAGATCTCCGCGTTCGGGTCGAGCAGCGAAGCGCGAATCGAAACCGGCGTGCGCACGGCGCCGATCGCCGACAACTCCGGCCCAACGCTGCCGCCTTTTCCGTCGAGCGCATGGCACCGCGCGCAGTGGGTTTCGAACAGCGCCGGCGCTTGCGCGACGCACACCATCGACGCCAGCCAGAGCGCCCGCATTAGTCCAGTCCGAAGGTAATCAGAACGTCTCCGACCGGCAACGACATCAACTGCTTGCCATTCGATAGAAAACTGATCGGCGAGGAATACACGCGGTCGTTGCCCATGAAGTGCCACAGGCGTTCGCCGCTCCGCGCGTCGAGCGCGAAGACGACGCCTTCCAACGTGCCGCCGAATACAAGTCCGCCGGCTGTTGCCATCACGCCGCTCCAAGGCGGTGAGAGGACCTTGTGCTCCCACTTCGTGTCGCCCGTCAGTGGATCGATCGCCATTACTTTGCCCCAGCTCTCTTCCGGAGCGAAGCGCGGCCGTCTGCGGAACGGCCGGCCAACCGCTGCGTCGGGCGCCGTTGTTGGGTGACGCGGTTCGTCCTTGGTGAATACGCGGCGTTCTTCGCGCGCAAACGTGTAGAGCAGCTTCGTCGACGGCGAGTAGCTGTGCGACATCCAATTCGCCGCGCCATCGACGCCTGGGAACACGCTCGTATTGCCGTCCGGCGTGGGTTCGTTGCCGGGGATCACTTCCGGCCGCCCCTTGGCGTCGAAGCTCTTCACCCAGGTCTGCCGGACGAAGTTCTTCGCAAACAGGAACTCGCCGGTGGCGCGGTCCAGCAGATAGTAAAAGCCGTTGCGATTCGGCCACGCCATCAGCTTCCGTTGTTTGCCTTGATAGAGGCCATCGACCAACACCGGAATTTGCGTGGCGTCCCAGTCGTGGAGGTCGTGGGGCGTGAATTGGTAATACCAGGCCAGCTTGCCGGTGTCGGCGTTCAGGGCGATCACGGAACAGGAGTAGAGATTGTCGCCTTTGCGGAAGTCGCCGTTGTAGTCGGGCCACGGGTTCGATGTTCCCCAATAGACGAGGTTCAACTCGGGATCGTATGCGCCGCTGTTCCAAGTCGAAGCGCCGCCTGTTTTCCAGGAGTCCCCGGCCCACGTTCCGAAGTTCGCCTCTCCGGGTTGCGGGATGGTGTTGAATCGCCAGAGACGCTTGCCGGTGGCCGCGTCGTAGCCGTCGAGAAAACCGGAGACGCCGCGCTCGCCGCCCGCCATGCCGACGACGACTTTTCCATGCAACGCGAGAGGCGCGCCGGGCGACGCATACCCGCCGGCCGCTTCGTGATCGTGCATCTTGACCTTCCACAACTCGCGTCCGCTCCTGGCGTCGAGCGCGATGAGATGCATGTCGAGCGTGTTCATGAATAGCCGGTTGTCGAGAATTGCCAATCCGCGATTCACCTTGCCGCAGCAGTTGAACGTGCGTTCGGGATTGCGGTGGACGTAGGTCCACAGGGTGCGGCCCGTTTCGGCGTCGAGCGCGAAGACTTCGTTTTCCGGCCGCGTGAGGTACATGATTCCATCGGCGACGAGCGGGGTTGTTTCGAATTTCTCCTGCGTCCGCGCCTGATACATCCACTTCACTTTCAGGCCGCGAACGTTGGCGGATGTGAGCAGGTCGAGCGCACTATATCGCCAGCCGCTATAGTTGCCCGAGTACATCAACCAGTCGCCCGCCTCGGGCTTCAGCAGCCGCACATAGGGAACCTGCGCCGGTGCCGTCAGCGCGATCAGCAAGGCAATTCGAATCATCGCAACTCCCGCAAAAATGCAATCAAGGCGTCGATCTGTTTGTCGTCAAGTCTGCCGGCGAAGGAAGGCATCAGCGACGGTTTCGACCGGTCGATCTCCACAATCCCTGCTTTCAGCAGCGACCGCGGTTGGCCGCGTGTATCGCGGATTTGAACCGAGATGTCGTCTTCGTTCAGCCGAATGCCCTCGATGGCGGCTCCGTCTTTCACAATGACCCGGATGGCGCGATAGCCCATCGCGATTTCCTTGCCCGGCTCCAGGATCGACTCGCGCACAAACGCCGCTCCACGCCGGGCCACGCCCGCTAGATCCGGGCCGACCGTTTCGTGGCAGGCGCCGCAATTCGCTTCATATAACGCGTGGCCAAATGCGGGGTCGCCGGACACGGCCGCCGAATCGACGCGCGCCAACGACTTGACGTATTCCGCCAGCCGCCGCACGTCATCGTCGGACGCGCGCACCGCGGGCATCTCGGTTCCCTTTACGCCGTTGCGAATCGTCGTGAACAGGTCGCCGTGTTTGTAGCGTCCGGTTGTAAGATCCGGGCCGCGCCCACCTTCCCCGCGCGCGCCGTGGCAGTACGAACACTGGGCGCGATACAACCCCGCCGCGTCTTGCGCGAGCGCCGTGCAGGCGACAACGGCCAGCCACATTCGCATGCTCTCTAAAATACACCCGCCGCGCCGTTGCGCGCCACTGGGCCGCCCCGCCGTGCCAGAATGACCGAATGCTGCTTCGACGCCACTTTCTCGCCGCGCTCGCCGGCGGTTCGGAGCCCCCGAAGAGTATTCTTTCGCACGAACACATTCTCGTCGACTTCGTCGGCGCCGCCGGCATCGGCCCCGGCCGCTAGTGTCCTGTCTCATATAACTATGTACATATAGGCAGAGTTGCCTCATACTGGGTCATGTTCACCCCAGCAGCTCCCTTGGCGGTAGAAGCGAGCCAACGGGAGCAACTCGAAGCCTTGCTCCGGAACGGAAGCTCCCCCCAGCGTGTGGCGCTACGCTGCCGGATTCTCCTGTTGGCGGCGAAAGGCGTC